>CANRGT010000012.1 GCA_947630185.1 uncultured Clostridia bacterium | reverse complement strand
AGTCCTTAATTTACTGGACTTTTCTCTTGGACTAGTAAATTCAGTTAAAAGTGGAATTTACTTTTATATTTAACCAATATACAACATTTTAAAATTTCATTGGCAACAATTTTAAACAATTTTCCTTTATCTACGGTATTGCTTTACTTTTTTCACTTCTCGTAAATTCTTCTATCTAATTTTCACTTTCTATATCTTTATAAATTCCTAATTTTACTAAAATGGCATATATCTTAGTTCCAAAAGGAATCATCATTATATCTTCTTTGGTTAAAATTTTAAGTAAGAATATTGAAACTACATATATAATTGCACCTAATATTATTGATACTATTGTGCTTATAGAATTTGATATTACTTGGTTTAAACCTTGATTTATAAAGTAGGTGCATACCCCCATAATTGATGCTGCAAATATTGGCGCTATTATCATTCTTCCTAGCTTGAATTTTATCTTAATATATTTTCTTAATGTTAAGAAGGTAATTAAAAATGCAACTAATTGGCAAACTATAGAACTTATTCCTGCTCCCATTATTTCAATTTTTGGATTACTTATTAAAATAATATTTAATACAAATTTAATAACTGCTCCTACTGCTAAGGCTATTGCTGGAATATAGGTTTTATTAAGTCCATATAGTCCTCCATTTATAGTTTGGTTTAATGCTATAAATATCATAGGAATTGAGAATATCATTAAAACCTCTGCTCCACCATTTGCAGATGGATATATTAAATTTAATATTGGTTGTGCTAATGCCATAAATCCTGCTGTGCATGGAAGCACTATTAAAAGGGATGCAAATATAGAAAACGTCATCCTTTTTGATGCTGTTTCATTATCTTTTTTGGCAAGTGCTGCTGAAATTGCAGGGACCAATGCAGTAGAAAATGCTACATTTACTGCTGTTGGCAAATTGACTAGTGTATCTACTTTAGCAAGTATTCCTGCCTTGCTCATAGCTAATGCTTCTAGCTGTTCTTTTATTGGGTACATATTTGCAAATGCTGCTTGTATACATCTACTTACTGTTGCACTATCTATAAGTGGATTTACAACAGAAATTATAGAACTTATTGTTACAGGTATAGAAATAACTAATATTTTCTTTAATAATTTCCATGATGTTAAATTTTCCTCTGGCGATTCTTGATCTTTATCTACTTTTAATCTCTTTTTCTTATAATAAGCAATTAAATATACAAATGTTAGCAATATTGCAAGTGTAGTTGATAGGTTTCCACCTGCTGCCATTATGTAAGGCTCTCTTCCAAGTAATGCATATACAAATGTGATAGATAATACGCAGTTTAAAAATTGCTCTATTATTTGTGAATAACTTGTTGGCTTCATATCATTTTGACCTGCAAAATAGCCTCTAAGTGTTGCAGATGCTGCAACAAATGCTATTGCTGGTGCTAATACTTGCATTACGTATTTTGTGTCTGGTACATTGAATATTGCAGTTGCAATATATTCTGCACCAAAGAATAATCCTAACGACAATATTGTTCCTAAGCCCACAAAAAATGTCATAGAAATTTTAAATATTCTATTTGCACCTTTATTATCTCCTATTGCAATTCTTTCTGATACTAATTTTGAAATAACACTTGGTATTCCTATTGATGACAAAGCAAGTAGTACTGAATAAATTTGGTAACCTGCTGAATAATATCCAAGTCCAGTATCTCCAAAGCCTTCAAAATTAGTTATTACAAATTTATACACTAATCCTAATATTTTTACCATTATTTGTGCGAACATTAGAATTAGAACATTTTTCATGAAGGAACCTGATTTTTTATTTTTTTCTTTACTTTTTTCTTCATTTATTTGTATTTCTTGATTAACTTGATTTTCTTGCTTTTTACTTTCTTCGCTCAATTTTTTCTCCTCTCAGTTTTTAATTATCATAAAACATAAATCTCACTTTAATCTATAGCGTTTCATTATTAACATTTGCTATTTTCTTTTGCACTTTTTTCTATTTGCTAAAATCAAATTTTGGCATCATTCCTATTTTATTAGGAGTATGCACTGGTAATTGATAAATATCATGACCTGGAAATTCATTTGCTTCCACAAAAAGAGGGCCATTTGGTGTAAATGCTACATCCCAGCCAACATATCCCATTTCAGGAATTTCCTTTGATGCCTCTTTACATAAATTTATAGCTTCATTCCAAAATGGAAATTTAAAGCCTTTTATTATTTCACCTGTTTGTGGGTGTTTTTCATATACATTTTTTTGTTTATCTATTGCTACTTGTAGCACTATTCCAGTATTTTCATCTACTGGTGCTACCATTCCACCACTATTAAAATTATCTACACATCTTCCACCATTACCTATTCTAAAATACGAGCAAATAATATGTGGCTCTAACTCTACATTTTTTCTTTCTTCTTCTGGAATTGTAAGCAAAGACTTTCCATCTTTAGTAGTTACAATTGTTACAATTCTTACTGTATTTATTGCATTTGGATAAATTTTAGCTACATCTGGATGTTGCTCTATTACCTCTTCAAGTTCAAAGTTATTTCCTTCCTTAGTTAAATATGAATATAGTTCTTCTAAAGAATTATACGAAGATGTATTTATTTTTTCTATTCCTTTACCACATCCACCATCAATTGGCTTTGCCATAAATGTACTATGCTTATTTAAAAATTCTAATACTTTTTCTTTTGGCTCTCCGTTTACTTTTATCCAATCTCTTTTTATATATTTATTAAAAGTTTTATTGAATTCGTCTTTGTTCATAAAATAATGCAATTTGCTTTTGTCACAATATTTTGTAACAAGCTCATTGTTTCTTCCTCTTGTTAAATATGTATTTCTTTGCTCATCAGTTAGGTTATACATTTCATACAAATCGTAGTCCATGTAACCTGCACCATATCGTCTTGCACATTTTTGCATATCCATAAATATAGCAAACTTAGACATTTTAGTTTTTTCATGGATTGAGTTGATTTTCTCCTTCATGGCTTTTGTATCCATTGTTTTTAATCTTTTAAGAATATATATAATATTGCCCATTAAAGTTTCCTTTCTATAATTTTCTTTTATATTTATTTTAATTATTGTTTTTATTTTAAGATTTTTTATATTTAAGTTTTTTACTATTATATAAATTTATTTTCTAAATTATATACTAATTAATATTTCAAATGCAAGTATTTTAACATAAATGAAGAAGTCTTTTTTAATAAATTAAAAACAATCTTTTTTTATAAATAAAAAGTCAATCGTTGACATTTACATAAACAAGTGATATAATAAGTCTATGCTTGAAAATTAAGCAAATTTACATGAAAGGTGGATTCATCATGAGTCTTCCTACTCGGTGGTGTTATGTAAGCGGTTTTACTTAGTTTTCTTTTATTTAATTTCTATCTGTGAAGTAGACTATATTTCAAAAGAAAGGAATAAATAAAATGAAACCCGAGAAATCCCCGCATACAAGTGGCTTTACTTAGCGACTGTATTATATAGATGTTACAATGTAGAATTTATATAATGCATGCCTACTAGGCAAGGTTGTCCAAGTACTCTTTTGCTCAGGTACTTGTTTACACCTCCATAATTTTCCCCGCCGTTTTTTCGACTTATTTGGGCTGAAGTTGCCTAATATTGCGGGGTACATATATTCCCCGCCGTCTCGATTTTTTGGGTTGAAAATCCCCCACTACGGCGGGGATTTTTTTATTGTTAAACAATAAGGTTCTCGTATCCCCCCACAATCTTTGATCATGATAGTGGATTATGCTAATATTTTTCAATTAAAAATCAATTAATTTAGTTAAAAGTATTGACGTTTACATAAATTTGTATTATAATATTATCAGTCTTGGTAATATCCAAGAATCCTCGTATATGGGCGGAATAAAAAATCCGGCCCAAAGGAGAGACGGAAGTGTATAAATAAATCCCATCCATAGTCCTCACCCAATGTACTGTTCCCTTTGATTCACCCTTCTTTGCTTTGCCAACACCACAACCACTTCCATTTATCTCTCCAATATTTTTAAAGACCCCGGTGCCAATAGGTGCCGGGGTTTTTTATATTTAATTATACGACTTTAAACAATTTTAATAATTTTAAAATTCTATTCTATCTTGTATATATTTTTCAACTTCGTCAATTTTTAATCTAATTTGTTCCATTGTATCTCTATCACGAATAGTTACTGTATCATCTTCTAATGTATCAAAATCTATTGTAACACAATATGGTGTTCCTATTTCGTCTTCTCTTCTATACCTTTTTCCTATGCTTCCTGCTTCATCATAGTCACACATAAATTTCTTAGAAAGCTTTTCATATACTTCTTCTGCTTTTTCGCTTAACTTTTTAGAAAGTGGTAAAACTGCTATCTTGTATGGTGCTATTGCTGGATTTAAATGTAGTACAGTTCTTGTATCACCTTCTGCTACTTCTTCTTCAGCATAAGCTTGGCATAAAATAGCTAATACTGTTCTATCTAGTCCATAAGTTGATTCTATAATATATGGTATAAATCTTTCGTTTGTTTCTGGATCTAAATATTCCATACTCTTGCCTGAATATTCTTGATGTCTTGTTAAGTCAAAGTTTGTTCTATTATGAGTTCCATTTATTTCACCCCAACCAAATGGGAATAAGAATTCTATATCACAAGCTTCTTTTGCATAGTGTGCCAATTTTTCATGGTCATGGAATCTTAATTTTTCTTCAGGTAAACCTAAATCCATAAAATATTTTTTACCATATTCTTTAAAATAGTTATATAGTTCTGAGTCTGTTCCTTCTTTGCAGAAAGTTTGAAATTCCATTTGTTCAAATTCAATTGTTCTAAAAGTAAAGTTTCCTGGTGTTATTTCATTTCTAAAAGCTTTTCCTATTTGACCTATACTAAATGGTATTTTAGCTCTTGCTGTTCTTTGTACATTTAAATAATTTACATATTCACCTTGAGCATTTTCTGGTCTTAAATAAATAACACTTTTACTATCTGTTGTTACACCTCTATATGTTTGAAACATTAAATTGAATTGCCTAATATCTGTAAAATTAGATTTTCCACAATTAGGGCATGGTACTTTATGCTCTTTTATATATTCTATCATTTGCTCTTGTGACATAGCATCTGCATCTGCATTAGGGTCAAAATCATTTATTAAATTATCTGCTCTATGACGCATTTTACATTCTTTACAATCTATTAATGGATCTGAAAAGCTTGCTACATGTCCTGATGCTTCCCAAACTCTTGGATGCATTAAGATATCAGCATCTATTTCATAACTATTTTTTCTTTCTTGAATAAATCTTTTTCTCCATGTATCCTTTATATTGTTTTTTAATCTACTTCCTAGAGGTCCATAATCCCATGTATTTGCTAATCCTCCATAAATTTCAGATCCTGGGTATATAAATCCTCTTCCTTTGCATAGTGCAACTATTTTTTCCATTGTTACAGTTTCCATATAAATCACCTATCCATTTATTTTTAACAGAATTATTTTACTCTCGCATTTTTCAATTGTCAATCATTTTAATTCAATTTCTAATTATTACTGTATTTATTTTTACTGAATTTAATTCATTTTATGTTACTATTCTTTTTTAGCTACTTAATATTTTAAATTTATACTCTTATAGTAATTACTTTATTGCTCTTATTGCCTCATCTGTCACTTTATCTTTATCAAATTTTTTCATTATAAAAATAGCTATTGCTACTATTAAAAAGGTTACACCATAAATTATTAAACTAATGTGCCAATCCCCATGAAGTAGACTTGCCCCTGCTAATGTAGAAGAAATAACCGATGGAAATCTAGCTATTGTTGAAATAATAATAAAATCTAGTGGCTTTATTGGAAGTAGTGCTGCAATATATGTAAGTAAGTCTTTTGGTGTTCCCGGAATAAAAAATAGAATAAAAATTATAAAGCGAATTGTTCTTGGATTTTGAAATACTTTACTATTTTCTATTTTTTCTATCTTTTTACTATCTACAAAATCATATATAAATTTTCTTCCTAGTATATGCACAAGTAAATAAATAAAGGCTGAAATTATTGCAGCTGCAATCATTATAAATACTGTTCCCCATAGTCCTCCATAGCAAATTCCTGCTAGTATTTCTATTGGTTCTCCTGGAATTATGAATAAAAATATTTGTGCGAATTGTAAGTCAAATAGCATTAAAAATCCTATGAAGCCAGAATTTGTTACTTTCTCCTTAAATGCTTCTTGTCCTTCAGAAGTTGACAAATTCTTTACAATTGGCATCAAATAAATTGTAATTCCTACTACAATTGCTATTACTATGCATAGTGAAATTATTTTCAAAATCTTACTTTTTTTACTCATATTTTTTCTCTTTTCTCTATTTTTATAAGTGTTATAAATAATACATTTTAAGTAAAGGGTTTATCTTTTTTTATTTGTTTTACTATTTAATTATTTTTATCTACTCTTTAATTGCATGTACTAATACTCTTTTTGTATTTATTGTATCACATGTAATTAAAGTTATTATACTTTTAGTATAATCTCTATTACATTTAAATTTAATTTTACTTTTTTCTATCGCATTATTTATATAATTTTCTTTTTCTTCATCTGTAAAGTTTTTTTGAACAAGTGATAAATTTGGCTTTTCAACATATGAAGCCATTACTTTATATTTGCTCATTCCTTCTTTTGTATAAATTTCAACATATATATCATCTCCATATTTACCATTGTAAATATCTAATAAATTAGAAAACATTCTTCCATTTTTCATATTGTGTCCATATATTACTGTATTATCATCTGTAAAATCTGGTTTTGTACTTGCATCTACAAATATGCTACCAGCTATATTATATTTTTTATTAATATCTTTTCTTATATAATACTCATCTGTTTTACCCTGCATAATTGGATAATTAATATAAGTACCTTTTACTTTTATCCATCCTATTACATCTTTATTTACTTCTTCTAATTTTTCAAAATCTATTGTAATAGGCTTTTCATCATTTCCAATATTTTCAATACTTTCAGTATCGTCTTGCACAACATTTGAAAATAATCCTTGTTCTAATTCTTTAGTTTGTCTATCACTTATAAGCCACATAACTACTTGATATGTGGAATAAATAAAAACGATTATTAATATTACTAATATAACATTTATTATCTTATTTTTTCTTTTTTTAGCTCTATTTTTTCTACTACCTACATATTTATTTTCTTTATCTTGCATTCTTGAATTTACATTATCTTCATTCATTCTATTATAAGTCCTTTACTACATTTACTTTTACTAAAATATATAATAAAAACTATTATATATTTTAGTATTTAATTTTAAAATAATTTATTCTTCTTCACCTTCAAACTGCGAATTATATAAATTAGCATAAAATCCATTCTTAGCTAAAAGTTCTTCATGTGTTCCTTGCTCTACAACATCACCATTATTCATAACTAAAATAACATCTGCATTTCTAATTGTAGATAAACGGTGAGCAATAATGAAGCTTGTTCTTCCTTTCATTAAATTATCCATTGCTGCTTGTATTTGAGTTTCTGTTCTAGTATCTATTGAGCTTGTTGCTTCATCTAAAATTAATATTTCAGGGTTTGTTAAAATTACTCTTGCTATTGTTAATAATTGCTTTTGTCCTTGTGAAATATTGCTTGATTCTTCGTCTATTACCATGTCATAGCCTTTTGGTAGGGTTTGTATAAAGTGATGCACATGTGCTGCTTTTGCTGCTGCAATTACTTCTTCGTCTGTTGCATCTGGCTTGCCATATTTAATGTTTTCTTTAATAGTTCCTCCAAATAGCCATGTATCTTGTAAAACCATTCCAAAGGTTTTTCTTAAATCTCCTCTATTGAAGTCTTTTATATTATGCCCATCTATTAAAATTGCACCTTTATTTACATCATAGAACCTCATTAGAAGTTTTACCATTGTTGTTTTTCCTGCACCAGTAGGTCCTACAATAGCTACTTTCTGGCCGTCTTTTACAGTTTGATTAAAGTCATTTATTATAATTTTGTCTTCGTTATAACCAAATTGTACATGGTCAAAGGTTACATTACCTTTTAGTCCTTTTGTAGAAACCGGATTTTCAATTTCTTGTACTTCCTCTTTTTCTTCTAAAAATTCAAAAATTCTTTCTGATGCTGCAACCATTGATTGTAACATACTAGAAATTTGTGCTATTTGGTTTATTGGCTGATTAAATTGCTTGTTGTATTGTATAAAAGATTGAATATTTCCAACTGTAATTTTTCCTTGTACTGCTAAATATCCACCTAAAATTGCAATTCCAACATACCCAACATTTCCAACGAAATTCATTATTGGATGCATTAAGCCTGACATGAATTGAGATTTCCAACCTGAATGATAAAGTTCTTCATTCATTTTTGAAAATTCTTTTATTGCCTTTTCTTCTCCGTTAAATACTTTTACAATATTATGACCACCATAGCATTCCTCTACTTGACCATTTACATGTCCTAAATAATCTTGTTGTGCTTTGAAGTATTTTTGTGATTTTTTAACAACTATTCGAACAAAGAAAATTGTAAATGGCAAAATAATTATAGATACTAAAGTTAAGGTAATACTTATTGATAGCATCATAATTAAAATACCAACAATTGTACAAATTGAAGTTATAATTTGTGTGATACTTTGGTTCATATTTTGTGAAAAGGTATCAATATCGTTTGTAATAATAGAAAGTACTTCACCATTTGTCCTTTTATCAAAATACTTCATTGGTAAATTGTTAATTTTTTTAGCAATATCGTTTCTCATACGATATGTTAGTTTTTGAGATACATTTGTCATTGTAAAGCTTTGAATTGCTGAAAAGATTACACTAATTATATAAAGTGCAAGTAATGTTAAAAGTATTCCTGCTATTTTTCCAAAGTCAATTCCAGCTCCACCAGTTATTTTTCCAATTAGCCCATTAAAAATTTCAGTAGTTGCATTACCTAGAATTTTTGGTCCTACAATAGTAAAAATCGTACTTCCTATTGCAAAAATGAATACAATAATTAGTTTCCATTTATAATCTACTAAATAATTTTTAATTAGTTTTTTGGTTGTTCCTTTAAAATCCTTTGGTTTTTCTACTGGTACTACGCCTCTTCCTCTAGGACCTCTTCCCATCATTGGACCTCTCATCATAGGAGGTTTATTTTGTTCATTTTCTGCCATTATTCTAATTCCTCCTTTGAAAGTTGTGACAAGGCTATTTGTTTATATACTTCGCAAGTTTCCATTAGCTCTTTATGTGTTCCTTTTCCAACTATTTTTCCATCATCTAGTACAATAATTTGGTCTGCATTTAAAATTGTATTTATTCTTTGTGCTACTATGATTACTGTTTTATTTTCTGTTTTTTCTGCCAAGGCTTTTCTTAAATTTGCATCTGTTTTATAGTCAAGTGCTGAAAAGCTATCATCAAACACAAAAATTTCTGGGTCTTTTGCAACTGCTCTTGCTATTGATAAACGTTGCTTTTGTCCACCTGATACATTACTTCCACCTTGTGCAATTTCTGATTTATAAGTATTTTCTTTTTGATCTATAAATTCTGTGGCTTGTGCAATTTCAGCAGCTAGCTTCATTTGCTCATCAGACATTTCTTCATTACTGTATTTTATGTTAGATTCTATTGTTCCTGAGAATAAAACTCCTTTTTGTGGAACAAATCCAATTACATTTCTTAATTCTTTTTGAGTTACATCTTTTACATTTACGCCATCTATTTTTAGCTCTCCTGAAGTTACATCATATAAACGAGGAATTAAATTTACTATTGTAGATTTTCCGCTTCCTGTACTTCCTATAATTGCAGTAGTTTTTCCTGGCTCTGCTGTAAAGTTTATGTTTGTTAGCAAATCTTCATCTGCATCTGGATAGCGAAATGACACATTTTCAAACTCTACTAATCCCTTCTTGTTAGGGTCTAAATGTTTTGGATTTTTAGGGTCGCAAATGCTATTTTTCTTTTCTAATACTTCATTTATACGCTTTGCAGAAACACCGGCTCTTGGTAGCATAATTGAAATCATTGATATTACTAAGAATGACATTACAATTTGCATTGTGTATTGTAAGAAGGCCATAATGTCGCCTACTTGCATTACGCCAGAATCTACATTTTTAGCTCCTACCCAAATTGTTAAAAGCGAAATGCAGTTCATTATTAACATTAAAATAGGCATCATTAAGTTCATTGCTTTATTTACAAAAAGATATGTTTTCATTAAGTCTTTATTAGCTTTGTCAAAACGCTCTTCTTCTCTTCTTTCTGTATGGAATGCTCTTATAACTGGAATTCCTGTTAACATTTCACGAGATACTAAGTTTAGTTTATCAATTAAAATTTGTAGCTTTTTGAATCTTGGCATTGCTATTGCAAATAACACACTTATTATAAATAGAATTGAGCCAACTGCTACACCTATAATCCATGCCATTGAATTATCGCTACTTGCTAATACTTTAAAGAACCCTCCTATTCCCATGATTGGTGCATATACTACTACTCTAAATAACATATTTATTAACATTTGTATTTGTTGAATGTCGTTTGTGCTACGAGTAATTAGCGAGGCTGTTGAAAACTCTTTAAATTCACTTGTAGAAAAGCCTAATACTTTCCTAAATATTTTATCTCTTAAAGTTCTACCTAATTTTGCACCAACACGTGAAGAAAGTAGCATGATACTAATTCCTGCTACCATGCTAAAGAAGGCTACACCTAACATTTGTAAGCCTGAAAGTACAATATATGTATTTTGATATTGTTCTATATTTATTCCTATTTCTTTATATTCTTCTTTTATGCTTTCTATTGCAGATTGCTCCATTATGCTAATTGGCATTTGGTCTAACTGCTCATTGAATTTTTCTAACATACTTTGTGCTTGCATTGGATTTGCTTGTATAATGCTTTGTATGTCAGATGAATTGCCTGATAATTGATTTATGTATTCTTCTGCACTAGTATTAATCATCCATAGTTTTGCCATTTTAGCACTTAAGTTTTCAGTTTCTTCTTCAGTTAATTTATTTCTTACATATACTTCTTCATTTTCTAAAACCGGGTATTTTTTTATATATCCTTCATCTTTCTTAGATATAAGAGTATAATTTTCTAAAATGGCACTTGCTTCATTTGAAAACATTAAAAGCTTTTCCATAGTTTGCTTTCTAATTACTTCTGGTGCTGCACTTTCTATACCACCTTGTTGAATACCAACATTTACAATTTTAGATGTATAATCTGGCAAGCTTAAATCTGCCATTGCTTGTGCTATAAGTAGTAATACTATAATTATTACTGAAGGCCATGATTTTGTAAGATTTCTTAATATTTTAAACATTTTGTTTGTCTCTCCTTATGTTTCTAAGTCTATATTTTTAGAGCTTCATGCTCATAATCTGATAATTATCTTTGCTTAATGTTTATTATAAATATATTTTAAGTTATATTTTTTCTAATTCTTCTCTAACTTTTGTAATACTTTCATTAGGGGTTGATGCACCTGCCATTATTCCAACTTTACTACAATTTTTTAAAGTTTCTAAAATATCGTTTGTTAATTCTTCTGGTGTTTCAATTCTAATTGTTTTATTGCAATTTCTTGATGCAATGTCATATAACTTATTTGTGTTTGAGCTTTTTCTTCCACCGATTACTATCATTGCATCTACTGTTTTTGATAGATTTTCAGTTTCTTCTTGTCTTATTCTTGTAGCTTGACAAATTGTGTTTTTAATATCTATTTGTATGTTTGGAATATTAGTTTCAAGTTCATTTTTAATTATATCTACATACTTTTCAAATTTTTCTAAATTAAATGTAGTTTGAGATATAACAAGTAATTTTTTAATATTCATCTTTTTATATTTTTCAATTGCTTTTTGTAAATCTTCTTCTGTTTCGATAACTTCATATTGTTTTCCACAGAAACTAGCTGTGCCTATAACTTCTGGATGGATTTTTTCTCCAATTAAAAAAATTGGTAGTCCTTCTTCTGCATACTTTTTTATTATTTCATGAATTGCAAGTACTTTTACGCAAGTAGCATCTATAATATCTAGTCCTAATTTTTCTGCTTCTTCATAAACTTCTTTTGTTACACCGTGTGCACGAAAAATAACTTTTTTTCCTTTTGGATTTGGTATTTCAGACAAGTTTTCGATAACTTTTAAACCATTTTTACTTAAATTTTCCATTACTTGAGGATTATGTGTTAGTTCTCCTAAACAATATGTAACTTCTTTTTGATTTTTTGATAATTCTGCATTTGTAATATTTATTGCTCTCGTAATACCCATGCAAAAACCTGCAGTTTTTCCGACTATTATTTCCATTTTTATACCTTTCTTTTTTAATAGTTTTCTTGTTCAAATTTATCTCATTTTTTAACTAAATTTTTTATTAAGTTATTAAATAAGCTTTATTTTAATATTAAACTTTCTTATCATATTCACTAAGTATTTATTATGCCACATAAAATCTAGTATATTTTATCATAACTATTTATTAAATACAACTTGCATTTTTCATATTTTACAGAAAAGTTACAATTCACTTTTACCTAAATATTTTGCATTTAACTTTTTACTTGACGTTTAAATATTTTGTAAAATTTAATCGTTTTTTGTGTTGACTTTATCTTATAAAATCGATAAAATTATTTTGAATCACTTAAGAGAAAGGAAAATAAGTTATGGAAGACAAAAAGATTACAATAAAGTTTTCAACGTTAATAATATTATTAATAATATTAGTCATTATTTTTATATATGTCGTATGTTATATTGCACATATCACATCAGTAAATAAACAAATTAACAATGGTACTTCTATTCCAACAACTAATGTTGGAGTGCAAAATTCAATACCAACTGAAAACACAAATGAAAATATAAATTCAGATACTAATGTTCCTACAAATAATACAAATAATCCATCAACAAATAATCAAAGTATACAAGTTCAAACATCTTCAAAGTCTAATCCATTATCTATTGGTTTATGGGGTATGGCTTCAAAATATTCAGATGGTCAATATGTAGATGTTCCTGTACAAGTTTATAATATAATAAGAGGTTCACAAGCTGCACAAAAAGTAAAAGAATATTGTGAAAAAAGTTCAACTAGCTATGTTACAACTACATATAAAGATGCACGTGAAGGTTGTGAATGGGTTGTAGTAGAATACAATATAGATTTAACTAATGTAAAAAGTATTGGTATAAAAAAAGATTTAACCATACAAAGCTCTGTTATTGGAACTGGAGATTTATCCTTTGTAGTATACAACAATTACAGATATTACGTATCAACTACAAATATTGGTGATAGAAATACAACTGCTAATATAGGGACAGGTGCTTTTGCATTCGAAATGCCAATTGGTTGTGCAGATTATATAATTACTTTAGGAGTCTCAAATCATGAGCAAGCATTCTTTACAGGAAAATAAAAATATAAGGCAAATTATTTTAGTTAAAATAAGGAGATTATTTTTTAGTGGAAATATTATTTAAAAATAAAACTACTCTTTCTAAAAAGAATTATATGAATTTAGTAAAATTTCATCAGATGAAAAATGGATGGAAATATTGGGTATATACAGCCATTTTTTCACTTCTATTTATTTTTTGTATTTCTTTTCAAATTTCTGCTAAAAATTATTTAATTGCAGTTATAGTTTTCTTAGCTTTTGTTGCATTTTTAGGTTATAGATTTATTTACCCTTATTATAAAACAAATAAGGAGCTTAAAAGTGATAAAATACAAAAGCAATTAATAAATTATTATATTTTTTATGATAAGTATTTTAAAGTAAAAAATGAGATTGCAAGTTCTAAACATAGATATAATAAATTGTATAAAGTTTATGAAAATGAAAATTATTTTTATTTATACTTAAATGCAGATAATGCTTTTATCGTGGAAAAAACAGGTTTTATCGTTGGAGATTTAAAATCTTTTGAAAAATTTATTAAAAATAAAGTTAGATTTAAATTTAAAAAGGATTAATTTGTTTTAAATTTCAAACTGATTTTGACTAATTTAAATTTGAAGAATTGAAGTTTTGTTTTGAATTTATAATTCTATGTATTTCTACTGAATTATTTTGTACTTCATATAATATAAGCCATTGCTTCATGGGCAAGTATCGATAATGTGTATTTTGAAATTCTTGACCTATATATGGAAAATATTCGAGAACAGAAGTAGTTTGTAAGATTTTTATTTTAAAATTATACGAAGCAATTGGATTTTGCAGTTCTTCTAAGATATAATCACATATTTGATATACTTGTTTTTTGAATTTGTTAGAATAATGTAAATTATATAGTTTTTTCAATTGGCTTTTCCTCAAACAACATTTTAATGAATTCTTCCTGTGAATAAAATACAATCTTACCTTCTTTTTTTTCTCTTTCAATATCTTCAATTTCTTTTTGAATTCTTTCTTCAAGTTCTTTTGTTAATTTCATAAAACTCACCTCTTTTTTATTATAAACACAAATTTATATAAAATGCAAGCTTTTTCGTTCGACATTTTTCAACAGCTTTTCGTTCGACATTTTTCAACAGTAATGCAAAAATTCAATATATTAAATCACAATTTATTATATTTTTTATAATATAAATTTTTAAAAAAAGTGTTACAGAAATACTGTAACACTTTTCATGAAGTTTTTAAAAGTGATAAAATGAATTTCAGGTTCACTTTCGTCTATAACGAAAACTCACCATCAATAACCATCATCACCATCAATTTGAATGGACCAACCCCACCTGACAGAAATTACATGTCCTTCGACTATGGCAACTTCCTTATCCCTATCATCTCCATCGGGCTCAAGATTGTAAGTTCGTCCTGCTCTGTCCATAAGTTGCCAATTTCCTACTTCCACAAGTTGCCAATTTCCTACAAGCTTAAGAACTTTTTTAAATTCTTGAACTTTTGTAAAGCCTTGACGTGCGAAATCATGAACAATCCTGTATTTAATTTCACAGATTTCCTTACCATTTTCGTCAATGAAGCCCCATTTATCGCCAATGCAAACTGCTCCATAGCCACAGCGGAATTTTCTCGTTGCATCATATTTGATTTCACAGATTTCTTTACCATTTTCATCAATGAAACCCCATTTATCGCCAATGCAAACTTCAAAAAAGTCATGCCAATCAATCTCAAGTTTTACATCATCATACTTAATTTCACAAATTTCTTTGCCATTGAAGTCAATGAGACCTTTTTTATTCCCGACTTGAACTACTGCGAACCAAGGAGGAACCATACGGCCAAAAAATTCTCCTACTTTGTCATACTTAATCTCACAGATTTCTTTCCCAGTGTCGTAATCGACTGCGCCCCATTTGTTTCCAATCCGGACTGATGCTAGATGACCTTTACCAAGAAGATTATCCACCTCATCATACTTGATTTCAGAAACTTCTTTGGCAGTATAGCGATCAACAAACCCCCATTTGTTTCCAATTCGAACTACAACTGGATTGCCATGTCTAAAGCAATAACAATCATCGTACTTAACTTCACAGATTTCGCCGCCTCCGAAGTAATCAATAATACCCCATTTGTCTCCAATACGAACCCGAAGTGGATAGGCATATTTTTTAAGTTGCACTTCGTCGTACTTAAACTCAGAAACTTCTTTTTCTGTGAGATAGTTAATAGTACCCCATTTGTCTTTAATACGAGCTCGAATTCTTATGGGTACATCAAGCCAATAACCATACTCCCTCACAAATTCTCGCCTCGCGTCTTCAAGTAGTATTTCGTCGTAATGATTTGACATACTAAAACCTCCTTAAAACTATTTAGTTTTACTTTGTTGTTCTTTTCATAATCAAAAAAGGATTGATATAAAAAGTATCTGACTTTATAATTATATCATGCATTATTTTAAATGTCAAATACTTGAAAAGATTTGCTTGGAAAGATTGCTTGGATTTAATGGTCCACCTAATGCATTAAATGGTTTTCTAATTTAGCTGTTCCTATCATCCTTATTCTTATACATATTTATCATATCTTTAAAGCTTATTTTACTTCCATAATTCAAAATAGCATTTGAATAAATCTTAATAGATACATTAGCAATTACTAAAATTGTTGCAACTAGTACAGCAATTGATATTGCAATTTGTGATGTAGTTGCTATTCCCATCATAATTCTAAATGGCATACAGAAGGGTGATGAAAATGGAAATATTGAAGCAAATACATTTAAGTTACTAGTTGGATTCATCATAGTAAAGTATGATAAATAAAATCCTATAACAGCTACAATAGCTACTGGGCCATTAGCTGTTTGTACATCTTCTGGCTTGCCTACTGTTGAGCCTGTAAGTGCATATAATAAAGCATAAGTGGCATAACCTAAGATAAAGTAAATTACTGTAAATATTGCAAGTGTTGGTGTGATTTGAGATAAATCTAATACACTTGAAAGTAAACCTTCTGGTAAGCAGAAATATGCACAAGTAGCTGCAACTGTAATAATAACTGCAACTTGTACTAATCCTACTATTCCTATACCTAAAGTTTTTCCTAATACAATAGTTTTTGGTTTTGTTGAAGTGACTAATGTTTCTATAATTTTTGATGTTTTTTCTGTTGTAATTGATGTAGATACTTGGTATGCACAAAAGTAAATTGCATAGAATAATACTAATGATAATAGCATTATTACAAAAACATTACCCTTAACTTCTTGCTCTCCTGTTTGTTTTAATTCATATTCAAACATTGGCTTAAAGTCTTGTAATTGTGCTTCTGTATAACCTAACTTAGATAACTGTGCATCTGTATATAAATTACTTAAAGCAATAGTATATTCTTCTGGAATACTATTCATCATTGTAATATCTTCTAAAATATATTCCACCTTTACAGTGTTATTTTGTTTAGTAATAACTAGTGCTTCTTCTATCTCTCCCGCTTCTATTTTATTTTTTATTTCTTCATATTGAATTTCGTAATTTGCGATTTCAAATTTATAGCCCAATTGCATATCGTTTAATTTTTCTAACATTCCATTATAGATATTTTCACTGTCTACTACTAATACTTTGCTAAAATTTTCTTCTGCTCCTTCTGTATCATTTGCTTCGAAAGCTTCTATTATGTTTGGTATGTTAAATCCTACAACTATCATTATTAAAATTATTAAAGTTGATATTAAAAATGCTTTTTTTCTTAGCATATCTTTAATTGTATATGATGCTACTACCCATAAATCCTTCATTACTACTCACCTACCCTTTCAATGAAAATATCATGTAAGCTTGGCTTCATTATTTCAAATTTTTCTACTCTAATATTGTTTTTAGCAAGTAAGCTAAATAATTTATAGCCTTCATCTTCATTTTTTATGTTTATAATATAGTCATTATCTTTGCTACTGTATATTTTTAAGTTTGCATCAGCTATTATAGAATCAGCATTTTCCACAGTGCTTAACATTATTTTATTTGCAGGATAAGTTTCTTTAATTTCCTTTAAGTTTCCCTGTAAAACCGTTTTTCCTTTATTTAAAATCAAAATATCTGAAGCAAATTCTTCAATAGAGTGCATTTGATGACTTGACATTATAATATATGTACCTTTTCGAACAAGCTCTAAAATTACATTTTTTAAAAGCTCTGTATTAACTGGGTCTAAACCACTAAATGGTTCGTCTAATACTAATAATTCAGGTTCATGTATAATTGCAGTAATAAATTGTATTTTTTGTTGATTTCCTTTTGACAATTTTTCTGGAGTTACTTGTAAGTATTCTTCTACTTCTAATTTTTTTGCCCAGTAAAGTAAATTTTCTTCTGCCTTTTTCTTATCCATTCCCTTTAATCTTGCAAAGTACATAATTTGCTCATATATTTTTGTTTTTGGATACACGCCTCTTTCTTCTGGCAAATATCCAAAGTTTACATGTTTTCTTTCTACATGCTTTCCATTCCATGTAATTTCTCCACTACCCATTTTGATTATGCCTAAAATCATTCTAATTGTGGTAGTTTTACCTGCACCATTTGTTCCTAAAAGTCCATAAATGCTAGGACTTTTCATTTCAAAGCTAATATTGTCTACTACTTTTTTTGTTCCAAAACTTTTATTTACATTTTTTACAACTAATCCCATAAAAGCTTTTCCTCTCTTTCTTTAATTATTATCTCTCATTATCTATTTCTGATTGTTTTTCTAAAGATAGTTGATATAAAACATCCTCTACATCAATATTGAACATATTATCTTTTGGAAGTTGAGGGTGTTTTTTTACTAAATTTTTTGAAATCTGTTGTCGTAACTCTTTTATTTCAACTAAATTCATATTTTCTTGTTTAAAATACTCTGAAAAGTATTTCTTTAATTCTTCATATTCTTGTGGTGTCTTTTCTCCGCTTCTTTTAAGTAAGTCAATTAATTCTTGATACTCTTCTATGTTTTTTTGATTAGCCAAAGCTTGAAGTATATTTATTGCTATCTTTTTTGTTGGAATACTAGTAACTGCTTCTCTTAATAAGCTAGAATAAGATGTTCTTCCTATCCTTAATTGTGGTTCAAAGCCATATCCTATATAATCATTAACTATCCCCAAGTGTGGAGATGGTTTATGAATATGTTTACTTAATTCCTTATCTTCTCCAATAATCTCATTAATAAAATTTACATATTCAACTACTTGCTCTTCATCTGTTAAATAAATAACTATTGAATCACACTGTTGTCTTTCTTTTCTTACATTAAAATTTATACGTACTTTAAAATCATATGGAAGGTCCTTCTGATTACATTTTTCAATGATTTTATTTGCCATTTCAGCTATTTCATTTGTATCAACTGCTAAATATAATCTATGTTTAATAGCATTATTTTCAACAGGATTATTACTTAGTTTTGGATTTAAATAATGGCTTTTAAAATAAAACCATCCTACACTACGCATTTTTCCATTATTTTCATCTATATTTTTTCCGATTCCTAAAATTCGATCTACTGTTTTTTCATCATTTTTGATAAGACTATATGATTTATCTGGTGATTCTAATGCATTTGATAAATCTTTTACTATTTTTTGATAAGATAGATTAGTAGAATTAGGATAATGTTTTATATATTCTTGATAATCTGAATTTTGTAAATATTGTTGTATAGCTATGCTTAATAAATCATGATAATTTTTATAAATTGTACTTCCTAGATCATAATTATGGCACATGGAAAAGGCCCCTCTATGAGATGCCATTTCTCTATATCTATCATCACATAATAGTAGGGCATAAAAATCAGGATTATCTAAAGGGTTAATCATTGTTGCTTTTAACTCTTCAAAATTTTCTAATTTTTTCATTCTTATTGTTCCTTTCTAGAAATATTATACAGAAATAATTCAATATTTTCAACTATTTTAGAGAAATGCTTAATATCTAGAGAAATGCGTTTAACTTTTCACTTGACGTAATAATAATTTTTCAAAAATTTGTTCTGTTCGCTTGTGTTTTATCAAATAATGTTATATAGTTATAAACAGAAAATGAGAATAAGCAGAGTGCGTTGCCACCTTTTAGCTCTTTGATGTATACATATTACTCCACGACTTATGTTGTGAGACTGATATATGGGGGTGGTTAATATGGTAGAAATAGCTTTATTAGAAATAACTTACCTACTTTTCTATGGATTAGTAGGAGTAACTATCATAAATGTTGCCTTGTTAATCATCATCGGTTTTTTACTACATAGGCAATAAAAAATAAGTCATTCTGCTTTACCCGAGCAATGACTTACTTTTTTTACTTTTTGTGGTAACCACTTTGTGGCTCTCATTTTCTTTATTATATAGACTTTTTTTTATTTTGTCAAATAATATTTGTAAAAATTATTAAAAAATTTGTATTTTTTCTAGCTTTATTAATGTGTAGGTGTTTCAATACTTTTAGAATTATTACGCATTTTTTCAGCATTGCTTTCATTATATGGTATTAAACCACTATAATTTGTAGATTCGCTTTCTCTAAGATAGTCTTCTGCATATAATCTAGATTTTTGTATTGCTTTTGATATTAAAAGTGGATTTAAATTTGCTTTGCATTGTTTACTATTTGAACCATAAGTCCTTAAGTGACCTCCCGTCATTAACTGTTGATTCTATACTTTTTCCTTTTTTTTCTTTTCCTTGGTCAAATGTTACTTTTCTTCTTTCTCCATAAAAATTAATATCTGACATAAATAAATCTCCAGATGGTTTTCCTTCGCGTATATCATTTCTAGCAAATGTTAAATCTATATTAAACCATAAATCTCCAATTTTTACTTGATTCCATGCATGAGGCTCATTTTCATTTGATGCTACACCATCTATAACATTCGAATCTATATTAACACAGCTTAAAACATTTCTTAATATTTCAGAATATCCTTTACATATAGATTTTCCTGTTAATAATCCCACTAATCCACTTGCATTTCTTGATTCATTCGAAAAACGTGGCTTTTTAGTAGCTTCAAAATCATATTCAATATGGAGACAAAAACCTTTCGCTGTATATTAATAATTCATATGGTGAAATTCTCTTTATTATATCATCTTTTATTTTTCTTTGTATAAAAGGATCACGTTCATTAAACCATCTCATATATAAATCGTTTATTAATTCATAATTAATTTCTCTTTTCATTTGTTGTCCCTCCTTATATGCCTTTTCGCTCTTACAAATACTAATTATATTATACTGCATTTCACAAAGTTTTTCAAATTTTACATAATTTTTTCCTGCTGAGACATAAAATTTATTTGCACAAAAAAAATAATTTGATTAATCAACTGATATTCTACTAGGTCTGAAATAATTTATTAGATTAGGACCTGACCCGAACTGATGCAAAGCATCAGTAATAGCCATTCGTTTGAATGGCTTTTTATATTATTCTAATTCATTAATATTTTTTTGTCCTTCTTGTATCATTTGATGTTCGTCTCTTTTCTGTCTTTTTTCTGCATTTTCTTTATCAACCGTTGGGGTATTGATTGTAGCTTTTCCAATTTCTTCCTCTGAAAATTTACTTATATCTCGCTTTCTTTCTTCTCTATATCTTGCAATCCTTTGCATAGCTGTTTGTATAATATTTCTTGGAACTTTTAAAGTATTATTATCTATATTTCTTTCATTAAAAGATAAAGTATGGTCTTTAGATATTTCTTCTTTTGTTAATAATGTCCAAGGCATTGTTTTATCGCCTCTTTGATATCTTCCAGCATTCCAACAAGGATCATCGTATAAACAATCAACATCGTCTATTGAAATTATACTGTGATAACCATCATCTGGCAAATCAAAGGTTTTATAAATATCATTTCCTTTATCTGTTGACATATGCAATGTATCTTCTCCCGCAATACAATGAACATTATGAGATTTTATTCCTTTGAGCCTTAAAAGATATTGCATTGCTCTTGTATAACCTTCACAAACACAAGTATTATAAATAAAAGCATTATATGCACCATTTGCTCCGGCAATTGGGCCAGTAGTAATTGATGGTAATCTATCGTTTTTAGATGAATAAGAATGAGAATGCCCACTATTTAGTGATTCATTATCATACTTTATATTTTCTGCAAGGTATTGTTCAATTCCAATTACAGTAGTACGATTATCACATTGTTTTGGAACATAATCTTCTAAAACTGTAATAGCTGTTTTATGCATATTCATCATTTGATAATTATTTATTTTTATGCTTTTACCATTAGATAAAATTTCATGCCAAGAAATATTCATTTCATCAAATTTCTTTGTTGTAGCTTCATTAGATTTGCCAGTTTTAGAATCATAGGCGATTGCATCTGGAAATAATAATACATCAAGGTTTAAATCTGTTAATTCTTTATTTTGCATAATTGCAGTATTTAAGCCTTCAATTTGAGTTAGAGATTCATTTCCAAAACAGTCTAAGCCGCCACAATCCTTCAAGTGAATCCAGTCCATCTATCTCTTCTAACCCTGCATTTCTTTTAACAGAAAGAGAATTTAAGTTTTTCATTTGTGAAACATCTATAAAAGATAATTTTGCTTGATTTTCTATATCGAGATATTCAAGATTTTTACATTTTGCGATGCAAGAACCGTCTTTATTAGATATTGAGTTTACATATTTATCTTGTGTATATGTAGTATTTCCAACTGACTTTATAATTAGAGATTTTAGATTTGGTAATAATTGAGCACCTTCAATGTCTCCCTGCACAGGATTTTCAAAACTTAATCTATCAATCAATGCTAACTCATCTATAGTAAACTCACATGATAATAATCCCATTTTATTTTCTCTTGGTATAAATTGTATTTTTTCTTTTAATATTTCATTTATCTTTAATCCTAATTTCATTGGTAATTTAATTAATTCCGTATCCATAAATATTTTTCTCCTTTGATTTATAAACACATTAATTTATATTAAATATTTTTTTCAACCAACTTATTATTTTTTGATAAAATTTTTCTTTTTTTACTTCCATTGGCAAATTACTTATATTATTATCATTAATCTGCATTTTTCTTGTCTTAAATATATCGTTTGGATTATATTTTTCTTGCTTCATTTTTTCTATTTGCTGTCTATCATATTCTTCCTTTGCTTCAATTCTTTCTTTTTGATATGGTGTAGCCCAATAATCTCTAAATATATTAGCAAATATAGCTTTAGTTTCTTCTAATAATTCCTGTTCCTCAAAAGCTTTATTTATATCAACAATAAAATTGTATTCTTTATCCATTTTTGCTTTAAATGTATCAAGCATTGTTTGTGGTATTTTATTTACACTTTTTTCTGGTACATATTTTAATATTTCTATAACTTCTTTATATGCTTTTTGATAATTGTCCTCCATCTTTGGTTTCCTCCATCTTTGGTTTCCTCCATCATACTCTGTGTTAAATTCTTTTGTTTTTTAACAAGTTTATAATTTACCTCTAAAGAAAAATGTTTCAGGTTTTGTGAATGGAATATTATTTTTTCTTTGGCTTTTTGATTGGAGCGGGTAACGGGAATCGAACCCGTACTATCAGGTCGGAAGCATGACATTCTACCATTAAATTATACCCGCGCATCTTTTATTATTATAAAACAAAATAAAAATAAAATCAACCTTATGAATATTTATACAAAATTTGCCAATAATACAAGTATGGAAAAAATATCTTTAATAAAAAATCAAGAGCTATTTCAAGGCGAAAAATATATTAATTCAAGTAAAAATTATTTTGAAGGTTGGTATTTTAAAAATACCAATCCTAGCCATGCAATTTCTTTTATTCCCGGAATAAACATAGATGAATATGAAAAAAGGCATTTATACAAATTATTACAGACACTACATCATACTTTGTAAATTTTAGTATTGATGATTTTAAATTTTGCACTGATCCATTTTATATAAAAATTGGTGATAATTTTTTCTCTAAAAATAATATTCATATTAACATTAATGATAATTCTCAAAATCTTGCAGTATATGGAGATATAAAATATTCTAATGGCAAAAATATAAATACAAATTTTTTAAATCCAAATATAATGGGACCTTTTTCGTATATTCCTTTTATGGAATGTAATCATGCCATACTTAATATGAATGTAACTGTCAATGGTTTAATTACAATTAATGATAAAAAAATAACATTTGATAATGCTACTGGATATATGGAAAAAGATTGGGGCTGTTCTTTTCCAAAGTCATACATCTGGTGTCAAGGAAATGATTTTGAAAATTCAAATGCAGCTTTTATGCTTTCGATCGCAGATATACCTTTCAAATTTTTTAATTTTAAGGGAATTATTTGTGATTTATTAGTAGATGATAGTGAATACAAATTTACAACTTATAATAACGCTAAATTGATAAAATATGATATAAATGATAATTTTTTAAATATAATTTTGAAAAAGGGACTTTATTCCTTAACTATTACTTCAAAATTTAGTAATAGTTCTAGGCTTTTTGCCCCTGTTAAAGGTAAAATGTCAAAAGATATTTTTGAAAGTATATCTTCTTTGGTTACTGTGACTTTGCAAAAAGGCAATCACATTATCTTTTTAGATACCAGTAAAAACTGTGGACTAGAAATTGTTAATTAATTGATATATTACTACTATCTTTTATTTATCGATATCCTTTACAAAACCTACTATGTCGCTATTTACTTTTTTAATTCTTTCATCACTTTCTAAGTTTTCCATACTGTACCATTTATATTCCACACCATCTATACTAAATTCTTTGCTGTTCATAATATTAGGTATATTTTTTATATTTACATTATAAAAATAATGGTGATATTCCTTTTCTATTTTTGCACTTTCAGAATATTTAGTATGTACTTTATCCATTTTAAAATTACAACTAATTTCGTTTTCTGGTATATGTAATTTATTAGATACTTCTTTTACTACTTCTGATTCAAAATCATTTATAAGCTTGCAATTCAAAAACAAAAAGCTTTCCCATCTAGCATCATAGTATTGTAGGAATTCATTTTTACTATTTTTTATTATTATAATTGCATGTTTACTCATAAAATTCGCTCCTTCATATTTTTTACATTAAAAGTATACTATAACAAAATTTTTATTTCTACATTTTTTATAAAATATTTTTCAAATAATTAAATTATCAAAGTAATTAAACATTGAGAACTACCAATCTATATGCTATAATGTACTCGTATTATAATTTATTTGTCACCAAATGCTATACCGTAAAAATAAATAATATTAAGGAAATAAAAATATGAGTAGTTTTGTTTTAAAAATAATTGCCATGACAACTATGTTAACTGACCATTTAGGAGATTCTATATTTAATTATGCTAACTTTATGAATGTAATTGGAAGAATTGCATTTCCTATATTTGCTTTTCAAATTTCAGAAGGATACATACATACGAAAAATCTTAAAAAATATTTTTTAAGGCTTTTTGTGTTTGCACTTATTTCACAAGCTCCTTTTATGCTATTCCTTTCAATGTTTTCAAGCGAATTTACACTTAACATATTCTTTACTTTATTTTTAGGACTACTTTCTATTCATTGCTACAACTTAATTTGTAGTTCTAATTTTACACTTTTTAAAAATAATAAATTAGATAATATTATAAAAAAATCGTTTGGCATTTTTACTGCTATTTTTATTGGTATTTTAGCAGAAGTTACTCATTGCGACTATGGCTTTTTTGGCATAGCTATTATTTTCATATTTTATGCTCTTAAAAATCATAAAGTATGGTGCACTCTCGTTTACATTATTTGTTGTATTTTAAAATATGCTAAACAGCTTATTTTTTCATATCACATTTACTATTTGCTTTTCTGCTTATTTACTATTCTTCCTATCATTTTTATAAATTTATACAATAAAAAACAAGGTAGAAAAATAAAGTATTTACTTTATATCTTTTACCCTGCTCATCTATTAATTTTATATATTTTATTTGGTGTTTTATTTTAGTTTCTATTTTTGAGTTGCAAAATTTATTCCTCTTGCTACAACACTTGACATATTTTCAATTAATTCATCAATTTCTTTTGGCGTTACAATAAAATTATATTCTTCTGGTGCTAACACTTCTTTTATCATCTCATATTTATTTTCTTCTTGTAATTGATTTAAAAATTCATTTGATTTTGCTTCTTCTTGAACTTTTTTGATGAATAAATCTAAGCTATCTGCTGCTATTGTAGCTGCTTCTACAACTGTTGGTACACCTATTGCAATTACAGGTATTCCTAAAGTATTTTGTGTAAGCTCTTTTCTTTCATTTCCAACACCTGCACCGGGCACAATTCCTGTATCTGCAATTTGTATGCTACTACTTATTCTTTCTATACTTCTAGATGCTAAAGCATCAATTACTATTAGTAGCTTAGGATGAATGTTTTGCACAATTCCTTTTAAAATTTCTAATGTTTCAATTCCAGTTGTTCCAAGTACACCCGGTGATACTGCACTTACTTCTCTAGTGCCTTCTGGTAATACCTCTGGCATATATGTTAGTAAATGTCTTGTTATATCTATGTCTTGTATTACTTTTGGCCCCAATGCGTCTGGTGTAACATATAGATTTCCAAGTCCTACTACTAAAAGTGGATCTTTTTCTGTTATTAAATTAGCTATTAAGTTTTTTAGCTCTTTCGTCACGACTTCCGACGCCTTTTGAATATCGTCCTCTCCTGCTATTTTCATATTTTTAATGTCTATTGTAATATAGTTTCCCTTCTTTTTTCCTATTGCCTGCTCTCCATTTTCATTTAATACTTTTACTTTTGTAATTTTAATATTTTCGTTATAATCCTCTTCTTCGGTTTCTATTCCATCTACTTCATTTTCAATATTATTTGCTTTACGGTATAAGTCTCTTCTTTCTAAGGCTAAATCTGTTCTAAAATTCATCATAAAAAAATACCATCCTTCCCTTTTTTATTATTGGAAAATTTGGTATTTTTTATTCATGTTTTGTTGTTATTATTTTGAACAATATCTACAAAGTATCGCTTCTAATCCTACATCTAAATCAATTAATCCTACTTTATAATTTGCATCTAAATCTATAAGTTCTCCTAATATTTTTCTTAGCTCATCTTCAGAAAAATATTTAGATTGCATTTTATATTTGCTTACTAAAAACATTTGATTAGGCTTTAAATTCATAGCTACTGCTAAATCTTGATAATTCTTTTCTGCTACCTTTATAATATATAACTTTTTAAAATGATTATATAATGTAATTAAAATCTTCTGCACTGGTTCTTTATTTATAACTAATCCATGTAATACTTCTAGTGCTTTTGCTGTTTCCTTTTTGCCTAAATTGTCTGTTAAATCAAAAATAACTGCTTGTATCTGTTTTATGCAAAGCTTATCTATGTCTTGTTTTGTAATAGTATTTCCTGCACCTTTGTATTCTATAAGTTTTCTAATTTCATTTATTAAATCTTGCATACTAGTTCCGTGAACATTCTACTAAATATTTGCAGGTTGCATCATCTATTGTTACTTGGTATGCAGAACAAATCTTTTTTAAGTTAGCAATTAAATCCGGTAATTTTAGAAGTGCGAATTCCTTTACCTCTCCTATTTTTTCAATAGTTTGATATAATGTATTTTTTTCTACTTCTTGTTCTATAAAAATTAAATCTACTGTATCGTTTAATTCATCTTGATTATTTTCAATATAGTTTGCTACTTTTTCTTGCAATGTCATTTTTTCACTTATTATATTTGACTTTTTACTTTTTTTACTTAATGCACTACTTTCAATTTGTTCACTGCTATTATTTTGATTTTCTATATTATTATCATTATCTTTTTGGTTAGATTTTGATTTTGAAGATGTCTTTTTTTCTTTTTTAAATAATCCAGTATTTTTAGCTATGATTAATTTCTTAGGAAATCCAAATGCAGGTGTTTCTAAATCTGAAATAAGATTTTCTGCATTTTCTTCATCAATTTGTATATAGTTAATTCCTGCAATTAATTCTCCAAAATCTTTTTTTAGCTTTTTTACTTTTGCTTCTAAAAGATATGTTTCTTCACCATACATTAAGTATATAGACATTATAAGATTTACCTTTCATTATTATTTTATCATGACCTGTCCCAACTACCCCCAATTTTTGTGTAAAGGGATCAGGTCCATCTTCCCACTTTTGATGTATCGGGACCCGGTCCCTTTACAATTTCTCTGCAAATTTTGCTGAGTGTGCATGGCAAATAGCTGCTGCCATACTGTCTGTTGTATCGTCTAGCTTTGGCAAGTTTTCTACATTTAAAATTGTTTTTACCATTTTCTGTACTTGTATTTTATCTGCTCTGCCATAGCCTACTACTGCTTGCTTTATTTGAAGTGGCGTATATTCATATGTAGGTATTCCTTTTCTGCACCCTACTACCAAAATAACACCTCTTGCTTGTGCTACATTTATTGCAGTTTTTGCATTATTATTAAAGAATAATTCTTCTACTGATATTGCATCAGGCTTGTATGTATCTATTATATCTTCTAAATCATTGTTTAATTTTAGTAATCTTTGTGGAAATGATTCTCCTGCTTTTGTAAGTACAGCACCTGATGTTATAAGCTTAAATCTATTTCCTATATAATCAATAATACTATAACCTGTTATTGCAAATCCTGGGTCTATGCCTAGTATTCTCATTTGTTATTTCCTTCTTCTTTTTAATTATTTTCTACTTTATTAATTTTTCTTTTACTGAATGTATTTTAATTTATATTTACATTTTTGCTTGAATTTATACTTTTACTTTAATTTATTTTTTACTGTTATTTTTAATTTAATCATTTTCTTTATGATATTTTATTATAATTCTAAATACTTCTGCTACTGACCAGCCTTGTGCAAATGCTCCTTTTGCTTCAAATGGCTTTGCTGTATCATAAATTTCGCTTATGCTTCCAACTGTAGATCGATTATACATTTCTTCATAAAAAGTATTTTCTAAATTTTGTACAAATTTTGCATATTTTTCTTGTAGTTCTTTCTTTTTAGTTTTATTTTTTTCTGCATTTATAATTTTTAGAAAACTGTCTGAATATATTCCTAATAGCCATGGCCAAGTAATTCCTTGGTGATAACTCATGTCTCTTTTTAATTGGTCACCCTCATATATTTCTCTATAGCCCGGTTCTCCTTTTGCTAGCGTTTTTAGTCCGTAAGGTGTTAATAGTTTTTTAGTAACTGTTTCAAATATTTCTTTTGTTTCTTCTAATTTAGGCTCTATAATTGGATGCGATAAACCTATTGCAAATAATTGGTTTGGTCTTATTTTGCTATCTCCTACTACATCATCTAAGCTTTTTCTCTTTTTATTGTAAAATTTCTTTATAAAGCTTTCTTTACATTTTTTTGCTAACTCTCTATATTCTTTTTCTAAATCTTTCTCTCTGTATAGTTTTGCATATTCTGACATTATACATAATGCATTGTACCATAATGCATTTATTTCAACTGCTTTTCCATTTCTTGGTGTTACTACTTTATCTCCAATTTTTGCATCCATCCAAGTATTTTGTGTGTATGGTGTTCCAGAAGAAAGTAGTCCGTCTTCTTTGTCTAAAAAGATATTGTTTCCATCTAAATCTATTCCATTTTTATAGCTTTCTATTATTTTTTTAAGCACTTCATATAATTGTTCTTTTAATAATTCATAATCATGTGTGTATTCTAAATATTTCTGCACTTGTTCGAATAATAAAAGTGATGCATCTACGCTATTATATAATGGTCTATTGTCATAGCCTGAATAGCCATTTGGCACTAAACCATATTTAACATCACGAATACAAGTTAATAATACTTCTCTTGCTATTTTAAACCTTCTCGTAATTAAGAGTAAACCTTCAAATGAAATTAAAGTATCCCTTCCCCAATCTAAAAACCATGGATAACCTGCTAAAATAGTATAAAGTGCAAAAGATGGTCTATAAACAACGAAATTATCTGATGCTATCATAAAATCTCTCATTAGTATTTTATATTTGTCTGTATAAGTCTTTTTGCCCTCTAATAAATCAGCATCATATAGCATTCCCGTAATTCTAGCTATCTCTTGATTTATTATATTTCTTCCATCAATTTCTTCTATATTTTCTTCAAGTGAAAATGTAAATGTTATATATTTTTCTTCGTTTGCTCTTAGCTTTACTTCATAAACGCCTGGTACAGCTAAATCTTCTTCTGCCCCTTGTCCTCTTTTTTCTTCTTCTATATAGTACATACCTTTAAAAATATCATTTTCATGCTTTACATATTTTCCTTCTGACATATACATATAAAGTGGAGTTTGTTTATTATTATTTACAACTAACTTTACTTTTGTATCTTTTATTTCCTGGCTTAATTCAAAGTTAGCATTTGGAGTGGTTGCATGAAAGTCTCTAAAATTAACGATTGGTGCTATTTTAAATTTCGTTCTTTTAGAATTATTCTTTATATTATATAATACGCAAACTGTATTTTTTCCATAGTCCATACAAATAAATTTCTTAATAACTGCACCATCTACTTCATATGTATAAATTGGGACATAATCTTTTTCAAATGATGTTAAATATTGATAACCCTTTGAAATATAATTTTTGCCAATATTTGAATACAATGGATATTCATTTTCACCACTTTCAAAGCTCTCATCAACTTTTGATAAAATTACATATCTACTTCCCGGCGGATTTAATGGTGCAACTAATAGTCCATGATACTTTCTAGTATTTATGCCTAAAATAGTAGAACTGCTATATCCACCTATTCCATTTGTGATAATCCAATCCTTTTTACTTCCTACTTCTAGAGTTAATTGTTTTCCTTCATACTTCATTTGTATCTCTTCCCTTTCTTTTTCTCGTGTTTCCTTTCATTTAGTTTTTATTTTTCAAGAATTATTTTTGTGTGATTTAAAGTATTATTCTACTTAAATTGATTTATTTTCTTATTGCTTTCTTTTTATTGTTAGTCATTTTATGGCTTTTTTTACTTGGTTGTTCTTTACTATGTTTTCCGGTAACTTGTTGTGGATTTTTTACCTGAGTTTGTTTTGATTGGTTATTTGCAGAATCTGCTTTTTTAGTTTTACTCGTACTCGATTTTTTATTTATTTCTTCTATTTTTTTATCTTTTTGTTTAGATTCGTTGTTATTTTTTGTTATTTTTTTCTTAAGATTCTGTAATATTGATATTTTTTCTTTATTATTTTTATTCTCTGTATTTTCTTTGTTTTTTACATTTTCTTTTTTGTTTTCACTTTTTTCTACTGGTATTCCTGCTTTTACTTTCATTTTAATATCGGACTCTTGAATAGATTCTATTCTATCTTTATATTTTTTGAAAAATTTACTTTCATCTTTCTTTTGATTGATTTTTTTAGTTTGTCTCATATTATCATTTATCTTCTTATTATTTTTCTTATTTGTTTTTAAATTTTTCTTTGCATCTTTTAATCTATCATTTAAAAGTACATATTTGGTATCATTTTGCATATCTTTAAATTTCAAATCATCACAAATAAGTTGAATAATAGAAGCTGCAATTGCATCTGGATTATGTCTAATATATTCACCTTCTAAATGTGAAATTTCTCTTTGCATTAAATTAACACCCTCTGCTTTTGCTTTTGCTGCATCTATTTCAACTAATTCTTGACCTTCCATATTATATCTTCTTAATACTTCTGGCATTATTTCTCCAGTATCATAAATACAATATTCTATTACGCCTTTTCCAGCATGATCAGTTATTGCCTTTATGTGGTCAGATAAAGTATATGAATCTGTTTGCCCTGGTTCTGTCATAAGATTACTTACATAAATTTTAAAAGCTTTGCTTTCTTTGATTGCTTTAGCTACACCTTTTACTAAAAGGTTTGGTATTACATTTGTATATAGACTTCCAGGTCCTATAACAATTGCATCTGCTTCTCTAATTGCCTCTAAAACACCAGGTGCTACTTTGCAATTAGTAGGATTTATAAAAATTCTACTAATTTTACTTGCTTTCTCATTTACTACTTGTGGAATTTTATCTCTATTTTCAATAACAGTTCCATCTTCCAATTCTGCACAAATTTGTATTGCCTCTAATGTAACAGGAAGTACTTTTCCAGTTATGTTAAGAACTGCATTTGTTTGCTCTATTGATTGTGTAAATTCTCCACTTAGTTCTTTCATTCCTAATAGATAAATATCACTAAAAGATAAATCTTTTAATCTACCTTGTTTAAATTGTAGATTCATCAAATTATTCATTATATTTTCATCTTCTGAAAGTGCAACTAAACTTTCTTTAATATCATCTAAAGGCATTGTTTTAAGTAATCTTCTTGATTCTGGAACAATTTCTCCATAATCTGATACAGTAACAATAGCAGTTAAATTATCAGTATATTTTTTTAGGCCCTTTAATACTGAGTTAAGTCCTTTTCCTCCACCGATTGCTACGATTTTTGGTCCTTGATCAAATACTTTTTTATTATATATTAAGCTTTTTACTTGTTTTTTTTTATCATCTATTCTATTATCTGTTTCCTCAACAAATAATTCTAGTGTTCTTTTTTGCATATGAATCATACCAGAAATTACAAAAATAAAACCTATAACAAAGCATGCTATTATTTTAAATAATGGCATAAAATCTAATACTTCTTCTGTTAATATTTTGGCTACTCCATAGCAACATAATAAAATTCCTACTAAAACTAGCAACATCCATCTTTTCATTTTTGTGCTAGAGCGAAACCATTTTAAAATACCTTTCATAAATCTATTCTCCTATCACTTTTACTTCTAGTTCTATTTCTTTACCACATTTTTCAAGTACTGTCTTTTGTATATATTCTATTAAATTTAACATATCTTTAGCAGTTGCTCCACCAGCATTTACTAAGAAGCCCGCATGTAAAGTGGATACTTGTGCTCCTCCTATCTTATAACCCTTAAGTCCACACTCATCAATAAGCATTGCTGTTATAAAATCTTTTCCTCTTTTAAAAGTACTACCTGCACTTGGCATTTGAATTGGTTGCTTTTCACTTCTGCTCTTAGCATTAGCGTCCATTTTTTGTTTTATTTCTTCTTTATTACCATAAGGTAATTTAAGTTTTACCTTTGTAATAGTAACATTCATTTTAGAAAAAATGCTATGTCTATAATCAAATTCACAATCTTCATTAGTAATAGTATGTATATTTGTATTTTCATCCATATATGTTACTTCCGTAACTATGTCTTTCATTTCTCCGCCATAAGCTCCTGCATTCATATAAACTGCTCCACCAATAGTTCCAGGAATTCCTGCTGCAAATTCAAAACCTGCAATTTCTTCTTGTAAAAGTTTTTGTGCTAATATTGCATTTTTTACGCCTGCACCTAACACTACAACTGCTACATCTTTATCTTTTTGTATTTCTATACTATCTAATTCTATTTTAGCAACAATTCCTCTTATTCCATTATCTTTTACTAATATATTTGTTCCATTACCTAATATAGTTAGTGGAATATTTTGATTTTGAACTAGTTTCAATATAAATTTTAATGCCTCTTCATTTTTTATTATTACAAATATGTCTGCTATTCCACCTATTTTAAAAGAGGTATGACCGAGACATTAATTCATCTTTTTTAACACAATTAGTGCCAAATTCTTGCGTAAGTAACTGATAAATTTTTTCTTTATCCAAAAAATTTCTCCCTTCATTTATCGATTCTACTTATAATACTTCTAAATTTTATCATTTTTTAGTATAGATTACAAGTTTTTAATGATATTTTCTATTTAATTTAATCATAAACTAAAAAAACAGATGACACATTATAAAATATTTGTGTCATCTGTATGAAACGTGGTTAATGTTCTTTTGATTGTTCTCTTAGCTCTGTTACATTATATTCTGCCATATCAATTTCTTTAGCATAAAGCCATATCCCAATTCCTATTGCAAAGATACCTATGATATATGCTATAAATTGTACAATTGTGACTCTTCCAAAGGAACGTATCATGAGGATTATCAAACCCTCAAATAGCATTATAACCAGAGCTTTGCTCGGCCCTTTGCCTTGATACTTTTTTCCTTCTTTTTCACACGTTTGCACCCTTACTGCATAGTGGACAAAATTAGTTGCTACTGCATATACAGTTACAACTGCTGATGCAACACAGAATATGAAGACGACTAAGCTTTCAGTATTGAATGCCAGAGAAATCATTGCAAGAGCTGATAAAAAGAACATTAAAAAAATGTAAATAACCTTTCCTGTCCGTTTCATGATTAATCCTCCTAAATTATTAATATGTTTTTTCCTCATGCAAATATTGAGGATTATCTATATGAAAAGCTAATCGCTTGTAACTTTTATTATACCACTTTTTCCCATAAAATGCAATTTAGGTATAGTTTTCAATTTAATCAAAACTTTTGTTCGTAATGTAATATACTTTTAAAGCAAGCTTTATTGCTTGCTTTTCTGGTGGGCAGGGATGGATTCGAACCATCGTACTCAAATGAGAACAGATTTCTTACTACTATAGTTTTCACTACCATTTAAATGTTTGTAGTCTGGACTTTCTCTTTATCTTATTTTGATTTATAAGATACCTGGTATAAAGTCTCTACACTTAAATTCAAATTTTTAAAATTTAAATTTTAGCTCGGGATTATCATCAGCTTAATTCTGTTAAGACTTCCCCGAATTAGCCAGATTATTCACTATATGATTACTCATATAGGCTGCAATTCTTGATTTTTGATTTAAAATCAAAGCCTACAGTCTGCCGCCTTTAGCCACTCGGCCACCTACCCATATATTTATATTATTTTCAAAAAGACTTAAAGTTATACTTAATAAAATTTAAATATTTTTAAAGTCAAATTGGTGCGCCATCAAGGATTCGAACCTTGGACCCACCGGTTATGAGCCGGTTGCTCTGACCAACTGAGCTAATGGCGCATTTGTCATGCAGACTTTAGTATAAGGCATTTTTATAAAAAAGTCAATACTTGTTTTAAATTTTTTATAAAATTACTAAATCTTTTAATATAACTTTCAAAATGAATTTAAACATTTTTCATTTGTAATTCAAATTTTATAAATATAAATTAAAGTAAAAAGTGGTCTAAAGTAAATTTTAGACCACTTTTGTAAAGATTTCTTAATTTTATTAGGCTTTATTATTAGTTATTAGTATCTTCTCCTCTTCCTTCTGGAAGTGCAGGTAATTGAACTACTACTCTAATCTTCATAACATAACTAATTGCTCTAACAATTTTACTATTTTTAATTCTTTCCCATAAAGTTGGCTTAACTTCTACTCTTGTTTGTTCAAAATATTTTGTATCTTCTGTTGTAGGTGCTACATTAGCTACTGTTGCTACTGTTTCTTCTTGAATATTTTCTGTTGTAATTTCTTCTTCTGCATCTTCTTGTGGTGCTGGTATTAGTTTTAATGCATCTGCAACTTCAATTCCTATATAGCTTAATGCTTTTGATCTATCTTCTATTCTTTCCATATCTATTTCAATATGTAAGTTAGATTCTAGGTTGGCAATTCTTGCATTTATTAGTTTTACAGCATCTTGATAATTTTGTGAGGTTTCTGATTTTGTTCTTCCTATTAGTCCTAATGTATCTATTATATCTTCTGAAAAGTCATTTGAAATATTTTTAATTGCTTCTTTCCAGTCTTCATCTTTATTTTCAACTGAGAATAATACTTCTCTTAATTCTCCAGCAAGTGAAATATTTGCTTCTCTTTGACGAATTAATTCTTCTATTCTTTTTGTATTTTCTTCGAATTGGTTTGTTGCATATTCTACTAATCCATAAGCTGCTTTATATACACTCTTTGGAAAGTTTTTCTTTTTTGGATATTCTATTAAGTATGTTTTTATAGACTCTATTAAATCCTTAAAGTAAGCGTCTTCTTCTAATTGTATGATTTGCTTCTTACTATTAGGATTGATTAACTTTTGAACTTTATCAATATTTGATAAAATTTTTTCTTCCGTGATTACCATTCTCACGTTTACTATGCCAGATCTAGACATTGTAAACCTTACCTCCTTTGTCCTATGTTTATTTTCTCCTATGTCGTAATTTTTAGCATTTTTATTTAGAAAACTACAATAGGATTTCTATTATCTTACTTTTTCTGCTACAATTTTATTACAACATTTTTATGAAGTCAAGATAAATTTTGTAATAATTTATCTTTTTTTATATTTTTTTGTTACGATTTATTTTTTTAATTCTTCATAACGCTTAATCTTCATTGTTGTAGTCTTTACAAATTCATCTTCTTTTATTTCTAGACTTTTTATTGCTTTATAAGAGGTTAATTTTTTATTTACTTCCTTTATTTTGTTCCAGATAATATTTTTTATTTCATCTTTACTTATTTCTTTGCCATATTTTGCTTCTATTTCTTCCATATTTGGAATTACTCTTGCTGAAATAATTAATTCTTTATTTGTAGGATCTGCTTCGTCTTCTTTTCCATATACCATACATTCTTTAATTTCTGGAACTTGTGATAATAAAAGTTCTATTTCTTCTGGATAGATGTTTTTACCATTTTGAGTTACTATTACATTTTTACTTCTACCTGTTATATATAAAAATCCGTCTTTGTCTAAATATCCAATATCTCCTGAATGGAACCATCTTTCTCCGTCTATTACTTCTATTACGTCATTTGTTGATTCGTCATCTTCATAATATCCAAGCATTAAAGTAGGACTTTTTATTAAAACTTCTCCTTCTCCATTTTCGTTTGGTGAAGCAATTTTAAGTTCTGCAGTAAATACTGCTTTTCCTGCTGAGCCAACTTTTGGCTGGAATTCAGGTGTTAGGGCTGCTATAGGTGCTGTTTCTGTTAAACCATATCCTTGTAAAAACATAATTCCTATATCTTCTACCCATTTTCCAATCTTTGCATCTATTGGTGCTGCAGCAGATACTATGATTCTTAATTTTCCGCCTAAATTTTCATGTATTTCTGCAAATACTTTACGTTTAATATCTACGCCTACTGTTTTTAAAGCATTTGTTACATGTATCATTGAATTTACTAAAGTATCTTTTTTACTTTTCTTAATATTTGCATTTATTTTTCTATATAAATTTTCAATTAATAGTGGTACTGCAAGCATACATGTTGGTTTGGTTTCTTGTAAGTTTGGTACAATATGTTTTAATCCTTGGCAAACTGCTATTGAAGAGCCACAAGCAAGTGGCAATAAAAATCCTATTGTTGATTCATAAGTGTGATGCAAAGGTAATACTGAGAAGAATCTATCTTCTGGATATAACCTTACATACGCAGAAACTGCATTTATATTTTCTGCTAAATTACGGCTAGATAGCATAACGCCCTTTGCACTTGATGTTGTTCCTGAAGTAAATAAAAGTACTTTAAATTCATCAGGAATAACCCTAATTCTAGAATATGCATCATCACCATTGTTCACTAATGCCTTACCTTCTTGAATTAGATAATTCATTCCTACATTTTTTCCATCTATTCCATCTTCTGAATACATTTTTATAAAATATTTTACATTTGGAATGTTTGGTAAAACTTTTTTAACTGAGTCTTCTTTTCTTTCTGAATATATTACAACATCTGCTCTTGATCTTTTAATAACATTTTCAAGTTCATTGTCTGGAAGCTCTTTATCTGTTGGGATTGCAATTCCGTTTCCACAAAGAAGTGTCATATATGATACATACCAATCATATGTAGTTTCACTTAGAATAACTATTCTTGGATTTTCATTTAAGTTTAATTTTCTCATTAACGCTGTTCCAAAAGCTATTACATCTTCTTTAAATTGACTATATTTTATTTCTGAAAATTTTCCCTTTGGATCAAATTTTTCTAAAATGAACTCCTTATCAGCATATTTTTTTGTAGCTTGATAAAAAACCTCTTGCATTGTTTCATAAGTGGTTGGAGTGTAATTTTTTAATTCTTTTTTGCTTTCTTCTTCATGTGCTTTTTGTATTTTTTCATAATCAAGCTTTACCTCATCAATTTCTGATAATTCTTTCATTTTAAATTTTGGAAATTTAAAATTTGGTACTTTAAAATCTCTTAATCCTCTCATTTTAGTTCATGTTAGCTTTTAGCTTTAACATGCCCTCCTTTCAATTCATATATTAAAAATTTTTTAACAATTTTACTTTTATAGTTTTTTATATTTTGCTATTTATTTTTATGTACAATTTAATTCATTTAATAAGTAATTTATTTTTTTAATTTTCTTATAAATGATTTTTCTATTTCTTTATCTAATTTTGCAATATCTATTTCTTCACTTTCGTGTCTCATTTTATATATTAAGCTAGAACAAATAAAACCAAATATTCCGGATGCTATTACATTTGCGTCTCCTTCAATAATTTCTCCTCTTTTTATTCCTTCTTTAACTATTTCTTCTATCATTTGTATGTATTCAAATACATATTTTCTGCACATTTGGCTTCTAGGGTCATTTCCCCATATTTGACTTAAAATGATAGTTATAAAGCTTTCATATTTTACTAATATCTTAATTTGAATTAAAACAATTGCTCTTAATTTATCTAAGTAATTTTCCAAATTACCTGTTTTTATAGCAATGCTATTTTTTAAAAGCTTTACTCCTTCTTCTATTAAGAAATTAAATATCTCTTCTTTGCTAGAAAAATGATAATATAAAGTTCCCTTAGCTACACCTACAGTTGCTGTTATTTCTTCTATGCTAGTAGCATCATAGCCTTTTTCTGCAAATAGTTTCATTGACGCTTCAAAGATTTTTCTTTTGGTCTTATTCATCTTTAACTTTCATTCCTTCTTTACTTATATTTTATTTAGCTATTATTATTTTTTATATTTATAGTTTACTTTTTTATAATTAACTTTATTTAGTCTTTGCTATATAAAACAATAAGTTTATATAGTATAAAATATGTCTTTTGTATATCTATCTTTTTATTTTATAATATCTCACATACATGTATAATTATATAATTTTATAATAAATTATGCAAGTTTTAAAAAAATCCTGACCTATTGTTCAAAAATCATTTTAAACTTGATTCTACTTCAAAAAATAGACTATTATAATTTACAATTTTGTTTGATTTTAGATATTAATTTAAAAAATAAATAGTGATTAAAATGTTGCTTCTAATCACTACTTATTTTTGTTTTCCTTACCTTCTTTTTGCATCTAGAACATCTAAATTATCTAGTGCTTTACCAGTTCCTAGAGCTACACATGAAATGGCATCTTGTGCTATCATTACATTAATTCCGGTTTGTTCTTGCAAAAGTTTATCTAAACCATCAATTAAACAGCCACCACCAGTCATGTAAATACCTCTATCACTAATATCTGCTGCAAGTTCAGGAGGTGTTTTTTCTAATACTCCATGTACTGCATCTACTACCATCATAGCTGGTTCTATTAAAGCCTCTAGCATTTCACTAGAATGAATTGTAATTGTACTTGGAAGTCCTGTTACTAAATCCCTACCTCTAATGTCCATTTCCATATCTTGTATTTTTGGGTAAACACAACCTATGTTTATTTTTAAGTCTTCTGCAGTTCTTTCTCCAATTATAACATTATATTTTTTCTTAATATAACGTACTATTGCTTCGTCAAACTTGTCCCCTGCAACTTTAAGTGAAGAACTAACAACAGAGCCTCCTAATGAAATAACTGCTATATCAGTAGTTCCACCACCGATATCTACTACCATGTTTCCACATGGTCTTGAAATGTCAATTCCTGCACCAATAGCAGCTGCTATTGGCTCTTCTATTAAGTATACTTTTCTTGCTCCTGCTTGTGATGCAGCATCTATTACTGCCTTTTTCTCAACTTCTGTTACTTGAGAAGGAATGCAAATCATTACTCTTGGAGCAAAAATAAATTTACCACAAATACGGTTAATGAAATATTTAAGCATTTTTTCTGTTACTGTATAGTTTGATATAACCCCATCTTTAAGTGGTCTTGTTGCAACTATATTTCCCGGTGTTCTTCCTAACATTCTTCTTGCTTCTTTTCCGACTGCTAAAACATCTCCTGTATTGCTATCAACTGCCACAACAGATGGCTCTCTTAAAACAATACCTTTACCTTTTGCATAAGCGATAACGGTTGCTGTTCCTAGGTCAATTCCTATATCTTGGCCATACTTAAACATTTTGCATCTTCCTTTCAGAATTTTCATTTCGTTTTGTTACAATTATGTTACAATTATATTACAAGTTTGTAAAAATAGCAATCTATTTTATTGATTTTTTGAAAAAATATGCAAACTTTACAAAGTTTCATTTGACTTTTCACTTGACGAAAATTATTCAAAAGTATAACACATAAAAATTACAACCTTATACATATGCTAATATATTATATGTATAAGGTTGCCTTACTGAATTTTGTTATTGTTTCACTATAAAATATTTGATTTAGTTTGAACCACTATTATAAGAAGAAATAGCCTAAAATAATGGCACTAAGTAATCCTGCAGGGCCAAATGTAGGAAGTATTTCTAATTCTTCCGTAGTAGCACTTCCTACTTCTTCAGCAGTTGCTGTACTTATTTTTACTGAGCTTACTTTATCAAACTTAAATCCAAATTCATATTGTTTTTCTTCTTCTGGGTTTAAAGTACCTACTTCTACGTATTTTGTTCCCATTTTTACATCTCTTGGAGAATAAAATTCAAATTTTATATATTGATTTTCCATTGTTTCATTTGTATTGTTTTTAATAGCTCCCTTTAAGTTTCCATTTACATTTGATGCTTCTGCTAATGTTACTGTTATTTGTGGTGTAGTTACTAATACTTCATAATTTTCTATTGGTTTATATAATGACTTTGTATAGAAAAAAATCATTACATCTGAAAATATGAAGAATGCTACGAATATTAACAAATAACATAAAAACACTTTCATTCTGGGTCTGCTATTATACATCCATACATCCATATAAGGCATAATTTTTTCCCCCATTTTTATTTATTATAATTTATTTTTTTAATCTATTAGTTTTTACGTAGTTTGTTTTAAACTATACATTATTATATTATTTATACAATTTAAATTTTTCTAAATACACCTGCAACTTTTCCTAAAATATCACATGTTGGAACTATTATTGGGTCCATTGTGCTATTTTGAGGTTGCAATCTGATGTGATCTTTTTCTTTATAGAATGTTTTTACTGTTGCTTCATCTCCGATTAAAGCAACTACTATTTCTCCGTTGTTTGCTGTATTTTGTTTTTTTACTAAAATATAATCTCCATTTAAAATACCAGCTTCTATCATACTTTCTCCACGAACTGTAAGCATAAAGCTTTCACTATTTCCTACAAAATCAATTGGAATTGGGAAAGTATCTGTAATGTTTTCTACTGCAAGTATTGGTTCACCTGCTGTAATTTTTCCTATAACTGGCACTTCTACCATTTCTTTTCCTGTATAATAATTTTTGTTTTCTTGTCTTTTTTCTACTGGCTCTCCGTCTCCACCTTTTAGCAAACGCAAAGTTCTACCTTTTTGATCTTCTTTTTTGATATAGCCTTTTTCAGAAAGTTTTGCTAAATAGCCATGTACTGTTGCTGTAGATTTTAAACCTACTGCTTTTCCTATCTCTCTAACTGATGGTGCATATCCTTTTTCATTTACTTGTTTCTCAATAAATTTTAATATTGCTTTTTCTCTTTTATTTATTACGTTTGGGTCTTTTTTTCTAGCCAAAATACATCACTCCTTACTTTATATTTTTTATTTCGTACACAATCATTTGTTTTGTCCTTTTTAATAATATCATACAAACAAAAAAATGTCAAACAAATTTTTGACATTTTTTAATATATTTTTAAAAAAAGATAGTAATTCCTATGCACTTTCACTTTTCTTAGTTGTTGTTTGTCTTTTAGCTTTAGGCTTCTTAATTTGTGATACTTCTCTATTATTATTTATAGTAATGTTTGGTGCATCGCCATTTTCGACTGTTCCTTTTGTTATTACGCATTTTTCTATCTTAGGATTTGAAGGAATTTCAAACATTATATCTCTCATAATATCTTCTATAATAGAACGCAAACCTCTTGCACCTGTTTTTCTCTCTATTGCTTTATCAACTATTGTTTCTAATGCTTCTTTTTCAAACTCCAAATTTACATTATCTAATTCAAATAATTTTTTGTATTGTTTTACTAATGCATTTTTTGGTTTTGTTACTATATCTATTAAAGCAGCTCTGTCTAATTCTCTTAATGTTGCAATAATTGGAAGTCTTCCTACAAATTCTGGAATTAAACCAAATTTCAATAAATCTTGTGGTAATAATTCTTCAAACACTTTGTATTTATTTATGTCTTTACTGCTTTCAATTTGTGCTCCGAATCCAATTGATTTTTTGCCAATTCTATCTTTAATTATTTTTTCTAATCCTTCAAATGCTCCACCACATATAAATAGAATGTTTGATGTATCTATTTGTATAAATTCTTGATGTGGGTGTTTTCTTCCACCTTGTGGGGGTACTGAAGCTACTGTTCCTTCTATTATTTTTAATAGTGCTTGTTGTACACCTTCACCACTTACATCTCTTGTTATTGATGGATTTTCTGATTTTCTAGAAATTTTATCTATTTCATCAATATATATAATTCCTTTTTCTGCTTTTTCTACATCATAGTCTGCTGCTTGTATTAGTTTTAGTAAGATATTTTCAACATCTTCTCCTACATAGCCCGCTTCTGTTAATGTAGTTGCATCTGCTATTGCAAAAGGTACATTTAAAATTTTAGCAAGTGTTTGTGCAAGTAGTGTTTTTCCACATCCTGTTGGTCCTAATAATAAGACATTGCTTTTTTGTATTTCTACATCATCTTTATCTTTTTCTTCTTGACGAATTCTTTTATAATGATTATATACAGCAACAGATAGTGTTTTTTTAGCTTCCTCTTGACCAATAACATATGAATCTAGTACTTCTTTTATCTCTGCTGGTGTTGGTAATTTTTCTTGTGTGTTTGTTGTATAAGTAATTTCACTTTCATCATAAAGTTCATCTTCTAATATATTATTACAAACTTTGATACATTCATCGCAAATATACACACCAGGTCCTGCTATAATTCTGCCTACTACTTCTTGTGATTTTCCACAAAAGGAGCATTTAACTCCTCTCATTTTATTATTTGCCATATTCAATATACTCCTTTAAATTTAAATTAAGTTTAAAAAGAGAATTTTTCTAATTTTTTTAGCCTATATTATATGGATTTCATATAAATTATAATTTTAGTACAAATTAGAAATAAGATCATTTTTAAGCTCTTTTTTCCATAATTCCATCTATTAGACCATATTTTAATGCTTCTTCTGCTGTCATATAATTGTCTCTTTCTGTATCACGATTAATTACTTCTAATGGTTGACCTGTTCTATCACTTAAAAATTTATTTAATTTTTCTCTTGTTTTTACCATATGGTCTGCATGAATTTTTATTTCTGTAGTTTGACCAGATAGCCCTCCGCCTGCAATTAGTGGTTGATGAATTAGTATTTCAGCATTCGGTGTAGCAAATCTTTTTCCTTTTTCTCCTGCTGCTAATAAAACTGCTCCCATACTAGCTGCCATTCCTATACAAATAGTAGAAACTGGACATTTGATATAGTTCATTGTATCTACAATTCCCATTCCATCTGTAATAGATCCTCCTGGGCTATTGATGTATAAGTGAATTTCTTTATCTGGGTCTTCTGATTCTAGGAATAGAAGTTGTGCTATTACTAGGCTAGCTGAAGTTTGATTTACATCTTCTCCTAAAAATATAATTCTGTCTTTTAATAATCTTGAGAAAATATCATAAGATCTTTCTCCTTTTGCAGTTTGTTCAATAACGTAAGGAACTAAACTATTTTGTTCTTTCATTCATATACCTCCCATACTAGCTAACATATTTTATTAGCTTTTACATTTATCTTGTGCATGTTTATATAAGTTACAATATATAAAATGTTTTATACTTTATATACTGTATTATTAGCCTTTTATGCTTAGTTTAAGATTATACTTTATTATTTTAAAATATGAATTTCATAATCTAAATTTTAAATTTACCATAAAACAACATTATTTTGTGGCTTTGCTATTGTCTACAATAAACTTAATTGCTTTTTCTACCTTTAAGTTTTCTGTAATATAATTTTTTACAAACTCATTTTTAGCCATTTCTTCTTCAGTTTGTTTGTAATTTTTAGCCATTTCTTTTAATTTTTCTTCTACTTCTTTGTCGTCTGGCTTGATGTCTTCAGCTTTTATAATTGCTTCTATTACTAATCTTGCTTTAACATTCTTTTCAGCTTGTTCTTTCATTTCATCTCTTACTTGTGTCTCTGTTTTTCCAGATAAAGTATAGTATTGTGCTAATGTTAATCCTTGATATTGTAATCTTTGTTCAACATCTTTTACCATGTTATCTATTTCAGTTTCTATCATTCCTGATGGAATTTCTAATTCTACATTGTCACAAACAGCTTTTATTGCATTATCTTCTGTTTCATATTTTGCTTTTTCTTCATTTTCTTTTTGTAGTCTTTCTTTAATGCTATTCTTTAATTCTGCTAATGTATCGAATTCACTAACATCTTTTGCAAATTCGTCATCCATTTTTGGAAGCTCTTTTTTCTTAATTTCATGTAATTTTACTTTGAATATTGCTGGCTTTCCTGCTAAATCTTTTGAAAAATAGTCTTCTGGGAATGTTACATTAACATTTTTTTCTTCATCTATTTTCATTCCAATTACTTGGTCTTCAAATCCTGGAATGAAAGTATTACTTCCTATTTCTAGTTCATGCTTTTCTGCTTTTCCACCTTCAAATGGAACACCATCAATAGAACCTTCAAAGTCAATTACAGTTATATCACCTTTTTCTACTGGTCTATCTTCTACTGTAATTATTCTTGAGTTATGTTCTGCCATATGTCCTAATTCATGTTCTACATCTTTGTCAGATACAGTATACTCAACTTTTGGAAGTTCTATACCTTTATATTTTCCCAATGTTACTTCTGGTTTTGTTTGAACTGTTGCTGTAAATATTAAATCTTTTCCTTTTTCCATTTGTGTAATATCAATATCTGGTTTACTTACTGCTTGTATATTATTTTCTTTAATGGCTGCATCATAAATATCTGGTACTAATTCATTGAATGTATCCTCATAAAAAATCTCGCTACCATATTGTCTTTCTACCATGTTCATTGGTGCTTTTCCTTTTCTAAAGCCAGGAATTGTAAAGTATTTTGCTGTTTTAGCATATACTTTTTTCATTGCTTCTTCAAATTTTTCTGCTTCTACTGTAAAACTTAATTTTACTTCATTTTTGTTTTGGGTATTTTCTACTTTTACGCTCATTTTAATAATCTTCCTTTCAAAATAATTCGCTTTCATATTATATCACATTTTTTAAGAATTGCAAGTCCTATTTTGGGGACTGGGTTTTTGTCTTAAGCTTTTTAATCATTTTTATTTAAATTTATCTAATTTTTTACTTATACTTCTAATTGTGCTTTTAGATTTATAATCTCATTCTAATATTATATTTGCATTATTAGCAAATTTTTTTTAAATTAAAATTTAAGTAATCTGCACTTATTAATTTAAGCTCAACACCATATACATTACCTTCAATTGCATCTTTATGAGAATTTCCATGAAGATGACCATAATAGCATTTTTTAACATTAAATTCCTTCATAATTTTTATAAAGTCTAAATGCTCTTTTTTTTGTAATCCTCCTAAGGTTACTGGTGGATAATGCATGAATGCTATTATTTCTTTATCGTTTCCATATTTTTTTATTCCTTCTTCTATCGAAAGTTTAAGTCTAATTGTTTCCCTATTTAACATTTTTCCATCTGCATCTTCTGCTAGGTTCCATCCTCTTGTGCCAACTATTATTTTATTCTCTACTAAATAGCTGTTGTTGTATAAAAAATCTATATTTTGGAAATCATTTTCTTCTAAATATTTCTTCATATTAGTAATGGTTGTCCACCAATAATCGTGGTTTCCTTTTAATAAAAGCTTATTTCCTGGCAAGCTATTTAGGTATTCAAAGTCTTTATATGTTTCTTCTAAATACATAGCCCATGAAAAATCACCCGGTAATATTACAGTATCACCAGGTTTTACTTTTTCTTCCCAACTTTTTCTTATTTTTTCTTCATGATTTGCCCATTTTTCTCCAAATATGCTCATTGGCTTTGGCTGTGCAAATGAAAGATGTAAGTCTGCTATTACATATATTGACAAAATTTTATCTCCTCGTTTTCTATTAACTTTTTAAATTAATATAGTATTTTTTCTATTTTAAATTTTTATGTTACTTAAATATTTTATTTAATCTTATAATTATTTTGAATTAAACTATTTGTTTATTACTGTTTTAACTATTTTTACTACTTTCAATAACTGTTAAATTTGGTATTGCATTTAAGCTTAGGTCTGCTACTTCTCCAGTAAGTGATTTATAGTATCCTGCAGATGCTATCATGGCTGCATTGTCTGTGCATAATATAGGCTCCGGATAATAAATTTTATAGCCCTCATTTTCTAATTTTAAAAATTCTCCTCTTATATATGAGTTTGCAGATACCCCTCCTGCTAATGCAATTTGCTTTATATTTAACATATTAGCTGCTTTTAATGTGTTTGATATTAGTTCTTCTGTAATTGTTTTTTCAAAACTACTACATAAATCTGCTTTATTTATTTCAGGATTTTTATGATGCAAATTTATAACTGCTGTTTTTATTCCACTAAAACTAAAATCCAAGTTATCAAATTGTGTTTTTGGAAGTTCTATTGTAGGTGTGCCCTCTTTTGCAAGTTTATCTACTTTTGGTCCTCCTGGGTAGCCTAAACCTATTACTCTTGCTACTTTATCAAAAGCTTCTCCTACTGCATCATCTCTTGTTTTTCCTAATATTTCAAATTCAGTATAGCTTTTTATATGTATTAAGTGTGTATGTCCACCTGAAATAACTAAGCAAAGGAATGGAGGTTTTAATTCTTTGTGTGTAATATAGTTTGCTGCAATGTGTCCATGTATATGATTAGTTGCAATAAGTGGTACATTTAATGAATAGCTTAAAGCTTTTGCATAAGATACCCCTACTAATAAAGCACCTACTAATCCCGGTCCATAAGTACAAGCAATATTACTTATCTTCTCCATAGTTATGTTAGCTTGTTTTATTGCTTCTTCTACCACTGTTGAAATTGCTTCTACGTGATTTCTTGAAGCTATTTCTGGCACTACACCTCCAAATTGTTCATGTATTGCAATTTGTGAGTGAATGACATTAGAAAGAACTTCCCTTCCATTTTTTACAATGGCAGCAGAAGTTTCATCACAACTTGATTCAATTCCTAAAGTATATATGTCGTCCATTTATTTTCCTCTTATTTTGTATTTATATTTTCTATAATTTGTATTATTGATATATTTTTGTTCTTTCGTTATATTGGTCAGTTTATAATATAGTTTCTTTATACGAATAGTCCAAATATTGCACCAACAGCACTACTTATTCCAGATGTAATTGCTCCAATGATAGGTGAAATAATCATACTTGAAATTGGTGTAATCCATATTATTATGAAAATTATATAAAATACATAAGTATGCTCTTCAAACCATCTTTTTGCATTATATGATAAGAATGCCATTAAAACTTTTGAACCATCTAATGGTGGTAATGGAATTAAGTTAAATACACCTAACCCAACATTTACCATAACTGCATATGTTATCATTGTAGTTATAATAGCACCTACTTGTGTTCCTAATGCAAATGCTGGTGCAAATGTTACAACTGCATAAAAGATTATTGTAAATATTATTGCAAGCACAAAATTTGTAAGTGGCCCTGCTACTGATACAATTGCCTCTCCCGTTCTTGCTGAAATTTTTCTAGTAAAGTTATTTGGATTTATTTGTACTGGTTTTCCCCAACCTATATTTGCAAATATAAGCATAACAACACCGAATGGATCTAAATGTGCTAATGGATTTAATGTTAGTCTTCCCTGATTTCTTGGTGTATCGTCTCCAAGCCTATCTGCTGCAAATGCGTGTGCATATTCATGAAAAGTGATAGCTATTAAAACCCCTGGAATTGTTAATAGTAAGTCTAAAAGGCTTATATTTCCACTTAAGATATTACTTACTGCAATTACAATTAAAATAATATACAAAAATCTGTTATCAAAATACATAAATTTTAATTCCTTCCTTTGTTTAATCTATGCTTATTAATATAAGTTTATCCTAAGCATACATCAATAAATATTGGTTTTCATTAATTCCTTCATATTTAATTTCATTCACACAAACAGCTTAGTCTCTACTATAATCTAATATATCTTTTAACCTATATTTGTTTAATAAATCCATAACTGTTCTATAATCCCTTGCAATATTATAACTAAATCTTACATCTTGGTCTGTGAAATTTCTTGCATAAACCTTGTCTAGCATTGTTAATAATTCATTAAAGAATCCTGTTTCATTATATATAACAATCGGTTTATCAAATTCTTTACTTCTTTTCATTTCAATAGCAGTAATTAGTTCATATAAAGTACCAATTCCTCCTGGTAAAAACAATAACATATCCGAATTGCTTATAAGTGCACTTGTTCTATCATTAACAGTTTGAGTTAAAATTTCTGTATCACACTCTAAATCTTTAAAATCATCCTTATATATTTCAGGTGCTATTCCTATAACACTTCGATTATATTGCTTTGCTATTTTATAAGCAATTTCCATTATACCGCTATTCATCGCTCCAAAGACTAAATCATTATCTTGTTTAAATATATGTTCTAATAAAATTTTTGAACTCTCTAAGTATTTTGGGTCGATAGCATTTGATGATGAACAGCATACTGCTATTTTCATATAAATCTCCTTTATGCTATTTTTTATTAAGATTCACCTTTCTAAATTTTCTTTCCTTTTCTCCAACCACTCTTGGCATCTTTTTTTTGCTTCTTTTCTTTCAAATGGAGTAAGTGCTTCTACTGCTTCTTCTAATGGTATTTTTCCTTCTCTAATATCGTCTGATAACACTCTAGTTCCACAAGCTGTCCAACCTACTTCTCCAGCATATTCTGTATTATATCCTAGTGTTTCTACTTCATGTTTACCTATTTCTTCAGCTATATCATCTATGCAATTTGCTCTTTCAAATAATATATCTGCAATAATATTTCTTACTATGTATCCTGGTATACTTTCGCTCATTTGATTTTTTCTCCAATATTTTTTTGCTTATTGATGGTCTGAAAGTGGTTTCATTGTTGGGAATAATAATACATCTCTTATAGAAGCTGAATCTGTAAGTAACATAACTAATCTATCAATTCCTATTCCTAGTCCTCCTGTTGGTGGCATTCCGTATTCTAGTGCTGTTACAAAATCTTCATCCATCATATTTGCTTCTTCGTCTCCTGCTTCTCTAGCTTCTACTTGTTTTTTGAATCTTTCATATTGGTCAATTGGGTCATTTAATTCAGAGTAAGCATTTGCATATTCTCTTGCACCAATAAATAGCTCAAATCTTTCTGTTAAACGAGGGTCTGATGGTTTTCTTTTTGTAAGTGGAGAAACTTCTACTGGATAATCACAAACAAAGGTTGGTTGAATTAAAGTTTCTTCTACTCTTGCTTCAAATACTTGATTTATAATTTCTCCTCTTGTTAGTTTAGCTTCATCTAATTCTACATTTAATTCTTTTGCAGCTTTTAGTGCTTCTGCATCTGTTTCTATTTTATTAAAATCTACACCTGTTACTTCTTTAATAGCATCTATCATAGATATTCTTTTCCATGATGGTGTTAAATCTATTTCTGTTCCTTGATATGTTATTTTTGTTGTTCCTAATACTTTTAAAGCTGCTTTTGATATTATTTCTTCTGTAATATCCATCATATCGTTATAATCTTCATATGCTGAATATAGCTCTATACTTGTAAATTCTGGGTTATGTTTAATATCCATTCCTTCATTTCTAAACATTCTTCCCATTTCATATACTTTGTCAAATCCACCTACTATTAGTCTTTTTAAGTATAGCTCATTTGCTATTCTTAAATACATATCAATATCTAATGTATTATGGTGTGTAATAAATGGTCTTGCTGTAGCACCACCTGCTATTGTGTTTAATATAGGTGTTTCAACTTCTAAATAGCCTTTTTCATCTAATACATTTTTTACTTCTTTTAGAATTTCAATTCTCTTTTTGAATGTATCTTTTACTTCAGGATTTACAATTAAATCTACATATCTTTGACGATAACGCAAATCAGCATCTTTTAATCCATGGAATTTTTCTGGCAATGGTCTTAATGATTTTGAAAGTAAAGTTACTTGTTTTGCGTGTATTGAAATTTCTCCTGTTTTTGTTTTGAATACAAAGCCAGTAATTCCAATAATATCTCCAATATCGTCTTCTTTAAATTGCTTGTAGCTTTCTTCTCCTAATTCATTTATGCTAACATAACTTTGGATTTTTCCTTCTGCATCTTGAATATGACAAAAAGAGGCTTTACCCATTATACGTTTTGCCATCATTCTTCCTGCAACGGTAACGTCTTTCCCTTCTAATTCTTCAAAATTTTCTTTTATTTGTTTGCTGTTATGTGTTGTATTAAATTTTGTTATTTCAAAAGGATTTTTTCCTTCTTCTTGAAGTTTTGATAATTTTTCTCTCCTTATTTTCATTAATTGGTTTAAATCTAATTCTTGTTCTTGATTATTGTTTACATTTTGGTCCATAAGAAAATCTCCTATCTATTTATATTTTAACGCATTTATTATACATTAAAAGTTGAAATATGTAAACAATTAATGTTGAAAAAAGAAATTTTATTTAATCTTTAAAAAAGGATTTTTTTATAATACAAAATTAAAACCTTGTATTACTGATAACAATTAGTATACAAGGTTATTTTACTAAATCATTCTTTATTTAGTGCATATGATTTTTGATTTATTCTCTTTATCTTTTAATTGAATTATAGAAATTAGCTACTGTTGTACTCATATATGGTACTACATATATAGCTGCAATTCCAAATGTAAGTCCTACTAAGAAAAACCAACCGATAAAAGACAAATGTAATACGAATAAATCTAATTTATGTCCTTCCATCATCACTTTGCTTTTAGCTAATGCTTCTCTTGCTGTAAGTTCAGGATTATCTGCTAGTATATAAAAAGACATTGAATATGAGTATTGTTTAATAATTCCTGGTATTACAAATAATAGAGACCATAAAAATGTAAAGAAACTAACTAATATGTTTAACCATAAAGCTTTTCCAGTTTGATTAATACCTGAAAAAACATCTCCAACACTAATTTCTTCTCTTTTAGTAATTTTCAAATATACTATACAAAAAGATAGTCCAAATGCTGGTGTAATAATAAATGATATTATTGGTCCTACTATTGGTATAAATGCACATGCAAATCCAATAGCCAAAACAATTAAAAGCATTACAATTAAGGTTCCAATTTTGCCTTTAATTTGTTCTTTTGCTGCAGTTTTTAGTTCAACTCTTGTCATATTTATTCCTCCTTTATTTTTTATAAATATATTTTAATTTTTCACATTTAAAATGTCAATAATTTTGTAATAAAATTTTAACTTAGCTTGTTGTAATAAGGCTTGTTGTAATAAAAATATTTAATTTAGCTAGCTTTCCTTAATTCTTTTGCATGCTCTTTTGCAATTTTGGTAATATCGCCAGATGATATTCTTGCAATTTCTTCTATTACTTCATCTTCATTTAATTCTTTAATATCTGTATATGTTTTTTCTCCTTGTACTTTTTTACTAATATAGTAGTTATAGTCACCTTTTGCTGCAATAGATGCAGAGTGAGTAATACATAAAACTTGCTGAGTTTTAGAAATTGTTTTTAATTTTTCTCCTACTGCTTTTGAAGCTTTACCACTCATTCCTGTATCTATTTCATCAAATACTAAAGTTGATACTTTATCTACACTTGCAAGTACTGTTTTTATTGCTAACATTATACGAGACATTTCTCCACCCGATGCTATTTTTACAAGTGGTTTCGCCTCTTCGCCAATGTTAGTACAAATAAAAAATTCTATTTTATCTAAACCATTTACTGTAAAGCTTTCTTGCTTTGTAATTGTTACAGAAAATTTAGCATTTGGCATTTCTAGAATTGCTAGCTCTTTATTTATTTTTTCTGAAAGTATTTTTCCTTGCTCTTTTCTTTGTTTGCTCATTTCTTCACATATAGTACTCATTTTTTGTTTTGTTTTTTCTAATTCTATTTTTATGTTTTCATTTATTTGTTCTAAATTTTGTATTTTTTCTATTTCTTCTGAAATATCATCTTTATATTTTAAAATTGCTTCAATTGTGCTACCATATTTTCTTTTTAATGAATAAATTAAATCTAGTCTATTTTCTATTTCATTTTGTGTTTCTTCATCAAAATCAGTTTCTTCTTTCATGTATAATATGTCTCTTGCTAGTTCTTGAATATCATAATAACTATTTTTTAATATTGCTAGTTTTTCTTGATAAATTTCTCCGCAATCTTCTATTTTTTCTAAATTACGAATGCAATTACTAATTCCACCTATTACATTTTCATTTAGCTCTTCATCTATGGCATTCATGCTTTGCTTTAATTTTTCTGCATTTTGAATACATTTTCTTTGGTTTTCTAGCTCTTCTTCCTCTCCTACTTTTAGCTTTGCTACTTCAATTTCATTTAATTGGTAATTAAGTAAATCTAATTTTCTTGCTTTTTCCTGCTCATCTCCATAGTTATTTTTTAAGTCTTGTTTTAGTGTTGTATATTGTTCAAATAATTTTTCATATTCTTCTTTTTGCTTTTGCAATTTAGCACCTATAAAACTATCTAAATAAGAGATATGCTCTGCTGGATTTAATAATAGTTGACTATCATGCTGACCATGTAAATCTATAATTTGATTCATTGCTTCTTTTAGTTCATTTACTGTAACTAGTCTGCCATTGATTTTACAAGAACTTCTTCCGTTTAAATGAATTTCTCTAGAAACTATAATATTACCATCCATTGATATACTACTCTCAGGGCAATAAATATTAGCTTCTATAAATGAAAATTCTTCTCCTTTTCTAATCATTTCTTTTGAAAACCTACCCCCACAAATAATGGCAATGGAACCAATTATTAAAGTTTTTCCTGCACCTGTTTCTCCTGTTAAAATATTTAATCCATCATTAAAATCAACAGTTAAATCATCTATTATTCCTACATTTTTTATATGTAATGTGGTTATCATAAAAGCGCTCTCCTTTTATAATTTATTTACAAAATTTTGTTTGTATGTATATATTATATACCAAATTTTTGTTTTGTCAATTATTTTTTTAATTTTTTTATTTTTTTGCAGTTCAGCTTAAATTTTTCTTAATAAAAACATATAATTTGATTCACTTTTTCAAGTTAAATTAGTTCAAAAACACATAGTTTTATAGTATTTTATTTACTTTTTTGATTCATTTTGATATAATTAGCTTACTCGCAAATGCGATGTAATTATATTTTATTTTTAAGGGGGGTTCATCATGGGTAAGTACAGCCGTGCACTTCCTCTTGAACCAAATCAGGGAACAAAGGAACTTGTAGAACAAATCGAATCTGATGCTTCTAAAGAAGCTGATTCTTTTGTAAACAAGCGGAAAGATTTGAGGGAATGCCATAGGAATTCTGATGCACCTTATCGCAAAGGTCCTAACGGAAGATTCTACAGGAAAATTTCTCAAAAATAAAGTATTTATTTCCTGAAATTTATGTTAAAATCTTTGATTTTAGCAAAAGTCCCAATGAAGATTAATCTCTTCATTGGGATTTTTTATTGTGAAACAACAAGGTTCTCGGGTACCCACCCACAATCTTTGATTGTGATGGTGGGTGAGGTTCTTATAAAGAATTAAGATTCCCTCACAATCTTTACTTAAGATAGTGAGGGATGTTTTTTTGGTGACCCCTACGGGAATCGAACCCATGATTCGGCCTTGAGAGGGCCGCGTCTTAACCGCTTGACCAAGGGGCCTCTAATTTTGCTACCTATATAATATAACATATTTAATATTTAGTAGTCAAGGCTTGCAGTCTCTTTTGTTTCTATTTTTTATAAAATGTCATTACTCAAACTTAATATAACCTTTAATCTCTCTTCGTTTCCTGTTAAATATAAATAACCAACTAAAGCTTCAAAGGCTGTTGCGTACATATAATCTTGTACACTTGCATTTTTAGCAATGTGATGATTTTTTGTATTTCTTCCCCTTCTTACTATTTCTAATTCTTCTTCAGTTAAATCTTTTTCTATGCTTTTTAGTAATTCAGCTTGTGCTTGTGCTTTTACATATTTTATTGATTCTATATGTAATTTATGAGGTTTTAAGTTTGTGTCACATACTAAATTTTTACGAATATATAATTCATATACTGCATCTCCAATGTATGCCCATGTTAATGGTGACATTTGATTTACTTCTTCTATTTTTTTATTGCAATTAAATATTTCCAAAGCATTTTCCTCCAATTAATTCTTATATTTTTATGCTTTTGTTTTTAATTTTTTATTACTTCATTTTTATTATTTCATTTTTATTATTTCATTTTTAACTATTTTTTCAATTTACCTTTTCTATTGTTATTCTACCTAATTTTCCGCTTCTAAAATCTTCTAATAAAATACTTGCTACTCTTTCTAAATCTATTTCTCCACCAGAAATTACAGCACCTCTTTTTTTGCCAATTAAGTTCATAACTTCTATAACTTTTTCATTTTCTTGTAATTTATCAATTTGCATAATAGAGTTTATTTCTTCTTGTGATATTCCATATCTTTCTTGTAAATTAGTAGTATAATCATTTAATAAAAGTTTCAATAATTCATATCCAATTTCTAATGTATCTAGTAATTCTTCTTTTATTGTTCTTGTATATGCCAAATTAAGAGCCACCTTTTGCTTTTCTAATTTTGGCCATAAAACGCCAGGAGTATCTAGCAATTCTATTTTATCTCCTACTTTTATCCATTGTTTTTGTCTTGTAACACCAGGTTTATTTCCTACTTGTGCTACACTTTTTTTTGCCATTCTATTTATAAAAGATGATTTACCTACATTGGGAATTCCAAGTATCATTATTCTAATTGCTTTTCCTACTCTACCTTTACTTTCATATTTTTCATTTTCATAAATTTCTTCTATCTTTCTTATTGTTTCTGGTATTCCTTTTCCAGAAACAGAGTCTACTAAAACTGCTGGTATTTCTTGTTTCTCAAAATATGATACCCATTTTTGATTTTCTTTTTCGCCTGATAAATCTGACTTATTTAAAACAATAAGTCTTTTTTTATTTTTTATTATTTCTTTTATATCTGGATTTTGGCTAGATATTGGTATTCTTGCATCTAATACTTCTACTACAATATCAATTAATTTTAAGTCTTCTATTATTTGCTTTTTTGTTTTTGCCATGTGACCGTGGGTACCAGTTAATGTTTGTCAAATTTTGTCGATTGTCCATTTAAATCACTTCCTAACTGAATTAATCTTATTTCATTTTTTCTAATTCACTTAATGCTTTCGATTTTTTTATAGTTTCATTTGATATCTCAATTAAATTATTATCCACAGCAACATAGTGAATTATTTTTATATTGCTTATATCCATAGCTTTTCTTATTTCATTTTCTATGTAGTGTAATTGTACACAATGAGGAGATTTATCTACAGAAGCAAATACTATTTTATCAATATTTGTCCTACAAATCATTCCTATAATTTTAGTTATTACCATATTTATATGAGTTTCTTCTAAAC
>CANRGT010000011.1 GCA_947630185.1 uncultured Clostridia bacterium | reverse complement strand
AGTTCGTGTCGATAAGTTTTTTCACAAATTTTTAAACTTACACTATCAAGGCTTTTCAACTAGCGAAAAAATTCAAATAATTTTATATTTAACTTTTTCATACTTGCATTTAATATTTCAATTGACGAATTTTATATTTAACGATTTTATATTACAATCTTAATTATAATATTTTCTATTACTAATTAAAGAGAAAAAGAACTAAAAAAGTATTTTTAATCAATTGGCATTTTATAATAATGCCCTCTAATTATTGGATAATTATCACTATTTGCTACCCATATCTTTTCACCTAATTTTATTAGAAAATCTGTTGATTTCATTTCATTTTCTGGTGTGCTTTCTACGTCTTCCACTATAGAATTTCTAGCACTAATTCCAAATTGGGCTGTTCCTGCTTTCCAAAAACTATTATTAACTGCTTTAACATGAACCCAGCTAGCTGTATAATATAATCCACCGTGTTAATTCACCACTATTATCTATGTTTCCTGCATTATAGCAATTATTTAATGTTAGCATTGAATCAGTATCCCAAATTCCTAATATTCCACCAGAAATAGAATTAGATTTAGAGTTTCCTAAATTATAGCAGTTATTAATTTGCATATCTTTAGTATAGTTAACTGAGCTTCCTACAATTCCACCTGTGGTATTACCATTTAATTCACCGATATTACCACAATTAATAATTTCCATCGCTCCACTAAGATTTCCACTAGTTCCAAGGATTCCTCCACTAGTATATTTTAAGCTAGTTATGTTTCCAACATTAAAACAATTCTTTATAATAATTTTTTCATCGCAATCACCTCTTACTATACAACCTATAATTCCACCTGTATGTGCTACACCCTTTATTTCTGCAAGATTATAGCAATTATCAACTAGTAAATTTCCACTAGATAGTTCTGCTATTATTCCTCCAGTCCTAATTTCCTCATCTCCAGTAGTTTCAATAGTTCCATGTATTCCTATATTTTTAATAATTGCATCTTTTACACAACCAAATAATCCACCATAATTTTCAACATTTATTTTAATGTTTCTTATTTCAAATCCATTTCCATTAAAGTTTCCCGTAAAATAATTATCTTGTGAATTGCCTATTGGTGTAAAGTTATCTCTATTATAAAAATCTAAATTATTTGTAAGTTCAAAATATTTATTTTGATAATTATTAGTGGTATTTACTTGTTCAGATAAATATATTAGATCTTCTACACTTTCAATGAGATATGGTAATTCTTCTGTGCCATTTCCTGTTAAAGTCCCTGGATTTGTGTCTTCTTTTAATTCTACTACTCTTACAGAACCATTATTTATTTCGTATATTTCATCTGTTTTAAGCATTCTTACTCTATAAATGTTATCTTTAATGCAAAATGCTTTGCATTGGTTTACACCAAAACAATTATCTAATTCTCTCTGTAAATCTTCTAATGTTACTTTTCCATAGGAATTTTCACTAAACATAGAACTAACTATTGAAACTTCTATTTTTTCTTTCGTTTGCTCAGTTGTAGTCGATTTTGCTGCCTGCTTTGCAAGATCCAATATTCCATTATCTCCAAATACTACTGTTATGCTTACCGATGCCAAAATCAAAAGCACTACAATCGTTACTACTAAGGCTATTAGTGTTATTCCTGATACTGCATTTAATATATTTTTCATGCTATTACTTTTTCTATTGTTTTGCATTTCTAGTATATTGCTTGCATTATCATTTACACTTTTGCCTTGTGTAAGCTTTGTAGTGCATATAAATAACGGTCTATTTTTGCTATATAAACCTTCCCTCTCTTCTATTTTTCTTAAATTACGGCTCTCTCTCTCTCTCTCTCTCTCTAGAGCCACAAGCATTTTTACTTTTCATGTGTTCTCCTCCTTCTTTTAGATAATAATTTATAATTTTTATGTAGTTATTTCTCATAACTTAAATTATTTCATATTATCTATTTATTTCTCTATTTTTCTTCTTTTAGTATTATGAGTGTTATTTTTTATTCTATTCATCAATTGCATTCATTTTCGCACTCATGTATATAATAATTTTATACTATAACTAAATTTAATTGTCAATAAGATTTTTCAAAATATACAAACATTCCTTAAATTTAAAAGTAAATTCCATCGAAAGGCAAAGTGGAATTTAGTTTTATATTTAACCTTTTTTATGTTTTAAAACTAATGAAATTTGTAATAATAAAAGAATAATGAGCCTTACCTCAATTTGCATTAAAGTAAAAGCTCATTATTTTTATTTGATTTAAAGTTAACTTTGTATTATTTTAAGCCATTTATAGTTTAAAAACTATTAGTATGGTCTATTGCAAGGTTTATCACATGGTTTGTCGCATGGCTTTTCACATAGCTTATCGCAAGGTTTGTCACATGGTTTATTGCATGGAGGACATTCAAGCTCAACACCTTTTAAGCATTTTCCTTCATGTTTGCAAGAAGTACATACTTTACAATGTTGTACTTTGTCTACCCAAACTTCGATTTCATATAAACGATTAGCACAAAGTGGTCCAAAAACGAATTCGCCATTTTTGTCTGTGAATGTGTGTGATACAGGACGTCTTTCCTCATCATCACAATCTTTAATAACTTCTACTAATTTAACAACTGCATCTTTTATTGGTTCTTGATAACAGTCCTTAATAATACCATAGATAACAGATCTATTGTCTTCTGGTAAATTGATTTCTATATCATATTGTTTACCAGTAGCCATAACTCCATCAACATTTAAAACTGGGCATACACATTTATCGTATTCCATTTATTTATCCTTCCTTTCTTTGTTTTAATATATCTTATGATTATTTTCGACAAAATGTGCCAAGTTAATGTGCAATTTATGTTTTGCAAAATAGTTAATTTTTTTACATCATAAATTACAAAGTTTTAATTTAAAATATATTATTAAAATTAATAAAACTATGGTAATTTTCTAATTAGTAAAGTATAATATTTAATATCGTAAAATTTGCGAAAGGATGACATTTAGCATGGATAATAGACCTATTGGCGTTTTTGATTCTGGCGTTGGCGGAATGACTGTTTTAAAAGAACTTATTAATATTATGCCTAATGAAAGTTTTGTATATTTAGGTGATACAAAGAGATTTCCTTATGGAAGTAAATCAAAAGAAACCATTATTGAACTTACTAAAAATGGTATAGAATTTTTAATTAAAAAGAATGTAAAATTAATAGTAATTGCTTGTGGAACTGCTACTAGCCAAGCCTTAGATGAAGTTAAAAGTTTATATGATATTCCAATTATTGGTGTTTTGGAGCCAACTGTTGATTATTTAAAAAGTACAGATAAAAAACAAATTGGTGTTATAGCAACTGCTGGAACTATCAATAGCAAAGGTTTTGATAATTGCATTATGAAAAAAATTCCTGATGCAAAGGTTCAGGCTATCCCCTGCCCTTTACTTGCTCCTATGGTTGAAGAAGGCTGGTATGATAATGATATAGCAAGACTTGTAATTAAGGAATATTTAAAACATTTAAACAAAGTAGAAGCACTCATTTTAGGTTGTACCCACTACCCACTACTTAGCTCAGTTATTAAAGAGCAAATTGGTGAAGATGTGGAGCTTATAAATATTGGTACTCATGTAGCTAGAAAAGTTAAAAATATTTTAGAAATTAATAAAATGTTTTCAGGAAATACAAAAATCTACAATCATAATATTTTAAAATGCAATAATTTAAATATATCATATGGCAATTCTTTAAATAAAAACTCAAGTGAAATAGAAAATAATCTTCAAAATTACTTGTGTGTTTACCTAACTGAAACCGAGCATAAATTTAATGAAATTGCAAGTAAGCTTTTAGGTAAAAAAGTTGAAGCAACCTTAGTAAAGGAAGAAACTGAACTTTATACTAATTTATAAACATTGAAATCTTGCTATAAATATTTTATACAAAACAATATTTCTATTTTCATAAAGAAGTATTTAATTATAGAATAATAAATCAAACATTTTTAAATAAAATAAAATAATCATAAAATTTTTAAATAAGCATATATTATACTAATAAATTTTAGGAGGCTAAATATATGCTTATTATTTTTAACAAACGAAAAATATATTCTTATTTAGTTGCATCTAGTATGGTAGTAATTTTATTTTTACTGTCATTTAGCATTATTGGAGATAATTTTAGCACTGTACTTACTTCTAGCTCAACTAAAGAACTTCCTATTTATTCTGTGCAAACCGACAAAAAGCAAGTGGCTCTTACTATGAATTGTGCTTGGAGTGCAGATGATATTGATAGTATTTTAAGTACACTAGAACAAAACAATGTTGAAATTACTTTTTTTGCAGTTGGTGATTGGGTAGATAAAAATCCAGATGCAGTAAAGAAAATAGCAAAAGCAGGTCATGAAATAGGAAATCATTCTGATACTCACCCACACGTAAATAATTTAAGTAGTGAAGAAAATAAAAAGCAAATTGAAGCCTGTTCTAAAAAAATAGAAGCTCTAACTGGTAATAAAACTACGCTTTATAGGGCTCCTTATGGTGAATATAATAATGTGGTAATTCGCTCAGCAAGAGAAGTAAATCACACTGCAATTCAATGGAATATAGATACTTTAGATTATACTGGTCTTACTGGTCAAGATATGTGGGCTAGAGTTAGTCCAAAACTAAGTAATGGTTCCATTATTTTAATGCACAACGGAACCACCCATACTGCTGATAGTTTAGATATGCTTATAAAAAATATTAAAAGTTCTGGGTATGAAATAACTACTGTATCTAATTTAATTTATAAAGATGGATATGAAATAGATTCTAATGGTGTTCAAAAACATTTAAATAACTTAGGAGCTAAAACTTAAAATATCTCCTATTTGTAGTTTATAAATGCATAAGACTATGTATAAATAAATTATGAATGTATAAAATTATGAATAATTGGAAAAATTTGAATAAACCTTTTTAAATGATGGTATACTAACACTATCTTAAAAAAGGAGATATTCAAAATGTCTTTGATTGGAATTCTAACTGAATACAATTATAGTAACTACCTAAAGCAAAATTTTAAAGATAAGCTAGATACTTCTCAAATTTTCTTTTTAAAAGAAAACTCAATAGAAAACTTAAAGAATATTAAGTTTCAAACTGTTTTGATTGGTAAAAAAGTAAATCAAAATAAAAATATTATAAAAGATATAATAAAAAATGCAGAATATTTAGTCTTAAATACTGATATTACAGATAATTTAAAATTACTTGATAATTTAAATATAGAATTAATAACTTACGGTTTCAATTCAAAGGCAACAATTACCGCTTCTAGTGTAGATGATAACAAAATAATAATATGCTTACAAAGAGCAATAAATAGTGTATTTGGTGTAAAAATTGAGCCTCAAGAATTTGAAATGAATTTTTCAAAGGAATTAAATACTTATGATGTAATGGAAGTTACTAGTTTACTATTATTATACAAATCTTTAAAGATGTAATATAAAAATAATATATTGTTATAAATTTATAGTAAATTAGCCTATTTATTGCATATTTCAATTATTTTTTTAAGTAATCTTAAAGTAAAAAATTAAATGTTTTTTGGAAATAATTGAAAAAATTAACATTTTATGTAGACAAAGCTAAAAAAACATAGTATAATAGTAAAGGATGATAAAGTATTAGTCTAAATTTTACATACTATGAATAAACTAAAATAAGAAACAAAAGTAGGGAGGAAAATAAATTGAGTACAAATTATGATGATAATAACCATTTAACATTGGTTGGAAAGGTAACAAGTGAAAAAAGATTTAGTCATGAAATTTACGGTGAAAAATTCTACATATTTGATTTAGAGGTTCCACGTTTAAGTGGAAATGCAGACAAAATTCCTGTAACTATTTCAGAAAGATTATTAACTAATAACGATTTAACTATTGGTACAAATTTAAAAATTGATGGACAATTTAGATCTTATAACAGTTATAATAATGAAAAAAATAAACTAATCTTAACAGTATTTGCTAAGGATATTGAATTTTTAGAAGAACAAGATGAAGAAACTGAAATTAGAAAAGATCAAGTTTCAAATGAAGTAATTTTAGATGGTTTTATTTGTAAAAAACCTATTTATCGTAAAACTCCATTTGGTAGAGAAATTTCAGATATCTTATTAGCTGTAAACAGAGCATACAATAAATCAGATTATATTCCATGTATTGCTTGGGGAAGAAATGCAAGATTTTGTGAAAATGTTTCTGTTGGAACAGAAGTAAGAATTATAGGTAGAGTTCAATCTAGAGAATATGAGAAAAAATATGAAGACGGAACAGTAGAAAAGAAAATTGCTTATGAAGTATCTGTATCTAGCTTAGAAATTGCTAATCAAGATGGAGATGGAAAAGTAGAAGAAACTGAAATTTCAGATAGCCAAGAAGCTATATAAGTATAAAAACTAATTACAAAATATTGTAAGCATAATTATAATATATAAAGCACATCACTATACTTTTTTAATAAGGAGTTAATAAGTATTTACTTAAAAAGTAAATGTTTATTAACTCCATTTTTATTACTTTTAATAACTACATCATACCCATTCTCTTTGCAAACTGTCTACCTTTTCTCATAACTTTTCTTTTTCCTCTGTCCATAGATTCTGTACACATCATTGCTATACCTGTTGCTACCATTCCACCTACTAACATTCCTTTTAAAAATTTCATAGCCTCTTCCTCCTATCTTTATAAATTAAGTACATATCTCATACTTTCTTAATTTAAATATATTTATCAATATATATCTTTATTATGCCTTAATTTTTCTTTTATATACATTTTGTACCACGAATATATTTCATATATTGCAATAGCAATTAAAAAAATCCCAAATAATTTTCTAAGAACTTGTACATTCATACCACTACTAATAGTAGCACCAATAATACTACCAATTACCCCTATAATAGTCACAGGAATTGCATCTTTCCAGTTAATATTTTTATTTTTTACATTCACAATTGTAGCTGTTAATGCTGTAGGAATGAAAAATACTAGATTGGTAGCTTGTGCTACATGTTGATTTAGATTCAAAATAAGAGAAAGGAGAAGAATTAAAATTGTTCCTCCTCCCATTCCTAATCCGACTTATAACTCCAGATATAAAACCTATTAGTATTTCAAGCATATTTTCACATCCTAGAAACATATATTTTTTAACACTATGTTTTAAATATCATATTCGCTCCTGCATAAATCAGAAAAAAAATAAAAATTGCCTTTAAATATTTGTCATGTATTTTGTTTAGAATTTTAGCACCTACAGCCCCTCCTATTATTCCTCCAATAGCACACAATATACCAGTTTTCCAATTTATAAAGTTATGTGTTCCATAAAAAATAGCAGTAACAATTACCATTGGAAGTATGCAAAAAAGAGAGGTTGCTCTTGCTTGCTTTGGTTCCATTTTTAAAACATACAAAAACACAGGAACTAAAATAAGTCCTCCACCTGCAGTAAATAACCCACAAATTATTCCTGCTATAAAACCTACTAATACTTTTTTAAACATTTTTGCCTCACATGTTTCATTTTTATTAGTATTTTCTTTTATTCTAAATTCTATACATTATTTTTGTACTTCTCAATCTCTTTTTGAGCTAATTCTGTTAAAATCATATCACATTTTAAAACTTGCGTAATTATACTTTTTCTTAAATCTATATCTTCTATTTTGTCTACAGCATCAAAGAATTTCTGTAATTGGTTCAAATATTTTTTATTTTTTTCTTTCCAATCTTTGTTACCTGCTGAATAATTCTTTTTTTGTTTAAATATCATCATATCTACACCTCTTTCTTCGTTTGTTACTTTAATGTCGCTTTTTATTACTACTATAGTTAAGTTCAGCGTATTATATGTAATTTTAATACTTCTCATGATAAAATACAAGTATAAGACAAAATACGACAAAATTCGTCAAAGTCGTAACGGAAGGAGAAACTGCATGATTAAAATAAAATTATCTGATTTACTTGGTAAGAATAAAATGACTCAAAAGGCTTTAGCAGAGCTTGCTCACATAAGACCTGCTACTGTTTCTAAAATGTATTATGAGGAAACTAAAAGAGTAGACATTAGCCAATTGAACAATATTTGTCGAGTATTTAATTGTGAAATTTCTGATTTACTCGAGTATATTCCAGATAGCAAAGACAAATAATTTTATTTTTACTTATAGGTTAAAATGATTATATCAAAAGATACTAGAAAAAATCTAGTATCTTTTGATATTTTTTGAATATTTCAGTAAACTATATTTTATATAAAATATTCAACAATTTAATATCATCTATTAGCTACTATTGGTCCAAAATAATTTCTTTTAAACTATCCAATAGATATAATACATCTTCATTTGTGTTATCTTTGCCAAAAGTTACTCTTAAGCTACCTCTATTTAAATACCTTGGAACTCCAATTGCAGTTAAAACGTGTGAAGGAATTGGATTACCACTACTACAAGCAGAACCTGCAGATGCACAAATTCCTTTCTCATCTAAAGCATCAAATAGTTCTTTTGTATTTATATTTGGAAATGAAAAATTAACATTTCCTGGAAGTCTATTTACCCTATCCCCATTTAGTTTTGCTTGTGGAATATTTCTTTCTACTTCGCTAATAAAGAAATCTCTCATATTAGTTAATTTTCTATTATACCAATCAAAATTTTCATAAACTTCTTCTATTGCTTTTCCTAATCCTACAATACCTGCCACATTTTCTGTACCTGCCCTTTTATCTTTTTCTTGATGTCCACCATCTTGAACTCTATCAAATTTTATGCCTTCTCTTACATATAAAGCTCCTACTCCCTTTGGTGCATAAAATTTATGGCCAGATAATGATAAACTATCTATTCCAAGATTTTTAACATTTATTCTAATATTTCCAATTGCTTGAACTGCATCTGTGTGAAATATAACATTATTAGCATGCGCAATTTGTGCTATTTTTTCAATTGGTTCAATAGTTCCTATTTCATTATTGGCAAACATAATTGTAATTAAAATCGTATTTGGTCTAATTGAATTTAATAATTGCTGTAAATTTACAAATCCATTTTTATCTACATCTAAATATGTTACTTCAAATCCTTGATTTTCTAGTCTTTTGCAGGTATTTAATACAGCTGGATGTTCTATTTTGCTAGTTATAATATGCTTACCTCTTGATTGATTTGCATAGACTATTCCTTTAATTGCTAAGTTATCACTTTCGCTTCCACAAGAAGTAAAATAAATTTCTTCTGGTTTTGCTCCTAAACTATTTGCCACTCTTCTTCTTGCTTGTTCTACGGCATTTCTTGCTTGTCTTCCTAAACTGTATAATGAAGAGGCATTTCCATATTCTGTATTAAAGTAAGGTAGCATTTCTTGCATAACACTACTACTTACTGGTGTAGTAGCTGCATGATCAAAATATCTAATTTTCATTACTTTTACCTCTATTCTTTTTACATCTTTAAATAATAGTCTAATTTACTTTTAAATTTAAATATTTATATACCCTATTTTTATGGGGTATTTATTATCTTTTATTTTGCTATTTTATATATTATATGTATTTTTTTTAATTTTGGACTATATATTTAATATGGTTTTTAAATTTATTAATATTCAAATTTTTTTAATTAAATACAAGATTTGCAAATAATCTTAAAATATTCTTTTAAGCAAAATAAGAACCTCACCCACCATAACAATCAAAAATTGTGGATGGGTGTACCCCAAAAACTTGTTGTTTCAAACAAAAAAATCCCATGATTTTTTACTGGGATTTTTATTTGTTTACTAATATAATTTAATTTTTTACTTAAGCTTTTTTAGCTACTTCTGCAATCTCTGCAAATGCTTTTGGATCTGTAGCAGCAATTTCTGCAAGCATTTTTCTATTGATAACAACATTTGCTTTCTTTAATCCGTTAATTAGTTTGCTGTATGTCAAACCATTTAAACGGCTAGCAGCATTAATTCTTGCTATCCATAGTTTTCTAAAGTTACTCTTTTTGTCTTTTCTTCCAACATAAGCATAATTTCCAGATTTCATAACTGCTTGTTTTGCCATTCTAAATCTGTAATGTTTTGCTCCATAGTAACCTTCTGCTCTTTTTAATATTTTTTTATGTTTTTTACGACTGATTCTTGCTGTTTTAACTCTTGCCATTTTATTTCACCTTCCTTAATTATTATGCGGGGCAATTTATTTTATTAATTTAATTCTAACTCCCCTAACAAGTTAATTTTGATTTTTAATCTTTAATTACCATATGGTAACATTCTCTTAATTCCTGCTTCGCAAGTCTTATCTGCATAAGCATCTTGTACTTTTCCTCTAGATTTTGCTCTACTTGTTTTACGAGCTAAAAGATGTCTTTTATTAGATTTCGTTCTTTTTACTTTTCCTGTAGCTGTATAAGAATATCTTTTCTTTGCTGCTTTATTTGTTTTTAACTTTGGCATAGTCTTTTCCTCCTTTAAATTTATGCTAATCTATTTTACTTATTAGCTTTTAACTAATTTTTATTAGCATTTATTACTAATTTTACAATTAGTTTTTATGCTAATTTTATTTATCAGCTTTTTTTGCTAATATAATAAACATGTTTTTACCTTCTAATATTGGCTTCTTTTCTGGAACAGAAATATCTGCTAATTCATCAGTAAATTTTTGAAGAACTTCTTCTCCTAATTTTATGTAGTTCATTTCTCTTCCTCTAAATTTTAATGTTATTCTTACTTTGTTGCCATCTTCTAAGAATTTTCTAGCATTTTTGGCTTTAAATTCAAAGTCATGTTGTTCAATATTAGGTGTAATTCTAATTTCTTTTAGTTCAAATGTTTTTTGTTTTTTACGAGCTTCTTTTTCTTTTTTTGCTTGTTCAAATTTGTATTTGCCATAATTCATAATTTTGCAAACTGGCATATCTGGACTTGGTGATACCATAACTAAATCTAATTTTTTGTCATATGCTAGGTCTAAGGCATCTTGAATATCCATAGCGCCTTTTTTTTCTCCATTTTCATCAATTAATTGCACTTTACTTGCTCTTATTTCTTCATTAATTGGTAAATCTTGTTTTATAATAAAACACCTCCACAAATTTTTATTTTACACTTTAATATATTTTATAATTTTATATTTTTGTGCAAAATCTGTTTTAATAAATATGCGTACAAAAAAAGATTGATTTTTCTTAAAATCAATCCATACTAATTTATAACTATATTTACAATAAATATTTTCATTATTGCTTTTATATGATTTTTCATATAAAGATATAAGCTATATGTTTTAACCTTTTCCCTCTTTTGGTTAAGGTGAGCATGGATTGCTTCTTTTTTTGACTTAATTATTATACTGTACTTTTTATCCTTTTGTCAAGCTTTTTTAAATATTTTTTCAAATTTTCTTGACTTTTACTTGTTTTTGTAATAAAATATTAAAGCATGTATAAGAATGTAATTATTTTTTAGCTTCTCCCCGGTGGCTTAAAAGTAGTTTCATATAGATAATGTTTTGAAAAATGAATGGAGGATTTGATTTACCATGAATAATACAACTTACAGTGTAAAAAAGAATGAAATTGAAAGCAAATGGTATGTAATTGACGCTACAGATAAACCATTAGGTAGAGTAGCTGCTGAAGCTGCAAAATTATTAAGAGGAAAACATAAACCAACTTATACTACAAACATAGATGTTGGTGATCATGTAATTGTTATTAATTGCAGTAAAGTACTTTTAACAGGAAAGAAATTAGATCAAAAAGTTTATACAAACTTCTCAGGTTATATTGGAGGAATGAAAGAAATTACAGCAAGAGATTTATTAGCAAAAAGTCCAGAAAAAATGATGACTCGTGCTATAACAGGAATGCTTCCTCATACAAAACTTGGAAGACAAATGGCTAAAAAATTAAGAGTATATGCTGGTAGCGAGCATGAAAATATAGCTCAAAAACCTGAAGTTTGGGAGGTAAAATAATATGGCAAAGAAAGCTAATAAAATTGTATTTTTAGGTACAGGAAGAAGAAAAAAATCAATTGCTAGAGTTAGATTAGTAGAAGGTAAAGGAAATATTACTATAAATGGAAAAGCTCTAGATGAATATTTTGGAACAGAAGTATTAAAAGTTATAGTTAAACAACCATTAGTTGCTACAAATACTCTTGATAAATATGATGTTATTTGTACAGTAACAGGTGGTGGATTTACTGGTCAAGCAGGTGCCGTTCGTCACGGTATTGCAAGAGCATTAAATGAAGCTAATAGTGAATATAGACCAGCTCTTAAATCTGCAGGTTTCTTAACAAGAGATCCTCGTATGAAGGAAAGAAAGAAATATGGTCTTAAGAAAGCTAGAAAAGCTCCACAATTTAGCAAGAGATAATAGCTTAAAAAAAGATAAGTTTAGAGTTGATTTATTTATCAATTCACAATATATGAAAACCATATCAAATTTTTTGATATGGTTTTTTATTTATATATTTTTTTACTTATGACTTATTAGTTTATTTTTCCATTTCTTCTTGTAATTTTCTTATTCTTCTTTCTCTTTCAGCATTTCTAGCCTGTTTATCTGCTTCTAATTTTTCTCTATATCTTTGTCTTCTATTTACTTGTTCAGGTAGAGCATGTACTTCCTCACCTATTCCTAAATTAAATTTTTTAATATATTTTCCATTTTCATTTCTATCTACATATCCAATATAGTTTCCACATTGATGTTCTGAATTATCTTGTAATCCTTGCTCTTTATATCTCATTACTCTATTCTTAGATAATAATTCTGTCATTAATACATCTTGATATTCTCTATCATTCATAAATTTTTCCATGTCGAGTCCTATTCTGATACTTTCCATGTCTGATTTTCTTCCTATATCTTCTCCATCAACTATATATTCGCAATCATCTATGCCATACCATGAAACTTTTGCATTATATACTTTATGTCCACTTGGTAAAAATTCTGGATTTTGGTCTACAATTAATCTAGTAGTATCATACATTTGTCTTCTTATTTCTGGAGATAATGAATAATAGTCTAATTGACAGTATGTTTTTGCATCTTTACCTATATATTGCATTACTGGTATTGCCATATTATCTTTTTCTTCTTGACTTTGTATTGGAGTTGGTTCTTCTTTTTTCTTTTTAAATTTATCAAATAATCCCATTTAAATCACTCCTTAAATTATTTAATTATACTTTATTATACCACTTTTAAGCCTAATGGTCAAATTTTATAAGTTTTTAATTATTTTTAGCGATTTATTTTACTTGGAAATTGTATTTAAAATGCAATATCTTATAATATAAAATATAAAAAAAGGAATTATTTTAAGTAATTCCTCTCTCCAACTTTTTAGTTAATTAGCAATAGGCATTGCCTTTTTTGCTGATTTTTTTAGCCTTTCGGCTGAATTCTCCGCTTCTGATTAGCATCATAGCCTCATAAGCTTCGGCTTTATCAGCTTCGAACCTTTCTGCCCAATTTTCAAAATCATTTTTCATGATTTCAAGGCTTGATTTTACAGGCTCCTCTTCAGGATACTTTGCATTAAGTAAAAAACGAAGCCTCCTTAAATAAAAAAGCATCATGTTTATGTCTGTCCGTGCAATTCCTATTGCACATTTTGCCTCTCTTTTTGTCATTTTTTTAAACCTCACTTTAAATTTATTTAACTTTAATTACTAAAGTTAAATTAGCTTTAAAAAGTTGGAAAATTAAAGCTAACAAACTTTCGTACCTTTAATTATACCATACTATTTTTAAAATAGCAAATATTACACTTTTTTATTTGTAAATTACTACAAATAAAATGAATTAAACTAAAATATTATTTTTTAAATTGTAACAATTTTACTCCACAATATCTAGCAAATTATCTGATTGCATTCCTTCTAAGTTATAATAAGTGCTTGGTATATCCCCTATTATCACTCCCTCTGCTAATAGAACTTGATTTACTATTTTTTCCTCCATCGTTTGAGAAGGTGTTAGAATTATAACATTACACTCTATTTCTAAATAAATTTTGTGCATGGTTTGATTTATTCCACTAGCTATAAATTCAGACCTAAGTGAAGTATCTAAACTTCCTGCTACTTCCATTTTAATATTTACTTTTGGTCCCCTACCTGATAGCAAATTGATTCCCAGAAAGCTTCCTAGTGGAATTGAAAAATGGTTATTTTCACTTTTTTCAATTTGGTTTTGTATTCTTATTGGAATTTCTGAAATGATTTCATTAACAGTAATCATATTAGTTGTTACCATTTTAATATTTCCACTTTCGTCTTTTGTGATATTTAATAAATCTTCGTATTTGTAATTTACCATTACTTTGCTAGATTCTTCATTACAAATTTTAGTGGCAATAGATTTTGCCATTGCCTTACATTGTTTTTCCATTATTGGTTCTATTGATTTTAAAGCATAATATGCAAATGTGAAGGCTATTATAAGTATTGCAATTAGACTTATAAAAGTTCCATACTTTCTGTTTTGCTTATAGCTTCCTTTTGTTCCTTTATATTTATTTCCTCCATATTTTCCTATTCTCGCTAATTTATTTGATGTACGAAATTTAAGTGGACGATAATTAAACCTCCACTTATTTCTTGTATAAATTTTATCATCCATGGTATCTAGGAATAAATAATTGTTTTCCTACTTGCAAATTATTTGCATCTTCTATTCCATTTACCCTAGCAATATTTTCTACTGTACTATTGAATTTTTTAGCGATTTTCCATAAAGTATCTCCTGGTTTTGCAAAGTAAATAATCATGCTGTATGCATTTTTCGCTTTTTCTTCTTGTGTTTCAATTTCATCTATAATTGAAATATTTCTATCTTGCTCACTTATTGCAGTAAAGCTTAAGTCTATTTTTATGTCTATGCTTTCGTCTTGTTTTATAATAAAGTCTTGCTGTGAAATTTCTATTACTGTATTTATGGTATCATCAGGTGTTATTCCATCAAAGTCCATTGTAAAGTTGATTGGAAGTGTTATTTTCTTAGCATCTATTCCAGCATTACCATTTGAAGAATAAATAAAGTTTAATTCAAGGTCTCCTTCATAATTAATTGAATTTGCTCCTACTTGTTGCTTTTGAATTATTGGTAATACTTCAACATCATAAATTTTATGAGAGCTAATTTCTGGAATCACTTGATTTTCTCTAACATTATATGTTTGCTCTTTAGTACTTCTTTTTTGCATCATTCTTACTTTTCTTTGATGAAATTGCAGGTTTACAGTTGGGCTATATAAGTCTTGTATCATTTTTAAGTTTTTGTTTTCATAAGCTTCACAATATACTTCAATCTCAGCCTCTACATAAATAGAATGTTCTTCTACATTGTTAGGTTTTATTACAATGTTTTTAATTTCATATTTCACATCACAAAGATGCTCCTCACTAATGTTTGGAAGGTCTATAAAACCTACAATAGGTATATTGGCTTCTTTTATATTTATACGATTATCATCTGTTAAATAAATGATTTTGGTCAGCAAGTCTCCCTTAATTAGTACCTTATTGTAACTAATTTTGATGTCTTTGTTTATAATCTTAAGGTCAGTTTTCATTACTTCCACTAAGTTGTCAGCTTCATCAATCATAATCGTATCTTTTGCATAAACTTTTGTTGTACCACTTCCTATTAAAGAATTGATTTCAAAATCACTATTCAAAAATTGAATGTCTTTCAAGTTAGAAATCTCCTTAACATATTCTACTGTTTCATTTGAAGAAACTTTGCTTTCCACCTCTAAAATAGCTTTAATATGGATTTTTCTGCCGTTTAGCACTTTGCAGTCTAAGCCTTTTAAAATGATATTAGCATCTAACTGCATTCCAACTTTTGCCATTGGTACATCAATTATTTGTGTAAATTCTAAATTTGTGTTTAAGCTTCTTACCTGATTTTCTTCAGAATCTGCCAAGTACATTACATATGTATTTACACATCCATCTAATCTAATTTTTCCATCTAAGATTTCTTTTTTATAAATACAGGTTGTTCCACTACTGCTAATTACACTTAATATATCTGGCTTTACATCTGGAACAATGCAGTCATCTTCTACCATGAAAGTATCTTTCTTTTGGCTAATAACTTGGTTTAAGGTAAGAGTATCTTTTGCTGTTTCGAGTACCATTTTTTATCCCTCCTATTCATTTTTTCTAATTTATATATATGTTTAGGGACAAAAAAAATTCCTAAAAATTAGGAATTTTTTGTTTTTAATTAAATTTTGTTAAAATAATTTTTTGATAAAATTATTTTTAACTTATGCTAAATTCTTTTGTCTTTTTGCTTCAAGTACAGGTGGTGGAATAAGTGGACTATAACTAGTTCCATCAAATACATCCACTTCTACAGTTCTTGTTAAGACATCAGTATAGCTATAAGTAACATTTCTTTTCTCTTCCTCATATTTAATAACAAAAATATTTGGATAAGCTTTTTCTATTGTAGCTTCTTTTTCAAAGGTTTTGCATCTTCCAAGAGATCCTTTGACAATTATCTTTTGTCCGACCATTTCATTAATGTCAGTTTTCAAACTAGCAATATCGTTTGGACAAATCATAACATCACCTACTTTTTTAATATGGGCAAATTATATCATTTTTAGCTAAAAATGTCAAAAAAGTTCGGTTTGTGTCATTAGCTGTAATTTAGATATATCAATGGTTTTAGGGTTTTATTACATTTATGTTACAATTTTATTACATGGTCGTAACAAAAGTTTTGCAATGCCTATTTCCGTAAATTATTTTTAATTTTTAAGCTTGCTTTTATTTTAATAATTCTTATAACTTGCTTAAAAATAATTTATATTTTATCTTTAATTTAAACCAAAAGTGTCTTTTTCTTTCCTTGACCACCTATTCCACTTACCCCTCTTTGTCCGTCTCTAAGTTCTTCTTCCATATCTCTAATTGTTACGAATTTTTCTTCATTTGTTGTTGCTATTTTTTCTGCTACAATAAGTGGATCCATAAAGTCAATTAGTATTCTTGCTGGCGATGAAGCAAAATTTGCTCCTGCAAGCATTAATTTTTCATAATAACTTTGGCAAGCTCCTGCAAAGATTACCAAATCTTTATCTAGCTTTTGCTTTCTTGCTTCAATTACTGCTGAAACAAAATATTTTGAATTTCTATAATTTGATAAATCGTTAAACCTTGCTCCTTTTCTAATCATTCCGTCATGTCCGTGTGATTATTAGTATATCTGGTTCATACCTTTGTATTAACCCTTTTATATAATATGGTTGATTTCTTTCAGGTATGTTTTTTACAAAAGCTGTTAAACCTAACTTTTTGTAGTATCTACGAGATTTTTCACTATATTTTCTATCACCATCTATATGAAGAATTCTTCCTGTATAAGAAACTAGAGTTTCACGAAATGGCTTAGATAAATTTTTCATTTTTTCTTGTTTTTGAATTCTTTTTAATGCTTTTTCTTCTACTTTTCTTATGTGTTCTTCTACAATTTTAGGGCTTACTTCTTCTAAATCTTCTAGTGGGCTATCTGCCTGAACTCTAACTGTCAAGCCGTTTAAAATTGCTATTTGGTCTCCATCTTTTGTTTTTATTATTCTTTGTATTACAAATATTATATCTTTTCCGTATGATAATCTTGCTACAATGTCACCTTTCTTAAGTTTTTTCATATCAAAATTCATTCCTTTCTAGATTTGCTTTTTTTGGGGTAACTCCCCTACATTCCTTTATAGAAAGAATTTTGCATTTTATAAATATGCAGTTATCATATTTTATGTCGTATTTTGTAGTTTGGTGACAGGGTAAAATTTTTACAATATAGAAGATGAATTAGAATTGTAAAAAAGAAAAGAAATAGTAAATTTGCTATAAAATGTTGCAATTTACATAAATTTATGATAATATATATATACTTTTCAGGTATGTGCCTGTAAAAATAAGATAGCTGTTAGTAATTATATGAAGCTCTATATTATAATGCTTAATATAATCACTAACAAAACCAAAAAGCAGAATTAGTCATACTGCTTGTAGCCAAATAATTTTGGAGGTATTTTATGAACACAAAAGAAAAAAAATCAATTTCCAAAGAAGTTGTAGCAAAATACATTTACGAATATTTTGCTAAAAAATTCCCTGTCGTCGAAGAAGAAATGCAACCACGGTTTTGGGAAGCTGTAATTGCCCTTTGTGTTGACCCTGAAGCTGATGTTTCAAGTTGGCTTAATGAAAATAATCCTTGTTTCTTTTCTGTTAGGTCAAACTTATCCCATTACTCTAAGTTCGTTCCAGATGCACAAAGTGTTTATGATGCAGCCAAGAAATTGGCAGCAAACTTTTCTAATGCTATTATAGCAGCTGAGGAAAAAGAATTTTCTAATTTTAACATATTCCTCATGCAAGATGAAATTGGTCGTTTAAGATTTGAATTTGAGAATCTGAAATTCCTCTTAAAGTCGTACAGACTAATTTAAATTTAAGAAAAGGATGCTCACTTTGAAGTGCCTTCAAAAAGTTAGATACTTTTTGAAGGCACTTCATTAATATGCACTCTTTCTTCTTATTATACAGCCAAAAAGAAATAACAAAATATTATTTGTTCTAATACAAACTCTCCTTGAATACAATGTACAAAACAGCGTTATTTCAAGGGGGTTTTTCATTTGAAAAGAAATGTATCAATAGAAGAACGTGCTGTTAATTTAGCACAATATATTATAGATAGCAAAGATACTGTTAGAGGAGCTGCCAAGAAGTTTGGTGTTAGTAAAAGTACTGTTCACAAAGATGTAAGTGAAAGATTACTTAAGATAAACCCCATTTTAGCTCATGAGGTTAGGCAAATATTAGATGAAAACAAAGCTGAAAGACACATAAGAGGAGGCCTTGCTACAAAAATGAAGTATAGCCATCATGAAGAAGCTATATAAAGTTCAAAAAATCTACCTTTTCGGTAGATTTTTTATTTTTGCTATTTTAAGCATTGTTATTATTTCTTCTTTGTGCTTTTCTTGCTTTTCTGCATTCTGGGCATCTTTGAGGTTCATTTGTAAAACCTTTTTCAGCATAGAATTGTTGTTCACCTTCTGTAAAAACAAATTCTGCTCCACAGTCTTTGCATTTTAAAGTTTTATCTGCCATGATATATACCTCCTTCTTTATTTTTGACATTTAATATTTTGATACAATGACCTTTTTAATATCAAATTTAAGAAGGGATAGTTTCCAAAATAATTAAATTCATTTAAGCTTCTTTTGAAAGCCACAAATATTGTAGCATAAGAAAAAATATAAAGCAAGCAAAAGTTAAATTTTTTAATACAATTTGTCTATATTTTTTTACTTAATAGTAATCTTAGTTTCTATTTTAATCATTTTCATAAAAAAATTTCATATTTACAATTTGGTATTCTTTTCCATATATGTAAAACATTTTCATCTTGAAACTCTAATATTTCCAGCTTTATTGTACAAAATATTATTAGAAATCAGTATATAACTTATTTAGCAATATTAACCTACTTGTATCTGTAATGTATTACGAATAAATGCTATATATAGTTTAAATAAAATATGGGGGTAAATTTTATGGCACTTGATTATACTATTATTGGTCAAAGACTAAAGAAAGCTAGACTTGATAAAAAAATGACTCAAGATAATTTAGCTGAAAAATTAGATGTTTCAATTGCATTTTTAAGCAGAGTTGAACGTGGAAATTCTCATATAAATTTAAAAAGATTAACTCAAATTTGTGATATTTTAGGCGTTTCAGAAGGCTACATTTTAAATGGAGTTTCTAGCAAATCTTCTAATTATCTCACTTCTGAGTTTAATGAAATTTTAAGTTCAATTCCTCCTGAAAAACAAAAACTTATTTACAAAATCGCAAAAGTTATTAGTGAAGAAGAATAGTTTTTGTTAAAGTGGTTATATTAAAAGCAAGAATTATATATATAATTCTTGCTTTTTTTCGATATTATAATATTTTTAGGTATTATTGTCGTTTTTTGAATTAAAGTATTGATAAATATTTAAATTTATGCTAATATTATCAATACGCATTTTAAATTTTAATACTTAAATTTTTGAATAAATTAACAACTTAAAATAAATTTGTATTTTAAAATTTTAAATAAATTAAAACTTAAATTTCAAAATAAATTGTTAACTTATAGGAGGTATTTTAAATGGATTTTGAACAATGGAATGGTTTTAACAAACAAGGTGAATGGACTAAAGAAATCGATGTTAGAGGCTTTATTCAGGCAAACTACACACCTTATGAAGGAGATGATTCATTTTTAGTAGGTCCAACTGAAAAGACTAAAAAATTATGGAATAATGTTTTAGATTTATATAAGAAAGAAACAGAAAATGGTGGTGTTTTAGATGTAGATTCTTCTACTCCATCTGGAATTAATCGTTTTGCTCCAGGATATATTGATAAAGACCTAGAAGAAATTGTTGGTTTTCAAACTGATAAACCTTTAAAAAGAGCTATTATGCCAAATGGTGGTATTAGAATCGTTGAGAAATCTTGTGAAAGCTATGGCTATAAAGTTGATGAGCAAATTTCTCATATTTATCACGATTTAAGAAGAACTCACAATGATGGTGTTTTCTCTGTGTATACACCTGAAATTAGAGCAGCTAGAAGCTCACACTTAATTACAGGTCTTCCTGATGGTTATGGTCGTGGAAGAATTATTGGTGATTACAGAAGAGTTGCTCTATATGGTGTAGATAGCTTAATTGCTGAAAAACAAGAGGCTTTTTCTATTGTAGATGCTGATGAAATGACAGAAGAAATGATTCGTCAAAGAGAAGAAATTCATGACCAAATTGTTGCTTTAAATGAATTAAAACAAATGGCTCAAAGCTATGGTTTTGATATTTCTAATCCTGCTTCAAATGCTAAAGAAGCTATACAATGGCTATATTTTGGATATTTAGCAGCTATTAAAGACCAAAATGGTGCTGCTATGAGTTTAGGTAGAACATCTACTTTCTTAGATATTTATATTGAAAGAGATTTAAAAAACGGAGTTATAACAGAAAATGAAGCTCAAGAGTTAATGGACCACTTTGTTATGAAATTAAGAATGGTTCGCTTCTTAAGAGCACCTGAATATAACGCTTTATTTAGTGGAGATCCAGTTTGGGTTACTGAAAGCATCGGTGGTATGAGCATTGATGGTAGAACTTTAGTTACAAAAAACTCTTTTAGAGTTCTTCATACATTAATAAATTTAGGACCTGCACCAGAGCCAAATTTAACAGTATTATGGTCTAAAAATTTACCAGAAGGCTTCAAAAAATACTGTGCAATGATTTCAATTAAAACATCTTCTATTCAATATGAAAATGATGATTTAATGAGAATTACTTTAGGTGATGACTATGCTATTGCTTGTTGTGTATCTGCTATGAAGATAGGTAAACAAATGCAATTCTTTGGTGCAAGGGCAAACTTAGCTAAAACTTTATTATATGCTATAAATGGTGGTAGAGATGAAAAAACTGGAAAGCAAGTTACACCTCGTTTTGAGCCTATCACATCTGAATATTTAAATTATGATGAAGTAATGGAAAAATTTAATTGCATGATGGATTATGTTGCAAAAATTTATATTAAAGCACTTAATATGATTCATTATATGCATGATAAATATTCTTATGAAGCTTTAGAAATGGCTTTACATGACAGAGAAAGAGATTTATTAAGAACAATGGCTTGTGGTATTGCAGGTTTATCAGTTGTTGCAGACTCTTTATCTGCTATAAAATATGCTAAAGTAAAAGTTATTCGTGATGAAACTGGATTAGCAGTTGATTACCAAGTTGAAGGAGATTTTCCAAAATACGGTAATGATGATGATAGAGTTGACGACATTGCTGTTTCAGTTGTAAAAACATTTATGAAAAAATTAGAAAGTCACCATACTTACAAGCATTCAAGACCAACACTTTCAATATTAACAATTACATCTAATGTAGTTTATGGTAAAAATACAGGTAACACTCCTGATGGAAGAAAAGACGGAGAGCCTTTTGGTCCTGGTGCTAACCCACTTCATGGTAGAGATACTAATGGTGCACTTGCAGTTATGAATACTATTTCAAAACTACCTTATGAATACGCAGAAGATGGTATATCTTATACCTTCTCTATCACACCTGGAACACTTGGAAAAGACGAAGCTTCTAAGATATCTAACTTAGTAAATATGTTAGATGGTTTCTTCATTCAAACTGGTCACCATATAAATGTAAATGTATTTGATAGAAGTTTACTTTTGGATGCTATGGATCACCCTGAGAAATATCCACAACTTACAATTCGTGTTTCTGGCTATGCTGTAAACTTTACTAAATTAACTAGAGAACAACAATTAGATGTTATAAATAGAACTATTCATGAAAGTATTTAATGTTTTTGAACAGGTCAGATAAACAGTTATGCATTCTGACCTGCTCATTTTACAGTATTTTAAAAATTAAATAATTGAAAGGGAAAAATGGACGAACTAAAAGCAAGAATTCACTCATTTGAATCATTTGGCACAGTTGACGGACCTGGAATCAGGTTCGTAATTTTCATGCAAGGATGTCATTTAAAATGTAAATATTGCCATAATAGAGATACATGGAATACTTGCGGTGGTATGCTTTATACTATAAATGAAATAATTGCTAAAATAGAAAGATATAAAAACTATTTTATGCCTTCTGGCGGTGGAGTTACAATCAGTGGTGGCGAGCCATTATTACAAGTTAAGTTTTTAATTCCACTTATTGAAAGGTTAAAGGCTGACGGAATTCATACTGCTATTGATACTTCTGGAAATTTTCTTATTACTGAAGATATAAAAAAAGTAATTGATTTAGCTGATTTATTTCTATTAGATATAAAAAGTATAAACGATGAAGTTTGTAAAGATTTGACTGGGGTTTCCAATAAAAATGAGCTTGCTTTTGCTAAATATTTAAGTGATAATAATAAAGATATGTGGATTAGACAAGTGTTAGTTCCAGGAATTACAGATAATGAAAAAGATTTAATTGACTTAAAAAATTTTATTGATACTTTGAAAACTGTGAAAAAAGTTGAAATTCTTCCATATCATGATATGGGAAGATTTAAATGGGAAAAGCTTGGTAGTAAATATCCTTTGGATGGTGTTCCTACTGCAACACCTGATGATGTGGATAGGGCTAAGAAAATATTAGGAATTTAAAAAATAAGACTTATGTTTTATTTAAGCTTTTTAGCATAATACAAAACATAAGTCTTTTGTTATTCTTTAACCAATTTTCTTATTCCAAAAGTAATAAAATAAATTATTCCTGAGATTAGAACTATCATAGAACCTGTTGGAATGTTCCAATAATACGATATTACTAAACCAGCAATGCCAGAGAATAATGAGAATATAACTGATAATAAATGATAACTTCTCATATTCTTAGCAACATTTCTACTTGAAGCTGCTGGTAAAATTAATAATGAATTTATTAGCAAGATTCCAATCCAACGAATTGAAATCATAACAATAACTGCAATTAGAATAACAAAAATATTATCAATTAATTTTGTGTTTACTCCCCTACTTTTTGCTAATGTACTATTTATGCTAAGCACATTTAATTTATTAAATGTAAAATACCAAAATGCAAATACAGCTATAAAAGCTAAGAATAGGTATAAAATTTCTATATTACTTATACTTAAAATATCTCCAACTAAATAACTAGAATATTTATTAAAGTTTCCACTTTGTGCAAGCATAGCTAAGCCAAGTGCAATTGCTATTGAAGAAAATACGCTGATTATTGTATCTGCTCCATAGGTGGTTTTATTTTTTACAAAGTTAAGTAAAAGAGCAAATATTACAGCAAAGAATATCATTGAAATATTCATGTTACTAATTCCTAGTACCATTCCTATTGCTATACCTGTTAATGCCGAGTGCCCAAGTGCATCTGAGAAAAATGCCATTTTATTATTTACAATCATTGTTCCTAATATTGCAAATACTGGTGTTACTAATAAAATAGCAAGTAGTGCATTTTTCATAAAGGTATATTCTATAAATTCAAATGGTAATATTGCTTCTAATATGCTATAAATAAGGTCCATATTTAACTCTTTTCCCTCCTACTTTTGACTTTTAAATCTAATTTTGCTTCTTTTATACTGAATTTTAAAAAATTTGTATTTTCAAATCTTTTTATTTTCAAGCTCACTTCAAACTTCCAAACCTATTTTGAAACTCTAGGCTATGAAATACTTCTTCTGGTGTTCCCTCTTTTACTACTTCTTTATCTAATAATACTACTTTATCTGCATATTTTTTTACTAAATCTAAGTCATGTGAGACTAGTAAAATAGACATATCATATTTTTGTTTCAAATCATTTACTAATTCATAAAAATCCTCTGTCCCATTTTTATCAATTCCTGAAACCGGCTCATCTAAAATAAGTAAATTTGGTGTTGGCTTTGTTGCTATTGCTAATAGTACTCTTTGTAATTCTCCTCCTGACAAGTCCCCTATGCTCTTATCTATTAATTTTTCTGCCCCGAATAGTTTTAATTGCTCTTTTATTTCTTGATAAATTTTTCTATCTTTTTTTAAGAATACTGGTACATGACAAATGCAAGAAGCAAATAAATCGTAAACAGTAGTTGGCATGTGTTTTTCTATGTGTATTGATTGTGGTACATAACCTATTTTTATTCTTTTGGTTATGTTTTCCTTCATATCTGTAAATACAATATTTCCTGTGTGTTCCACTTCTCCTAAAATTGCTTTTAAAAGTGTAGATTTTCCTGCACCGTTTCTTCCTATTATTACGGTTAATTGTCCGCAATGCACATGAAGATTAACATCTTTAAGCACAACTTCTTTTCCAAATTTTACACTTATATGATTTATTTTAGTACAATGCAAGCCACATGCTACTGATTCACTCATTTTATTTTCACCTACTTTTTAATTTTTTAACTATTTTCTAATATTTGTTTTAACACCTTTAAGTTGTTTTGCATACTAGAAATATAGTTATTTTCACTCATACAAGAATCTAATTTATATATTTTAGCATCAGTTTCACTTTCTAAAGTTTTCGCATTATCTATAGCTTCTTCCCCAACTATAATTGCTTTTATATTTTGATTTTTAATTTCATTTATTACATTTTTAATTGTATCAGCTGACAATGTACTTTCTTCATGATTTGTAGTTATTTGAATACATTCCATGCCGATTTCTTTAATTAAATATGTTAGTGCTTCATCTAAGCAAACTACCTTTTTTCCTTTTAAATCATTTAATTCTTGATCATACTTAAGTTTTAATTCATTTAATTTTTCTTTATATTTATTACAATTTTCTTGATAGATATTAGCATTTTCTGGATTATATTCATTTAAGAAATTAGTTATTGTATCTATTTGTATTATATAGTTTTCTATGCTTGTCCAAATATGAGGATTTGTGCCTTCATCATCATCTTCTATCTTATTTGTAATATTTTTGCTACTGTCAATAATCTTTAAATTTGGATATGTACCTATTATCTTTTCCATAAAGTTTTCTAAGCCAAGCCCATTTTCAATAAAAATGTCTGCTTTTTCTACTTTTTTCATATCTGATGTTAATAAAGTATAGTTATGTAAGCAACCAACATTGTTTTGTGTTAAGTTAGTAAGTTCTATACCCTGTGCTCCATCAGTTATATTTTGAGTCATAACATAAATTGGATAAAATGATGTTACTATTTTTACTTTTTCATTTTCTCCTTGCTTTTTATTTTCTCTTGGAGCTAATAAAATAACTACAAAAACAATTGTTATTATTGCCACTAGCAAGATATATATTTTTTTATTCATATTTCCCCTTTTCTAATTTTTTAATACTTGTATTTTCAATATATTTTACCTAATAATAATAACACAATAATTGGCTTTTTTCAATATGCAAAATGCCCTATGTTTATGATAAAAAATAAAGAGAAACACTTAAAAGATATAAGCATTTCTCTTTATAATATTTTTATTTATATTATTCTTGTGTGTATGGTAACACAGCGATTTGTCTAGCTCTTTTAACAGCTAGTGTAATATCTCTTTGATGAATTGCACAAGCACCTGTTGCTCTTCTTGGAAGTATTTTTCCTTTTTCATTTATATATTTCTTTAATTGCTCTGCATTTTTATAATCTAATTTTAAATTTTTATCTGCACATAATGGGCATACTTTTTTTCTTGTTTTTCTAAATCTTGGATTATAATCTTCATCATTGTTTCTATTACTATTATTTCTTCTAGTATTTTTCTTATCTGCCATTTTATATTTACCCCCTATTCTTTTAAAATTGTAAAATACAAATTTTACGAATGATTATAACAATTTATTTTGTTATAAATATTAGTTAATTAAAATTTGTATAAATTAGTATTACGCTAATTAAACTTAAAATGGTAGGTCATCTCCTGATGATATTTCAAAGTCTGAACCACTATTTGAAGTAGGCATTGTACCAAATGTTGCATCAAAGTTTGTTCCACCTGCTTCTCCATCTTTCTTACTATCTGCGAAATAAGCTTCTTCAGCTACAACTTCTGTAATATAATGTTTTTGACCTTGGTCATCATCCCAAGTTCTTGTTTGTAGTCTTCCAACTACACTTACTTGTTGACCTTTTTTAAAATATTTACTACAAAATTCTCCAAGCTTGCTCCATGCAACTATGTTTATGAAGTCTGCTTGTCTTTCTTCTCCTTGTCTAACAAATCTACGATTTACTGCTAAACTAAAAGAAGCAACTAAGGTATTATTTGTTTGAGTATACCTAACCTCAGGATCTCTAGTTAAACGACCCATTAATATTACTTTGTTCATTTTTTATACCTTACCTTTCTATATTTAAAAGCCCGTATTTTGTCTTTTATTTTTCAGGTAATTCTACTCTGCTTTTACAGTAATGAATTTAATTACTTCATCAATGATTCTGTAATTTCTTTCTAATTCTGCAATTAAACTTGGATTTGCTTCGAAGTTTATTACTACATAGTAACCTTCTTTGTTTTTCTTAACTTCATAAGCTAGTTTCTTTTTGCCAAGTTCTTCAACTTTTTCTACTGTTCCGTCATGATTGATTAAATCTGTAAATCTTTGAGATAGTTCTTTTACTTTCTCTTCTTCTACAGATGGATCAATAATGACAACACTTTCGTATTTGTTCATTATTTTTCACCTCCTTGTGGATTACAACCTGCAAATATTTTTGCAAGTAAGGAATTATTTTCCCTTTTAACGTTATATATTTTACCACATTTTTTTCCATTGTGCAATACATAAATTTCAATATTTTACATACATAAATTTCAATATTTTACATACATAAATTGCAATATTTTACAGTATACAATTTGTAATTAATTATACAATATTCAAATATTTTACAGTATCAAATTTTATTAGAATAGTAACTATCATAACATTTATCTTTTTTTCTTAATTTTTCTACTTGCTCATAAATGTTCTTTTTTATTCTATAATATCTTTCGTTTTGAATTACCAAATACCATAAGTAAGCTAAAATAATAACTATGGCAATATTATGTATGTATAAAATTGTAATGCTTGAAATAATTGTAAGTATAATTACTGTTATTCTAGATACTAAATTTGTTATTTCATATGACTTTTGTTTTCCTTTCTTTATTATAACAGCTTCTTGCAGAATTCTTCCACCATCTAAAGGATATATTGGAAGTAAATTAAAAATTGCAAGTAATATATTTGCATATATTACTGTATCTATATTAAACTTTGGAATAATTATAGCTATAAATGCAATCATTAAATTTGTAATTGGACCTGCAAGTGCAATTATAATTTTTTTTATTGATAATTTTACTTTACCATTGGCATTGTATTCACTTGCAGAAATTAAAAAGCTAATTTGAAATCCGCATGGATTTATTTTTATACTAGTAGGCTTAAATTTTAATGCTAGTCCACAAATTAAATGAGCCATTTCATGTATCAATGCAAATATCATTAAAGCAACATATATTTCAATTTGTTTAGTAAAGTAAAAGATAATCATAAATAAAAATATCTTTAAATCTACTTTTATACTCATTTACCTTCCCCTTTTCTTAGGTTTACTATTTTCTTATATTGATTCTTCATTAGTCATATTGCTAAGTTAATATCTAATTATTATTTTATATAATTTTTCTTTAGTATTTATAATTTTAGCTCCACTTTAAAATTAGCTCTGGATTAATAGTTCTTCCGCTTCTTTGAATTTCAAAATGTAGATGTGGACCAGTTGTATTTCCAGTATTTCCTGAGAGTGCAATTTTTTGTCCTTTCTTTACAGTTTGCCCTTCCTTTACTAAAATTTTGCTACAATGTGCATACACTGTAGTTATATCATCTTTTACAATTTTCACATGAATGCCATAACTCCCTTTACTAGAAACTAAACTTACTTTTCCATCCATAGCTGAAACTACTGTTGTACCTTCCACTACTCCTATATCAATTCCTTGGTGATTTTCAGATACTATTTCTGTTGGCTCTCTTTTACCATACCCAGATGTAATTTTCCCTGATACTGGTATTTGCATTTTATAGTTTGCTTTTATATATTCTGCATCTTTTTCCATTTGAGTTTTTTCACTTGAAGCTTGACTTGCTACTTGTATCGCTTCATCCTCATCACTTCCTCCACCTATTCCTACTGCTTGATTACTACTTGTAGAATTGTCCGTTTTACTATTTTGTTCATTTTCATTTTGAGCACTTTGGGTGTTTTGATTATCTTCTAAATTTTGGTTATCTTCTGAATTTGAACTATTTGATTGCTCACTATTATTCTCTTCTATATTGCTATCACTATTTGAATTATCATCATTTGTATTTACTTGATTTTCACTTTGATTATTTATATTCTCTTCGGATTGATTGTTAATATCATTTCCATCAGATTGATTATCTATGTTATTTTCCTCAGAAGAATTGTCAAACCATCCTCCCAAGAAATTAAATTTTTCTTGATTATTCTTAAAAAAATCACCTATATTGCTAGAAATAACTTCAAAGTTTATATCAGTACTTAATATTTCCTTTGTTTTATCAATTACACCATCTGAAAAAAAATAATTTGCATCTTTTATCAATGAGAAAACCAAATAAATAAGTATGCATATCAATATTTGTATAGCCATCTTTCTATACAAAGAATATTGTCTTTTTTCTGTTCCTTCTGTTACTTGCGAACTTGACATTCGTACATTTCCACTTCTTAATTTTCTGCTGTAATAAATTTCTTCTGCCCTTCTTATTCTTTCTTCTGGAGACATGGTTTTTTCCACAAAAATACACCTCTTCCTTTGTAGACTTTTTACATTTATATGTCTAAAAGAGGTGCTTTATGATTAAATATTAAAAATATTTCTTAGTCTATATTAAACAATAAAACTCATAACTGCAACAAACACAACACTTACTCCTAAAATATAATTCAATGCCTTAGCATTTCTATATTTCTTTTTTAAATTTAACAAGGATTGATTCTCTTTTTGATTTTTCTTTTCCGTTTTTAAAACATACTCAGCTATTAATAATTGAGCTTCTTTAACAATATAGTCTTTTGAATTTTCAGGCTTTGCATTTGAATTTTTACTTGAACTTCCTACTTTATTTTTCTTCTTATCTATATCGGCAAATTCTAATTTTGAATTTTTCTTATTTTGTTTTAATACAACAATGGCTTCTTCTACTAAATTAGATGGTAAATCCCTTAGTACCACAATATTTTTTAAATTACTTGTATCCATTTTGTACCTCCATTTTTTAATATAAAAATCTATTTTTGCAAGTAGCAAATTTAGTTTTTTATTATTAATAAAATTTTTTCCATTTTTTATTTTTTTATACAAGTAATTGGAAATTTACAGCTTTTATATTTATTTAAATTTTTTATAAATAAAAATATTAGGTATTTTTATTTGCAACTTATACTCTTTTGCCTTATAGTAAAGCTTACCATTCATATATTACCTTTGCTATTTTATTTGCTACATTTTGTGCTAGTAAATCTACTTGATTTATATTTAGCATCTTCTGCTTGTTTGATACTACAGTTTTTATGCTTAAATAAGCGGGAAAATAAAAACTTTTTCCATATGCTTTTCCTATTTCTGTTCCACCATGACTTACATAAGTTGTTCCTATTTTTTTATCTTTATCAATTGCTGAATCTATTAAAATTGTCTTGCTATATTCATCTATTTTAAGTCTTTCATCATTTTCCAGTTGCATTAAAACTTTCTTTGCGTTTTTAAAGTGAATTGGTTCTTTCATAGTTCCAAACACTTTAATATTAGATATATCTTTAAAACTATCTTTTAACTTTTCTCCTACTCTCGGTCCAAAAGAATCTGATATTACTTTATTTGTACCTATACAAACAAATACATATTGTTCCATGCCATTTCCCCTATTTTAAATTATAGTCTCTTATTTAAACTTTTAATTTATGCCTTAACATACTTTTTTTATTTATCTTATGTAAAAATCTATATTATAAATATTATTCTCTGCTAAAAGAAATGACAATTCTTACATTTTTATCGTTTTTATATTTTCTTATAATATCTTCTGAAAAGCCTGCTACTTCATTTGAAAGTATTATTGTATCATAATCATTTCTAACCAAGCTTTTTACTGTCTCATCTGTTTTTTCTAAATCATCTAATAAAAAAACATCAAACCCTAAAGCTTGTGGCAGACGAAAACTTTTTTTATCTTTTTCATACTTAATCCAAGATATTTTCATCTCTATCACCATTACTTAGTGTTTGATGTTTCTTATTTTTTATACTTTATTTTTATAAAACATATAAATTTATTTATAGTTGTTACTTTACTTTTAAAATATAAAATTTATTTATAGCTGTTACTTTATTTTCATTTTTCTTAAAACTTCTTTTTCTTTATCACTAATTCGATACGATTCTATCATCTTTTGTATTGCCTTATTATATGTAAATTGGTCTAAATTATTTTTCTTCAACAGCTTCATTGTTTTTTCTGGAAATTTAACATAGCAAGTTGAAATAGCCCATGCTACTGCCATTTTAACATAATAGCCTTCATAATGAACTTCATTATAAATGTTTAATACTTTATCAATGTATTCTTCTTTAAGATAATAATCCATTAGCATAACAATCGCAAAGCGAAGCTCATATTCATTATTGGAATTTATATATTTTTGTAAGTAATCCCATATTTCTTTTAGATTTTTTTCTACAAATTTAAATGTTGATGTGCAACAATCACAAACTGCCCAATTATCAATCATTGGCACGAATAAATCCAAATATTTTAGTCTTTCTTCTAATTTCATATTGCTATAACCTATTACAAAGCCATATAGCATTTTCTCTTCGTAATATTTCGGATTACTTTTTTCTAAATATTGATTTCCATCTTTTTTTACAATTTCTTTTGCTAATTTTCTCAATTTTGGTATTCGTACACCTATTATATCATCTACATTTGTGCATAAACTACTCTGAAATTTTTGATATTTCTTATCTTGTAATTCAAATAGCTTTTCTCTTACCCATTGCATTATCTTTGTGCTCCTTTTTCTTGTTTAACTTTCTGCTGGTGGATTTAAAATATTTTGAACATCTGCATCATTTTTTAATTCATCTGATGCGATATATTCTTTTGCTCTTTTATCTTGTGAAATTGCAGATAGAACAACATCTTTATCATTTCTCATACGTTTGCTTGCATATTTTAATATTAACCCTTTATTTTGTACTGATGTTAAAACCATGTCTTTATCATCACGAAGCTCTTTTGATGCAAAATATAAAATCTGCCCATCTATTTTCGCACCTGATAACATAACATCCTTATCTGCTCTTAACTTATCACTTGCATAACAAGCTGTCCAGCCTACTTTTGATACTGATTCAAATACTACCTCTTTATCGTTTTTTAGTCTCTGGCTTGCAAATTCTAGTGCTACTGGATTTTGTTTAATTGCATCTAATACAATTTCTTTATCATCTTGCAAATTACTACTTGCTAAATCTAATAATTTTCCATCTTGTTTTACCATTTGCATAACATATTCTCTATCGTCTGCTTTATTTATATCAAATTCTTCCATTTTTCTTTCCTTACTTTTTTGTTATTTTTTAATTGTAATACTTTATTTTAGCCTAAATCTGTAAAAAAATAATATTTACTTTGATTATGTTTTTAATATTTAAAATCATTTTTGTCAGTTATTCTAATTGCTCCATAACCAATGCCTTGTTCTTTCATAAGATGTATAATATCCATAAAATCTTCTACATCTTGATTTTTTTCTAAATAAATATTTGTAATATGCCCACCATTTGTATATTCATGATATGGAGCTTCTAATTTTATTTTATTTTCTACTGAAATTTTACATTGATCTGGTATATGAAATGAATTAGTATATTGATCTTTATCTGTAATACCTTTTAATTTTCCATAAATAGCCTGATCTAGTTTAATCAATTTTCCTGTAATTTCTCCTTCTGGAGTAGCAACTAAAGTAAAATTCAAATTGTATTTTTTAGAATATTCATCACACTTTTCTCTCATAGTTTTTATTATTTTTTTGCCTAATTTTTGTGCTTCTTCACTTTCCCCATGATGCTTTCCTGTTAAAGCCTTCAAGCATTCTGCTAGCCCTACAAATCCAATGCTTAGAGTTCCATGCTTTAATACTTTTTTTAAATTGTCTGTATCTTTTAATTTTTCACTATCAAGCCAAATTTGTTGTCCTATTAAGAACGGAAAATTGTATGTCCTTTTCTTACATTGTATTTCATATCTTTCTATTAATTGATCTTTTACTAAATCCATTTTTTCTTCTAAGTCTGCAAAAAATCCTTTTAAGTTTACTTTTTCATTAGATATACTTCCATACTTTATTCCAAGTCTTGGTAAATTTATTGTGGTTACTGATAAGTTTCCTCTGCCTATAGAAGTTTCTTTGTTAGAATCAGTAATATTATCCATTATTCTTGCATATGTTCCCATATATGCAACTTCCGTTTCAAACTTTCCTTTAATATAGAACTTATTATTAAATGGTGCATCCAAAAATGAAAACTTTGGGAAACCTCTTTTCATAGCTACTTCACATGCCAACTTAAACAAGTCATAATTTGGATCTTCTTTATTATAATTGACTCCTTCTTTTACTTTAAATATAGAAATTGGGAATATTGAACTCTCATGGTTTCCAAGTCCTGCTTCTGATGCTTTTAAAAAGTTTTTAATAACCATTCTTCCTTCTTTTGATATATCTGTTCCAAAATTGATTGATGATGCTTGAATTTGCCCTTCAACTTTTGTTCTTGCTGTATTCAAAGTATGTATAAATGATTCCATAGCTTGATAAGTAATACGATTAGTTTTCTCTATTGCCTTTTTATATGAAATTCTAAACATCCTTTTTAATTCTTCCGACTCTCTACAATATTTGTCAAAAATACTACTATCAAACTCTATTGTACTAATTTTATCTATTTCTCTTTCTATTCCATTTATTGCAATAAATTTATCAAAATCTGTAAGTTCTAAATAATTAAAAATAATTTCTTTAAATTGCTTTTTGAAAGTTTTTAAAACTCCTGGTGCCATATAATAGTCAAATGCAGGTATTCCTTGTTCTCCATGTTGATCATTTTGATTTGACTCTATTGCTATTGCTGCTAATGCAGTATATGAGCTAATATCATTTGGGCTTCTTAAAAAACAAAATCCTGCTGAAAATCCATCTTCATATAGTTTTTCAAGATTTATTTGTGTACATGATGTAGTTCCCATAGGAACAAAATCCATATCATGAATAAAAATATCACCATTCTCATTTGCTTCTGAAAATTTCTTTTTCATTAAATAAGTTATTGCAAATTGCCTAGAGATTGTGCTTCCATATTGAAGCATTGTACTCATTGTTGTTTCACTATCTTTACTTGCCTTTTCTTCAGTTTCTACTGATTTTAATCCTAAATTTTCTAGCGCTTTTAAAAATTTATGTTGTTTTTTTTCATCAAAAAATAATTGTCTTGATTGAGCTCTTTTTTCACGATAACTAGAAAAAGCTTCATACACATCTTGATATCCATTATTTTTTAGTTCTTCTTCTATTAAATCTTGGATTTCTTCTATCTTAATCCTTTCGCCTTCTATTTTCTCAATTCTTGATAGAACTTTGCTATATACTTTATTTACATCTGTTTGATTATACTTAGCATTTGCTAAATCTTCATTTCCAATAATATCTCCGAATCCCTTTTGTATTGCTAATGCTATTTTTGCTCCATCAAATTCTACCTTTTTTCCATCTCTTTTTATAACAGTCTTTTTAGCTACTTTCTCTGGTACTTCTATTATCATATTTTACCATTCCTTTCGCTAGTCTCCAATTATATTTTTAATACCTTATTTTTATAAATTTTATTATACTTAAACTTTTAATTTTTATGTTTTACTTTTCTTTATTATATAGTTACAACTTTAATTAGTCAATAATTTAATAGTTACAACTTTGATTAGTCAATATTTTAATAGTTACAACTTTGATTAGTCAGTATTTTAATATGACTAAAAACAAAACCGATGGTAAATATACCACCGGCTTTGCATCCTCCCCAATGTTTTAATCTTCATTCAATTGTTTCTTAACCTTACGGTTATTCCGTTATCATGGGAACCATTCCGCAGAATTCCTCGAGCGTTGTGTGGCCATAGTATTTGCTAAGGCTCTTACAGTTTTCGACTTCTGCGATTTCTCTTCCTGCTCTTCCTGCTTCATTTGCGAGGTAATATACAGTTTGGCTCCACTTTTGGTAGAACTTACCCTGCTTAACATATGGGTTTCCCCATCTGTAAAAGCTTAAGGCTACCCACTCAGCTTCACCTTTTACCTGCAGTTCCTCGACACTGAACTTCGGTTCAGGATTGTCCTTAAACGGACTATAATCAATGCTCTCGGAAATTTTCTCAAGCTCAGATAAGTTTCTATCCTGTCTTAACTTAAGAATTCCCAGCTCTGTAAGCCGTTTGACTTCAGAACGAACATGATTTATAAGTTCTTGTCTTTCCATAGTTGCCTCCTAAATTTTATTTGAATCAGTTAAAGAAATCTTGGAGAGGAACTTTTTTAACCAATTCATGGTACTATTATATAACCTTTTTTGTATTATGTCAATTAAAAAATAGAAGATGCTAAAAAAATAATACTTTTTAACATCTCCTTTTATTTTTAATATTTCACTATATATTAAGCACTTTTTAGTTCAAGCCTTAACTTATCTGCTATCATTGCTATAAATTCTGAGTTCGTAGGCTTTCCTTTAGCTGCTGATACTGTATATCCAAATATATTTTCTACTGTTTCTTGCTCTCCTCTTCCGCCATGCTACTTCTATTGCGTGACGAATAGCTCTTTCTACTCTTGATGGTGTTGTACTATATTTTCCGGCAATATTAGGATATAGCTGTTTCGTGATTTGGTTTATTACTTCTGTATCTTTAATAACCATCATTATAGCTTCTCTTAAATATTGATAGCCTTTAATATGAGCTGGAACACCCACTTCATGAATTACATTAGTTACTAATGCTTCTAAGTTTTCTTGATTTTTCTTTTTATCTGGAGAAATATCTATGTATTGTGTTTTAATTTCTCTACTCATAAGTCCACCTTTGAATTGACCTGGTTGATAATTTTTTAGTTCCTTCATTCTTTTTATTAGCACATTTATATCAAATGGTTTTACTATATAATATTGTGCTCCTAAAGAAATCGCTTTTTGTGTAATTTTATCTTGACCTACTGCTGATAGAATAATACATAATGGTCTTTTTTCCATTTCTTCTTCATTTAATTTTTCTAATACTCCTAAGCCATCTAAGTGTGGCATAATAATATCTAATAATAAAATATCTGGTTTTAATTCTATTGCCATTTCTACTGCTTCATTTCCATCTCTTGCAATTCCTACAATCTCTATTTTCTCCTCCTTCTGTAAATAATTAGATAATGTTGTCGTAAAATCAGCATTATCATCTGCTACTAACACTGTGATCTTTTCGTTCACTTTTTTACCCACCTTTCAAAAAAATTGTAAATTTTTTACATTTTACTTTTCAAATTATATTACGCTTTGGTGGTTTTTGCAAGGACTTTTTTGGAATTTTTTTCCATATTTTTGTGTTTTTGTTTATTTTTAGCTGTTTTTGTGTGTTATTTTTTTATTATTTTCTAATATTTTTTTCTTTTACAATTTCCAAATTTTGTATATTAAATTGTTTTTCTTCTATTTCATCTATTATTTTTCTTTTTTCGTATAATGAAATTTCTATAATACAACATACTTCATTTGAAAAGCTACTTTCTATGATATTTATTTCGTTAGTTTGACAATAATACTTAAATCTTTCAAAATCTTGATATGGTAATATCACTTTTAATTCTAAACCTGGTTCTTCTGAAACAATTATTGCATTTTGCAAAGCCTCTTTAGTAGCTTCTGTATATGCTCTTACTAAACCTCCTGTCCCTAAAAGTATACCTCCAAAATATCTTGTTACAACTACTAAAATATTTATCATTTCTTCTTTTACTAATAAATTTAACATGGGTGCACCAGCAGTACCAGATGGTTCACCATCATCACTTGACTTCTCTATAGTTTCTTCATTTTTTTGAATGCGATAAGCATAACAATTATGCCTAGCATCATGATACTGTTTTCTTACCATTAATAACTTTTGCTGTGCTTCTTCTTCTGAACTCACATAAAAAATATTTGCTATGAATTTAGATTTTTTTTCTACAATTTGTGCTGTTACATCCTCTTTAATAGTTCTCAAATTTATATACCCCTCTTTTAAACTTATCATAAATCTATGTGAAAGTAATTTTTTTGTTGTAAGGTTTATTAATACTCTTCATGTCCTTTTTAATAACATTTGTATATTAATCTTCCTTGTGTCCTCCTGCCACATAACCGGTAGAATATGCAATTTGAAGATTAAATCCACCTGTATATGCATCTACATCTATAATTTCTCCTGCAAAGTACAATCCTTCTACTAATTTTGATTCCATTGTTTTTGGATTTATTTCTTTTATAGAAACTCCTCCTGAAGTGATAATTGCTTCTTCTATTGGTCTAAATCCTTCTATTGTTATTTCAAAATTCTTAAGTAAATTCAATAATTTTTCTCTTTCTTGTTTAGTAATTGAATTAACCTTTTTAGTTTCTTCAATCCCTGTTAGTTTTATCATTGGTTCTATCATTTTCTTAGGCAATAGTTCATCTAAACTATTCTTAAATTCTTTATTCTTTTCTTTTTCAAAATCCCTTAAAATTCTTTCTTCTAACTTTTCTTCAGATAGTGCTGGTTTTAAATCTATTTTAAGAATTATATTACCTTCCTTTAATAAGGTTTCCACATTTTTATATCTAAGTAAATGTGCAGAACTACTTAATATTGTAGGACCTGAAACACCCCAATGAGTAAACAACATTTCACCAAAATCTTCATATATTACTTTATTTTTTAAATTATCTATTAATTTAATTTTAACGTTTCTTAAACTCAAGCCCTGAAGACTTTTACATATATTTATTGATTTTTTACTAGCTACTAAAGGAACCAAAGATGGCTTAATTTCAGTTATTGTATGTCCTAATTTTTTAGCTAAAACATAACCATCTCCAGTTGAGCCTGTTACTGAATAACTTTTTCCACCGGTTGCCAAAATAACTTTATCTGCTTTTATAAATTGTAATTTAGGTTCACATTTATTAGTTTTCATATTTTCTAAATTTTGTTCAGCTTTATTCTTTTTTTCAACATGTACTCCTAAATTTTCATCATACACTCCTAAATTTTCATCACATATTCCTAAATTTTCATCACGTATTCCTAAATTTTCAACCTGTACTCCTAAAACTACTGGCAAATCAGAACTTTCGTTTTTTTCTACTACTATATTTTTTACATTTGCAGATGTTATAACTTGTACATTTGCTTTTTTTAACAATTTTAAAAACACATTTAATACATCTTTTGCATTATCTGTTACTGGAAAAATTCTATGTCCTCTTTCCTCTTTAACTTCTAATCCTTCACTTTTCAAAAGTTTGATAATATCTTCATTGGTAAATTTAGAAAAACTACTATAAAGAAACATGCCATTTCCTGGCACATTTTGAATAAACTCATCTATTGGAATGGAACTTGTAATATTACATCTACCTTTTCCTGTAATAAGTAATTTCTTACCAAGTGATTCCATTTTTTCTAATAAAATTACTTCATCTCCTAGTTTACTTGCATGCAGTCCTGCCATTATTCCAGCAGGTCCACCACCTATTACAACTACCCTCATTTTTAAAATATTAGGTGTTAGTTTTTATTTAGCTAACACCCTTTTCCTTTCTTATTTATAAAACTTAAAACTAGTAATAAAAATAAATTTTGATATGTCTCATCTTTAATACATATAATTAATATTATTTCGTAATTAATTCTACCGCTTTTAATACACCTAATTTTCCATATTCATAAGTTAAACCACCTTGCAAAAATGCAACATATGGTTCTCTTAAAGGTGCATCACAAGAAAGTTCTATTGAAGAACCCTGTGTAAATGCTCCTGCTGCCATAATTACTTGATCTGTATAGCCAGGCATATCTGAAGGTTCAGGAATTGAGTTACTATCAATTGGAGAACCCATTTGAATTCCTTGACAAAATTTAATTAGTTTTTCTCTGTCATGGAATATAATAGTTTGAACTATGTCACTTCTTTTTTGGTCATATTTTGGCTTTGTTTCATAGCCTAAATTTTCTAATAATTTACTTGCAAAAACAGCCGTTTTTAAACTACTTGCAACAACACTTGGTGCAAAGAATAATCCTTGCAAAAACTGCTTATTTATTCCTAATGTAGGGCCTTCCTCTTTTCCTATTCCAGGTGAAGTTAATCTTTCTGCAGCTAGTTTTACTAATTCTTTTTTTCCAGCTATATATGCTCCATTTGGTGCAATTCCACCACCTAAATTTTTAATTAAAGAACCTACTATTACATCTGCACCTACATCTGTTGGCTCTATGGTGTCTACCATTTCGCCATAACAATTATCTACCATAAGAATTACTTCTTGGTTTACTTGTCTAATTGTTTTTATTACTTTTTCCATCTTGTCTAAAGCAATACTATCTCTTAAGCTATACCCTCTAGAACGCTGTATTTCAATAAGCTTAACATTTTTTTGTGAAACTCTTTCTCTGATTTTTTCATAATCAAAATCTTCATTTATTAAATCTATTTGCTCATATTTTACTTGATGTGCTTTTAATGAGCTTGGGTTATCCACAATTCCTATTACTTCATCTAAAGTATCATAAGGCTTTCCACATATGCTAAGTAAAGTATCTCCTGGCCTTAAGAATGCAAATAGTGCTACTGTTAAAGCATGAGTTCCAGAAATAAATTGACTTCTTACTAAACTATCTTCTGTATGTAAAATCTCTGAATATACTTGTTCTATAGTATCTCTTCCTATATCACTATAGCCATATCCTGTTGTGCTATTAAAATGAATATCTGAAACATGATATTTTTGGAAAGCATTTAATACTTTTAAACTATTATATTCACATACTTCATCTATTTTATTAAATACATCTTGTACTTGTTCTTCTGCTATTTTAGCCATTTTTATTACTTCATCGCTTATTCCAAATTGCTTATACATTATTTTGTTCCTTTCATTTATGATATTTAGTGTAGAGATTATTCTGCAATCTCATCGCTGTACCTTGCTTCATTATACCAAGCATTTATACGATAATATTTTCCTAAGAAACTTGGTTGTAGCCATTCTAACTCATATACTGGTTCTTGTATAACAGTTCCCATTTTATCTACTACTCCCCATTTTCCATCCTTTTGTATTCCTGCATATCCATATTCATTTAAGTCTGTAACCATATCATATATTCCAGCTACCACTTCATTTCCTGTTCTATCTACAAATCCCCATTTATCTCCTATTTTTTTAGCTAATACCTGATTTGATGGGAAAATATTTTTTGGATCTAATAAATTTCCTTCTACATCATAATACTCAAGGTTATTTGCAGATGCTAACATAATATATTCTTGTGTAATTGCATCAGATTTTTTATATTGAGTAATAGATGCTCCATCCATACTAGCTACTTTTTGCATTTGCATATTATATAGCTCTATAGTTTTTGTTTCTGATATTTCTGCTTGAAGTAAATTTGTATCGTTAAATCTGAAAATACTAGTATATTTTAATTCTACAACAACATTTCCATAATTATCTATAATTCCATTTTTGCCATCGCGTGCAACAATAAAATAATTTCCAGGCAAATCTTCTATATAGGTATAATTATCATCTAACAATGTTCTACCAGTTGCATCAACTAATTTGTAAGTATCATTTTTATCTATTGCAATATAATAGTTTGGATTATCAGTTTCTGTCATACTAACATTTTCTGTTTGTATTCTAATTCCTTTTGCATCAAATATAAAAGTTTCATCTCCTCTTACTGCATTTAAGTACATTCCTCCAAACAAAATATTATCATACTCAGGACGTATTGTAATCTCACCTTTATCAGTTACAACACCTTTTTTTCCATTTCTTTGCACAATAAAAATATTATTTTGTGCATTATACTCAAAATCTTCATATTCATAATTTAAAATAACTTCATTATTCTTTAAAAGACCTGCTTGTCCATCTTTGAAGGCTATAAAATAAATATCTTCTTCACTTGGTATTTGTGTTACTCTTTCAAGCTCTGTATATTCTGGATTTAATATAACTTTTCCACGATAATTTATATAACCATAACGATATCCATCTTCTGTTTTCTTACTTACTATAAAACCAGTCGTTTTATTTTTTGTAGCTTCATTATAATAATTATCAGAAGTTATAGTTTCGTATTCTGTATTTATAAGAACTGTTCCTTTCATATTAACAACGCCAACTTTGTCATCCTGTTTTACTAAGAAGGTTCCCTCTTTATAATTTATACTGCTTATTTCATCATAAATTGCATTTGTAACTTTTTTACCTTCTAAAGTAACAATTCCATATTTTCCATCTTCTTTATATGTTAGAACACTCTTTTCATATGGGTTTGTTTCTATATTTGTTTGAAGTGGAATTGCTTGCACATTTTTATAATTTTCTAAAAGCACTTCTTGTTTATCATTATATACTACACTTTCATAATCTTTAGTTTCTTGATTGTAGGAATTTATGCAAATAAATACTGGTTTTGATGGATTAGGAATTTGTACTGCTATATAATTTGGTTCTATAACTACATTAGCATATTTATCAATTACACCATATTTTTTATCTTTTATAAGTACAAAATAATTATATTCTTTTATTTCTTCTACTGAATATTGAAATTTTGATTCATTAATCATAATTATAGATGTTACAGCTATTGCTACTAATAAAATAACAGCTAAAATAATCCATACAATTTTTTTCTTCATATTCCTACCTCTTTTCAATTTCTATGATATTACAAACATAATAATTTCATAAATTTAAATATTTTCTTTAGCTTATTCATAACTTTTTTTATCTATTCTTCAGTATCTTCTAACTCTTCTTGTTTTTTCTTACATACTCTAACCCAGTTTATTCTTTTATCTTCATATTCTTCAATATGATATGTTAAGTAATCATCTTCTACAGTTGGATATTCATTTTCTTCTGGAAGTCTACCTAACTTTTCAATAATATAACCTGATAAAGTTTCATAATCTCCCTCTGGAAGCTCTACATCTAAAATCTTTTTTAATTCATATAAGCTCATGCTTCCTTCTAATAAGTATGTGTCATCATCTATTTTTTGATATTCTACTTCAACATCATCATATTCATCAAAAATATTTCCAACTAATTCTTCTAGTATATCTTCCATAGTTAAAATACCAGCTGTTCCACCATATTCGTCTACTACAATTGCCATTTGCATTTTATTTGTTTGCAATTCTTTAAAAATCTCATCAATTGGTTTTGATTCTGGCACAAAGTATGCTTCTCTCATTATATCTCTAATTCTAATATTTTCTCTTTTGCTTACTGACCTTAGAATATCTTTTACGAATAAAATTCCCTTTATATCATCTATAGTTTCCTCATATACTGGTATTCTGCTATATTTATACGAATCTATTTCATCTAATAATTCATATAAATCTTGATTGATTTCAATTGCATACATATCAGTACGATGTATCATTATTTCAGAAGCTACAATATCATTTAGAGCAAATACATTATTTATAAGTTCTTTTTCGGTTTCTTCAATAGAACCATTTTCTTCGCCTTGATCCACCATCATTTTAATTTCTTCTTCTGTAACTACTTCTTCATCTTGCTCACTAACTCCAAACATTTTAGAAACAATATTGGTTGAAAAAGTTAAAAGTTTTACAAAAGGTGCTGTAAAAATAGAAATGCCTCTAATTACACCTACTGTAGCAAATGAAATTTTTTCATAGTATTTCATTGCTAATCTCTTTGGAACTAATTCTCCAAATACTAATGTGAAGAATGATAGAATTATAGTAATTATTACTATTGAAATATCCTGCCAAACTGAAACACTTAAAAATGGCATCCAATTTGCTAAAACTGGAGCTAATTTATCAGCAAATACATCTGATGCAAACGCACTTGATAAAAATCCTGCTAATGTAATTCCTATTTGAATTGTTGATAAAAATTTGCTTGGATTTTTTAACATTTTTTGAATTAAATTTGCTTTTTTGTTTCCTTCCTTTGCTTGTTTTTCTATTTTGGCATCATTTAAAGAAATAAATGCAATTTCGGTTGCAGCAAAATAGGCATTTAATAGAATTAAAATAGCTAAAAATATCAGCTGTACTATCATGTTTTATCATTTTCTCCTTATATTTTATTTCATATATTTTCCTAGTATGTATTATATATTCTATCATAATTTCTGTCAATAAAAGCTTTCTATTTTGCTATGTTTTTTAAAATTGTTTCTTTTGGATTTATTTATTTTTAGCCCTTTTTATGTTTTTAAATTTCTCTTATGTTTTTTTAATTGTTTTTTCCATTATATTTACTTTCTAAAAACCTGTTCTTGGAAGCTTTTTTTCTTGATATAATGTTGTTGGCCATTCATCCTTATCTTCAAGTTCATGCTCTTTATAATTGCCTGTAAGATATGTATAGTTTATCCACTTTTCATTTTGACTTATTGTGCCTAATACTTTCGTATATATAATAGGTTTTTGTAGTGCTTCAAATCCTGCTTTTACTGTTCCAAATTCTACTTTAAAATCAGTAATATATTCATTTTCATCTAGCTTTAAAGTGGTAAAATCTATATAATTATTCTCTTTAGTGTTATACGTTCCATATTCAATATAATCTTTTGATTTATTAGTTTTATACTTTACAACATAATTTAAGTCTTCATTATAAGTTCCTGTGTATAATTTTGTAAGTCTTACATATTTATATGGTAAATTATCAACCCATGTAAAATTGTCTAATGATACATTTGAAGCATTTTTTAAAGTATTAAATTCATATTTTATTTCTTCGTTTGGTTTTGCTTTTGTTACTCCTGTTTTTTCTATGTCTAGTTTTGTATCAACACTTTCATTTTCAATTGTAATTTCTACTGTTTTTAAAGGTTCTTTTATTTCAATATTATATTTCTCCGTATTTAATAAGTAATAATCAGAACCCGTACTTTTTTCTTTAATATAGTATTTTCCATATTCTAGTAGTTTGCTCTTAGCTTTTCCATCTTCTTTTGTTACAATAGTATCTACTAGCTTGTCATCTTCAGTATATATTTCAAATACTGCATTTGGTAATGTAGAGCCTTTTTTCTCGCCTGTTATATCATTGTCATTAGCACTAATTTTGGTAATTTCTATATAACCTTTTATTTTTTGGTTAGTAAATTCTACATTTGTAATTTCATTTTCCTCTAATATTACTGTTTTGGTAACATCACTTAACACATAATTTTTTAATGTTTTGCTTTCTTTTACTGTATATGTTTTATCAATTGGTAACTTTTTGCTCGTTGCCATTCCGTTTTTATCTGTTATTAAAGTATCTACAATGTTATCATTTTCATCATATACTTTAAATTCAACATCTGGTAATTTAATTTCATTATTATCTTCATCTACTTTTATAACTCTAATTTGACCTTTTTTCTTTTCATTTTGAAATATTAAATTTGTAATTTCATCTTGTTTTAATATTGCTGTTTGTTGTTTTTCATCTAACACATACCATTTACCAGTTTTAGTCTCTTTTACTCTATATTTTTGGTCAATTGGCAGTTTTTTGCTTAGTGCTTCTCCATTTTTATCTGTTATTAAAGTGTCTACAACCTTACCAGATTCATCGTATACCTTAAATTCAATATCAGGCAATTTTATTTCATTATTATCTGCATCTACTTTTATAACTTTTATTTGTCCCTTCTTTTTTTCATTTTTAAATGTCACATTTAATACTTTATTTTCTTTTAAAGTAACTGTTTGTGGATTAGTATCTAATACATAATTTTCTAAGGTTTTAGTTTCTTGCAAGGTAAGTTTTTTAAAATCTCTTACAGGATATTTTTTAGTTATAGCTTCACCATTTTCGTCTGTTTTTATTGTCTCTAAAATATTTCCATTTTCATCTATTACATTAAACTCTACATCTTTTAGTTTTATTTTTTCATTTTCTTTATCTAATTTTATAACTTTAATTTGACCTTTTTTTAGTTCATTTTCTACTATGCTTTCATTTGTTTCATTCCATTTTACTTTTACTTGTGTTTCAACCTCATTAAAATTGTACCATTTATTAGTATTCTTTTCTATCCATTTATAATTTCCAACTCTTAAGTTTTCTACAAAAATTTCTCCGTTAAAGTCTGTATGATATGTTCCTACAATTTCTCCTTTTTCTTCAGAATATAAATCAAATTCTACATTTCCTAATGCTACTTCATTATTATCTTTATCTACTTTAATAAGCTTTAAATTTCCTGTTTTTCTTGTATTTTCAAATGTTACTTTTGTTACATTTCCATATTCTAACTTTACGTTTTTTACTTCATCTGACAACAAATAATCTTCATTCGCTTCTATTTCTTTTACTTGATAATCTCCCGGATACAAATTTTCTACAGTAGCTTTTCCATCTTTTCCTGTCTTTACTGTTTCTACAACTTCATTATCCTTACTAATTTCTAAAGTAGTGTCAGGTATTGGCTCTTTTGTATCTTTATCTATTTTTAAAATTTCTATTTTTGATTTATTCAATTCTGCTTCAAAATCTGTTTGTGTACTTAACTCTTCATATGCTGTTGCAACAACAACATAATCTTGATAATCAGGATTATCTGCTTCTGCATAAAAAGCTGGATAGGTTTTTATTTGTGCATTAGTAACTTTAATTGTTCCTTCAATATTTTTAGACATAATATTTTTTGGAATTTTTACTGATATTTTATTACCACTTTTGGTATATGAAACTCCACTTAAAAATCCTTCTAAAGAAACATCATAACTTTTTAACTCTTTATTAGAAGTCAAATTAAAATCTTGTACTAAATCATCTCCAGATGTATAAATTTCTCCACTTTTAATTAATGATATTTTTCCTTCTTCATAGCTTTCTGTGCCATTTACTGCATAATTATACAGTTTTTCTGCTGCATCTAAAATTTTAGTACCTCTTCTTTTTACATCTTCTAAAGTAAGACCTAATCTTTCATCCGAACTTGCAATATGAGTGGGAACTTCATATTTAGACTTAGGAGCTATTGGAGTTTCTTCATTTAAACAATGAATTACAAGCTTAGTTACAAAATACCAATCATCATCAGATTCAACAACAGGTCCTGATTTTAACTCTTTATTATCGGTATCATCTGGTGTAGTTTCATTCCACTTTTTACCTAGATATCCATGGTACAAAGCTCTCCATACTCTCATATCGTCTATTTCTTTTTTTATTTGTGTGTAATAACTATCTCCTCCACCTGTTCCAACTCCATCCTTAAGTGGCTCTAAGCAAAAAGCATCTAGCCTTTTCTCATTATCTTTATAAAATACTCTATATACTAATTTTAAAGAACCATCTGATTTATATTGTACAAAGCCAGGAAGTTCCTTTTCTGCACATAATTTTGTTCTTTCTCCTAATTTTACTGTGTATGCAGTTGCAATCGGTGCAATACTATTTAATAACATTATTAAAATTAGTAATATGTACATACTTTTTTTAATTATTTTGTTTTTCATTTTATTTTTTATTCCTTTCATTTTTGCTTTAATTTTATATATTCTAATCTTTCTTATTTATTTTTAACAAATTTTTTATACTTAAATTAATGCCTTAATATTTTTATACTTAAATTTAATGCCTTAGTATTTTTTATGCTTAAGTTTAATGCTTAATATTAAATACTTAAACATTTAGATTAAGTTTTCATATGTTGCAATTTCTACTGCTTGTATACATCTTCTGTATTCACTTCTGTTTTCTTCACAAGTAATCAGTGTAATATAATTATCATTAGTTGGTTGTAAATAGCTCCAATCTGTTTCTAAAATTACTTTATTCGTTTGCACTTTGTAAATTCTTTTTCCCATGTCAGTAATATAAATAATTTCGTCACCTACTTTTAAATTTTTTATATATTGAAAGAAATTACATTGATTTCCTCTATTATGTGCTGCTAACCCTACATTTCCATTCCATTTACTAGTTTCTTCAAAATGCCCAACAGAATGTAACATTACATCTAATGATGTAGTTTCTTCAATGTGTACATCTAAATTTATTTTCGGTATTTGTATACGCCATTTAACTCCTTTGTATTCTTCAATCCATTTTCTTTGTGTTTTTATAATCTCATCTTGATTTGTTTCACCTACTTCTTCAATTGATTTTGCACTATTTTGTATATCTTCTATATTTTCTACTGCTCCTTGATTTTCATTTACACTCCTTTCTTCTAAAGAAATTTCTTTTTTATATATTTGGTTATTTAAAATAGGAAACTTGAATATATTTTGAAAATATATTATAGAAAAAACTGAAAAAAATAGAATAATAATTATAAAAGAAAGAAAATTAACGTTTTTTCTGGTATAAGTAATCACATAAACTTCACCTACCTTCATATTCATGCAGTTGATAATTTAAAATACGCAATTATTTTAAATTAATACTGTATGACTTTTAATTAAAATTACTGGATAACTTTTAGATAATAATAGATTTAAATTAGAAAAAAGTTATTTGAATAAATTTAAATTTTAAAAATTGCAATTTTTAACTATATCTATATTACACCATTTTTTTCCATTTGTAAAGAAAAACTTATCGACATAAATCTTGCAATACTGCTATTTTTCAATCTTTTTCGACACCATTCTTCAAAATACATCTTTCAATTCTTTATCTACTTTTTGAACAATTACATTTTTAATCTCTTTTAAAACCTTTTCCCCATGCTTCTCTGGCATTTGCTATTACAATAAAGGATTTGGGATCAATTTTTACTGCAATTTCTTTTATTTTTGCCACATCATTTCTTGAACCAACACAAAATAGCATCATCTTTTTTTCCTTTGTGTACATTCCTTTAGCATAAATTCCGGTACTTCCCCTTTGAAGCTTATCTCCAACTTCTTTTGCTATTTCTTTATATTTGTTAGAAACAATAAGCATCATTTTTGTAAAGTTAACACCTTCAAAAACAATATCTATCATTTTTCCCATTAAATAAATAGCTATTGCAGAATATAATCCTATTTCAACTTCTCTAAAAAACAAAACATTTAATGCTACTATTATAACATCTACTACAACTATTATGCTACTCATCCTTATATGTGGATTGTATGCTCTTACAATTTGCGATATTAAATCTGTTCCACCTGTTGAAGCACTTGCCTTTAATACAAAACCTAATCCAATTCCAATTAAAATTCCACCATATATGCAGGCTAAAAATCTATCTTCCGTAAGACTTGGAAATCTTTCTAGTATATCAATAAATGCAGATAAAATAGCTGTTCCTAAAATAGACTTTATTAAAAGCTCTTTTCCTACTTTAAACCATGCCCAAATAAAAAATGGTATATTTAAAAGAAATATTACTGTTCCTAATGGAAAGTGCAAAAAGTAGTAAATAATTGTTGCAACACCAGTAAATCCACCAGAAGAAAGCTGATTTGGAAGCAAAAATAATGCTGTTCCTATTGCCATAATAAAACAGCCTAATACTATATAAAATAAATCAATAGCATACTTTCTAAGTATATATATTCTCTTTGTTCTTTTATAATTCATATTTACTCTCTCTTTTAATTTTTTGTGTAGGTGAATTTTTAGCATAAAAAAATCACCTATCATTACCATTTATTTTGGCAATTATAAGTGATTTTATACTTTGTTTTATTATAATTTTCATTTTAAAATAATTAATATTTTTTGTATGTTAATATTATAAAAAAATCTAATGTTTTTATTTTTTGTATACTAATATTATCAATCTAATATTTTTGTTAATGCATTATATTTTAAATTGTATTACTTATTTACCATCCTTTTATTTGAGTTTTCTTCCAATGCATCATCATAAGTTTTTTCAATATCTAATTTGAATTTTCCTTTTTTAATATTTTCATCTGCTTTTACTATGACGTCAACATCATATATTTCTTTTAATTTTAAAACATTTTCTTTTTTGTGGCCTATTATATTATTCATATTTTCTGGGTTAGCAGTTATGCGCACTTGCATTACTTTTGCGTTACATTCTTTAATTTTAGCTACTATTTCATCATACCACATACTAGATTCTACAAGTTGCCTAAACGCTGGGTGATATGGTCCTGCTACTACTTTGCTTTCTTCTTGTGCTGGGTCAGAAATTTCTTCTGTATTTTGAAGTCCAAGCCTAATTACTTCTATCTTTGCTCTATTAAATAATTGCATTACTTCTTTTGAACGCTCTACTGCTTGCTCAACTGTTAATGGTTGATACTCTCCCCTTTTATATTCTTTTTCTAAAGGGGTGTCCTTAATTACAAGTACAGGGTAAATTCTAACAATTTTAGGTTTTAATTTAATAAGACTTTTAGCTGTATGTATTTCATCTAATTTAGTGCTTTCTGGAAGCCCAACCATCATTTGATGGCCTAATATAAAGCCGTTCCACCTAATTAGCCTTGAAGCTTTTTTTACATCTTCAAATGTATGACCTCTTTTGCATTTTGCTAATATGTAGTCATTACTTGATTGAACACCTAATTCTATTGTTTTTACATGATATTTTTTTAGCCTTTTTAGAATATTTTTATCGATATAATCTGGTCTTGTAGAAATACGAATACTATTTACTTTCCCATTGTTTATATATTCGTTCGCAGTTTCTAATAATTCATTTTGCACTTTTTCGTCAATAGCTGTAAAGCTTCCGCCAAAGAAGGCTACTTCTACATATTTTGAATCATCTTTAAAATTTTTTAAATAATAATCAATGGTATTTTTTACATCTTCTTTTGTTACTTGTTTAGTTTGTCCACTAATTTCTTTTTGATTACAAAAAGTACATTGATGCGGACAACCCAAATGTGGTACGAAAATTGGTATAATGTACTCTTTCTTCATTTATATTACCTCCAGAGCCTTTTTAGCAGCTTGCATTTCTGCTTGTTTTTTAGTTTTTCCTTCTCCTATTGCTAGCTTTCTTCCATCACATGAAACCTCTACAACAAAGGTTTTATCATGATCTGGGCCAGTAGTTTTAATAACTTCATAAGTAATATGCACATTTCCATGAACTTGCAATTTTTCTTGCAATACTGTTTTATGGTCCTTCATTCCTACATTTTTACTCGATTCTTCTATTGCATCTTTTAGGTTTTCTATAATAAATTTTTCCGCTTCTTCTAAGTTACTGTCAAAATAAATTGCTGCAATTAAAGCTTCAACACTATCTGCTAAAATAGCGGGCTTCGTTTTTCCATGTGTTACAGCTTCGCTCTTTCCTAGATACAAGAAATCACTAAAATGATGTTTTTGTGCAACTAAGTAAAGACTATCTTCGCAAACAACTTCAGCTCTCACTTTAGTCATTTCTCCCTCTTTTAATTTAGGATAATTATTATAAATATATTTACTAGATAAGAACTCTAAAATGCTATCTCCTAAAAATTCCAACTTTTCATTGCTTTCTACATGGTTATCATAAGCATATGATGTGTGTGTAAAGGCTTTCAATAATAAGTCTTTGTTTTTAAATGTGTAGCCTATGCTTTGTTCTAATTTCGTAAAATCCATTTTTTGCTCCTTTCCTAATTTTTTACTATAATTATACATTAGTTATTGGCAAAAAGCAAACATTTTGTATTTTCTAATTTTAATTGTAGAATTAAATAATACAACCAAAACAATTGAATTATTGAAAATAATTTTAAGTAACCAATAATGCTAGTTAAACTTTAGTATTGTTCTTCTATCATTTTATAAATTAATAATTTTTTCTATAATTTCCATATCTTCAATTCTGTTAATTGCAAAGCATTTTTTACCTAAGTCTTTTATTGAAGCACCTAAATGATACATTTCTTTATTGTCTATTATAATAAATCTATCATGAAATTTATTAGTTTTAGCAACTTTAAGAATAGGATATTCTTTATTGAATTTTTTAATATCCAAATTATCAATCTTACTTTTATCGGATGTTAAAATAACAACTTCTGTATTACTTTTCTTTTTGGTTAACATTTTCAAAACACTGTCATCAATATAGTTATCTATAATCAATATCTTGTTATTTGCTTTTTTTATAATGTCTACAATGATGCTATATGCATCATATATTTGACCATCAAAAAATATTCTTTGTTTAATATTATCTTCTAATTGAAGTTGATTAAAAACTTCATCAAATTTTTTATCATATTCCAGTAATTTATATTCCATATTTGTTAATCGTTCAAATATTTGTCCATTTAAAGATATAAACTTTCTCATTTCTATAAAAGATTTTATTATATTAATACTAACTTTTACAGCTATATCGCTTTTTAAAATACCTGCTAACATAGCAATTCCTTGTTCTGTAAAGGCATAAGGTAAATATCTTCTTCCTCCTCTAAATTCATCATTTATTTCTAAATTTTGTTTTGAGGTTCCAATTTGGAACCTCAAAGTTTGAAATTCATTTTCTGTTAGTTGAAAACAAAATTCCTCCGGAAATCTATCAATATTTCTTTTTACAGCTTTATTCACATTTTTCGTTTCATAATGATATAGCATAGCTACATCACTATCTAGCATAACTTGCTTGCCTCTTATTGTATATATTAATTTTTTTATATCTTCATTTGCTAATTCATTTTGAATCACTAAATTATTTTGTTCCATAAATTCACATCCTTTATATTTTTATATATTTTAAAACATTTGTTTGTGCATGTCAAGTATTTTGTAAAGATTTATATTTTTTCTTGTATTTTTATGCACAAAAAAAGAAAAGGCATTGCCTTTCCATTTTCTTATTTTCTCTTACTTATGCAACATTGTCTTTTATATAATCTACAACATCACCTACAGTAACTACTTTTTCTGCATCAGCATCTGGAATTTCGATATCAAATTCCTCTTCTAGAGCCATTATTAACTCAACTATATCTAAAGAATCTGCTCCTAAATCATCTATAAAAGATGCCTCTGTTGTAACTGCTGTGTCTGCTACACCTAATTGTTCTACTATAATACTTTTTACTTTTTCAAATACTTCTTCTGAACCCATAGCTGTCATTCACCTCCTTTTATTTTTCCTTCGTTTTGTTATCTACAAGATAATACATGTAGATTTAAATGTCAAGAACTTTTTAAAAAATATTTTATTTTTATACTACTCGGTCGCTTTTTTCCCTTTAAATCAATATTTTTTAATAATTACTTCTTATCTGTTAAGTCAAATTTTTTATATTTTTATTTTATATGTAGCTTCTACTCTACATTTTGACTTTCTATTTCTTCTTCCTTTTGCTTTTCAAATTCTTCTATTAGCATATCAACAGCTTTATTTTTAACGAATTGTTCTGCTTGTTTAATAGTAAATTCAAATAGTTTTTCATCACTACTTCCATGTGCTTTTACAACTGGTTTTTTTACACCTAAAAACAAGGCTCCACCATATTCTTTATAATCAACAGTTTTTGCAAATCTATTAATTGCAGGTAGTGATGGCACAGCAGCTATTGTAGAAATTATATTTTTCTTTAAGCTTTCAGTTAAAGTTCTTTTTACGAATTTTCCTAAGCCTTCTACTGCCTTTAAGAAGATATTTCCTGTGAAGCCATCTGTTATTACAATATCAACATTGCCTGAAAAAGCATCTCTGCCTTCTACATTTCCAATAAAATTAACATTGTATTTTTCAGCGTTTTCTTTTAATAAATGATAACTTTCTTTTGTAAGGTCATTTCCTTTTGTTTCCTCTGTTCCAATGTTTAACAAACCTACTCTTGGACTTTCCACTTTTAATGTTGTTTTTAAATATATACTTGCCATTTGTGCAAATTGTAATAAGTTTATTGGCTTGCAATTTGTATTTGCTCCACAATCCATTAAAACTAATCTACTTTTATATGCTGGCAAAATTCCAGCAAGTGCTGGTCTATCTACACCTTTAATTCTTCCTACTAATAGAGTAGCACCTGTTAATAATGCTCCAGAGTTTCCTGCTGAGATAAATACATCTCCTTCGCCCTCTTTTAACATATTAAAACCAACTACCATAGAAGAATCTTTTTTATGTTTTATTGCTTGCGTTGGAATATCTTCCATTTCAATAGTTTCTGATGCATTATGTATGGTTAATCTTGAAGATATTTCTGATAATTCTTTTCCATATAATTCTTTTACTCTTGATTTAATTATTTCTTCATTTCCTATTAAAACTACTTCCGCTTCAATATCATTTATTGCTTGTACTGCACCCTTTATATTGGCGTCTGGTGCCTTATCTCCTCCCATTGCGTCTAATAATATTCTCATTATTTTCTCCTTGCAAAATGAACTTATAATTCATTTTATTTATATTTTTTCTTAGCAATAGTATATTATTGCTTTCTTATTTTATAACTTAATATTCATAAAGTCAATGAATTACTTTCAATTTTTCGCTTCACTTGTTAAAACTATACTAATTATAAAGAAATATAAGCTTGTACTAACTATTCAATAAAATTTTAAAGAATAAAAAAAGAAACTCTATACTATTTATAGTGTAGGGTTTCTTTTTTATTGTGAAACAACGAGTTTCTTATAATTCTTATAAATTATTGTAATTCTACAGTTGCTCCAACTTCTTCGAATTTAGCTTTTAATTCTTCAGCTTCTTCCTTCTTAACATTTTCTTTAACTGTTTTTGGAGCTCCATCAACTAAATCTTTAGCTTCTTTTAATCCTAATCCTGTAGCATCTCTAACTACTTTGATTACTTGGATTTTGTTTGCTCCTGCTTCTTTTAATACTACATTGAATTCTGATTTTTCTTCAGCTGCTCCTGCTACTGCTCCACCAGCTACTGGTGCTGCAACTGCTGCTGCAGATACTCCATATTTTTCTTCAATTCCTTTTACTAATTCTGATAATTCAACAACTGTTAAGCTGTCGATAGTTTCTAATAATTCATCAACTTTTGCCATTTTAAAATGACCTCCTTCTTAATTTTTAATTTTTTAATTTTTTTACTTTTAAGTTTTAATTTTAATCAAAAACGAGTATTGCTAGGAAAACTAGCTAAAAATTTTGAGATTATACGAGTTGTATATCGAAAAATTTTTACGCGACGTTTGACAACGCAAGACGAAGTTTTTCATTAAAATTTAAGCGTTAGCTTCTTTCTTAATTCTAACTTGATCAAGTGTAGCTGCCAATTTGGTAATATTTCCAAGTAAGCTGCCAGCCAATTTTGCAAGTAATTCTTGTCTTGATGGTAGTTTTGCTAAAGTAATAATTTCTTCAGCTGTCATAACTTTTCCATCTATAATTCCACCTTTAATTTGGTAGAATTCATTATTTTTAGAGTAGTTGTATACTATTTTAGATGGTTCTAAATAGTCTTCTTCTCCAAATATAATTGCTGTTGGACCTTCTAATAATTCATCTAGTCCGTTTTCTCCATTTTCATTTAATGCTCTTTTGATAATGTTGTTTTTGATTACTTTATATTCTGTTTTTGAATTTCTTAAATCTGCTCTTAATTTAGTAACATCTGCAACATTTATTCCTCTGTAGTCTGTTAAAAGAACTACCTTCGCATTTTTTAGTTTTTCTGCAAGTGCTTTTACTTCTTCTTCTTTTTGTTTTAATATTGTTTTACTTGCCATTTTTTCACCTCCTATTTTTATCTTATTTTTTTAAATATTTATAACATAAAAAATGGTATCATAGGCTTTAACATTTCTGCTATAACCTATATTCATAAGACAAATAAATTCCAACCAATTTTGCCTATACCAAGACAAAGATTGATTGGAATTAATTTTCCGTTCTTCTTTTGCCTCGGTAAGACTTACATTTTTAAATTGCTTACTGTCTTTGGCTATATTTTATTTATCTTATTTTTGATCAATATACATACCAGGACCCATTGTAGTAGAAATGGCTACACTCTTAATGTATTGTCCTTTTGCAGCAGCTGGTTTTGCTTTAATGATTGCGTTTATAATTGTTTCATAGTTTTCTAGCAATTTTTCTGCTCCAAATGATACTTTACCAAAACTTAAATGGATAATGTTATTTTTATCTAATCTGTATTCTACTTTTCCTGATTTGATTTCTTGGATTGCTTTTGTAACATCCATTGTTACAGTTCCTGATTTAGGGTTAGGCATTAAACCTTTTGGTCCTAATACTTTACCAAGTCTTCCTACAACACCCATCATATCTGGTGTTGCAACAATTATATCATAATCAAACCAATTCTCTTTTTCAATTTTAGGAATTAATTCTTCTGCTCCAACAAAGTCAGCTCCTGCTTTTGTAGCTTCTTCTGCTTTTGGACCTTTAGCAAAAACTAATACTTTTAGTGTTTTACCAGTTCCATTTGGAAGTACTGTTGTACCTCTTACTTGTTGGTCTGCTTGTTTAGAATCTACACCTAATTTAACATGTAGTTCTACAGTTTCGTCAAATTTAGTTTTTGGCATTTTTTCAATAGTTTCTAGTGCTTCTTTTGCACTATACAATTTTTTTCTATCAACTAGCTTTTCAGCTGCTTGATATCTTTTACCTCTTTTCATTTTTTACCTCCCTTGGTACAATCGAAATTTTAAAAATTTCTCCCAAAATATTTTTGTTTTTTAGTCTTCTACAACAACGCCCATAGATCTTGCAGTTCCTGCAACCATGCTCATTGCTGATTCTAATGTAGCTGCATTTAAGTCTGGCATTTTCTTTTTTGCAATTTCTTCTACTTGTGCCTTTGTTAATTTTGCAACTTTTTCTTTGTTAGGTTTTCCAGAACCTTTTTCAATTTTTGCAGATTCTCTAATTAAAACTGCCATTGGTGGTTCTTTTGTAATAAACTCAAATGATTTATCTTTATAAACAGTTATTACAACTGGAACTATTGTGTTTCCCATTGGAGCTGTTCTATCATTGAATTGTTTTACAAAGTCCATAATGTTAACACCACTAGCACCTAATGCTGGTCCAACTGGTGGAGCTGGTGAAGCCTTTCCTGCTGGAATTTGTAATTTTATTACTGTTCCTATTTCTTTTTCTGCCATTGTCCTTGGCACCTCCTTCTTTGTAGTGAATTATGTATATTAATCTAAAAATAGATTATTAACTAATACCTTTATATAATTAATATAAATTTTTATAATTTGTATTTTTACGTTAGCCATTGTCTATCATTAAGTATACTATTATAAATTATTTATTAATTATATATTCTAGATTTTTTGAACTTGTGAAAATTCAAGTTCAACTGGTGTTTCTCTACCAAACATAGATACAAGCACCTTTACTTTGTGTTTTTCTTTATTTATTTCTTTTACAATACCTGTGAAGTCAGAAAGTGGACCATCAATAATACGAACTGAATCATCTAGGCTATAGTCTACATTTACTTCAACTTGTTCAAAGCCCATTTTTCTAATTTCTTCATCAGTAAGAGGGATTGGGTCGGTTCCTGAACCAACAAAGCCTGTAACACCTCTTGTATTTCTAACTATATACCAAGTTTTTTCTGTTACAATCATTTTAATTAAAACATAACCTGGAAAAACTTTTTTTAAGTTAGTTTTTCTTTGTCCTTCTTTTATTTCAATTTGCTCCTCCATAGGAACTATAATTTCAAAAAAGAAGTCTTCAAGCTCTCTATTCTTAATAGTTTTTTCTAAGTCTGTTTTAACTTTGTTTTCATACCCAGAATATGTATGTACAACATACCATCTTGGTACTAACTCTTCTTTTTCTTGAGACATTTTTTAGCCTCCTTACTTATTTTTGATTATTTATTGCTTAATTTGCTTTTTCAGTATTTCCAGATTGAGCATTTTCTGCTTGGTTATTTCCAGTAGTTTCATTTTCTACTTCGTTATTACTTGAAGTATTGTCTGTAGCATTTTCTGAATTTTCATTATTAGCTTCTGTGTTTTCTACTTGCTCATTTCTTGTGCCTACAACATCTCTTAATTTGTTAATTCCATAATTATTAAGCGATTCAAAAGCTAAATCCAATACTAATACTATAGCAGCTACGATTACAACAATAGTAATAACTGCTACTGTATTATTTACAAGTTGCTTTGGTGTTGGCCAAATTACTTTTTTTAGTTCTGCTTTAAAATCTTTAAAAAAATGCTTTTTCTCTTTCTTTTCTTTTTTTTCATTTTTTGTTATATCTTTAGGCATTTACTTTTCCTCCTAAAAGGTTATTTTGTTTCTTTGTGTGTCGTACGTTTTTTGCAGAATTTACAATATTTTACGACTTCTAACCTATCTGTATTATTTTTTTTGTTTTTTTCTGTTAAATAATTTCTTCTTTTACATTCTGTACATTCTAATGTAATTGGTTCTCTCGCACCTTTTGCAGCCATTTAATAACACCTCCAGCTTTATTTGCTTTAATTTTTTCATTTTTTTAAGCGTATGCTTTCCACATACGCTTAATTATTTTACCATTTTTTTTAAAATATGTCAACTATTTGATGACTTTTTTTATTTTTTTCTTGCCACAATTGTATTAACTTTTCACTTGATATTTTTCTTTCCACTATTATTTTTAATTCAGGGTTTGAAAAATGACTTACTCTCCTATTTAGCAAAATTTCTTCCAAACTCTATACATTGCTCTTTCATTTCTGCATCAGGTGTCCAAGGTTGTTTTAATCCATCATCTGTAACTTCAAATCCAGCCTTTTTTAAAGATTCTATCAATTGACCTACTGCTTCACCACTCCAACCATAGCTTCCAAAAGCAGATGCTTTTTTGCCCTTTAACTTCATTCCTTTTATCATTTCAAGTATTCCTGCAATTGAATATAAATAGCCATTATTTACTGTTGGAGAACCTACTAAAATTGCTTTAGATTTAAATACTTCTGTTAATACATCTGTCTTATCATCTTTTGCAGTATTCATTATTTTAACAGTAACATCTTTGTCTACACTTTGTATTCCACAAGCTATAGCCTCTGCCATCTTTCTAGTACTATTCCACATAGTGTCATATATTATTGTAATTTGATTTTCTTTATAATTATCTGCCCACAACAAATACTTTTCTATAATTTGCTCTGGATTTTTTCTCCAAATAAGCCCATGGCTTGGGCATATCATGGTAAGCGGTAAATTAAGTTTCAAAATTTCATTTATTTTGTTTTTTACCATCATTCCAAATGGTGCTAAAATATTGGCATAGTAAGTAATTGCTTGCTTCCATAAATCGCAATTATTTACTTCATCTGCATACAAAAATTCTGATGCTAAATGTTGTCCAAATCCATCATTACTAAATAGTATTCCTTCTCCATCCATATATGTAAACATAGTATCTGGCCAATGTAACATTGGAGCTTCTATAAAGGTTAATGTATGCTTTCCTATATTTAATGTATCTCCTGTTTTTACAGGTACAAAGTTCCAGTTTTTATGGTATTGCCCTGTTAATGATTTAACTGCATTTTGTGTGCAATATATTGGCACATTTGGTATTTGCTCCATAAGTTCAGTTAATGCTCCACTATGATCTACCTCACCATGTTGCATAATAACTGCATCAATTTTTCCTAAATCAATTTCTTTTTTTAAGTTATTTACAAATTCTCTATCATAAGGTAGCCATACAGTATCTATTAAAACTGTTTTTTCATCTTGTATTAAATATGAATTATATGTAGAACCTTGTGTTGTTGTAAATTCATCTCCGTGGAATTTTTTTAGCTCCCAATCTGTTTTTCCTACCCAAGTAACATATTCATTAATTTTCTTTTTCATAATTTTATATTTCCCTTCATTAAAATTTATTTTCTTCTTGTTTTTCTTTTCTGTACAGAATAACCAAATTTTCCTATTTGTTTTCCTAATGCAAAATACTTTCCATTTGCATATGTTATTAAATCGCATTTACTAATATCAAAAGCACCTTTTGTATCTATATACTCATCTTCTACATCAATTGATAAAATTTCTGCAATAAACATATCATGGCTTCCTAAGCTCTTTATTTCTTTTACTTTACACTCAATAGAAACTGGACTTTCTTTAATTAGTGGGCATCTTACATTTTTAGCTTTTTCTTTTGTTAGCTTCATTTCTTTAAATTTATCTACATTGCTACCAGATTTTACCCCACACCAATCTGTTGCATATGCTAAACTTTTATTAGTTAAGTTTATTACAAATTCTTTTGAATTTTTTATAATATCATGTGAATGCCTTTCTTTTCTAACTGATATATAGCACATTGGTTTATCGGAATTTATAATTCCTGTCCATGCTACTGTTATAATATTACTTTTCTCCATTGTTCCACAAGATACCATCACAACTGGTAAAGGGTATATAAATGTTCCCGGTTTCCAAATTACTTTACTCATACTTGTTTCTCCTTTTTGTAAATTATTAGTATAAAGACCATCAATTAACTATCTTACATTTATAACTGTAATTTGTCTAATTAAAATAATATTCCATTGGTATAAATCTTAAACCATTTATACATTGTTCTTTAGATAAGTCTTTGAAACCTATATGATGATATATTTCTTTAGCATATGGAGAAGAATTTACAATAAAATGTTTTGAAGCATTTAATTTTTCAACATAATTATATAGCTTTCTTCCTATTCCTTGTCCGTGTAATTTACCATCAACGAAAAATAAAGCAATATGTGTATTATCTTTAGTTGCAATAACACCGCATATTTTTCCATTTTCAAAAGCTCCATAAAATTCTCTTTCATTAATCCAATTAATATCATCAATAGTTTTTTTAAATTCTTTTACTCCTTCTTCTGTGTAATCAGGTGCTTCAAATTCTAAAAAAACTCTCCATACTAAATCTAAAGCTTCTTTCATTTCTGTATCTTTTATACTTCTTATTTCCATCTAATATCTCCTTTATTAATTACTTGCAAATTTCAAATTTAATTTCAGTATTTTTTAGTTTCATAGCTTTTAATTTATTAAATTTAATTACTTTGCTTTCTAATAACCAGCTATTAGCAGATTCCCAAATTGAAAAAGAACCAATAGTTGAAACAATTTCTAAAATTATAATATTAATTTTGTCAGTCAATAATATTGAAAGTATTATAAATACTATTCCTACCATTAACATTCCTATTTGTTTTGTTCTATTTATTCTTTGTTGTCTATTTACTATCATTAATTGTTCATTACAATATTTTTCAAAGGATTTTTTAAATTTATCTTCATCTATTTTGTTAGCCGATACTATTTTGATATCTTCTTTTTCTTTTATTGGAGCAACTTCTGCTTTATTATTTATATAAGATATTAAATCTTCACTTAATGTTTCTTCAAATTGGTCAAATGAATTGTATAATTCATCTTCATTAGATATTTTTATTTTCATATATTTATCTCTCCTAATTACCATTTTACAATAATAAGTATAGCAAAAAAGCAAATAGTTGTAAATAATAACTTTTCATAAAAAAATTGCACAAAAAAACTAGAAAATCAATTTCTAGTTTTTTTAAATAATTTATAATTAATTATTAATTTGTCATTTATAATCCAATTATAATCTATGCTCTTTTATATATAATTTGTATATTAATTCTAAACAGTTTTTTAAATAAAATTTCATATAAAAAAACATAAAAAAATCTGGCGACAACCTATTGTCTCAGTAGGGTAACCCACAAATATCGTCGGCACATTGGAGCTTGACTTCTGTGTT
>CANRGT010000010.1 GCA_947630185.1 uncultured Clostridia bacterium | reverse complement strand
AACACAGAAGTCAAGCTCCAATGTGCCGACGATATTTGTGGGTTACCCTACTGAGACAATAGGTTGTCGCCAGATTTAAATATTCTCCGTTAGCTCAGTCGGTAGAGCGCTCGGCTGTCGAGCAGGTTCTATGAGCCAAGATGTTAGCAGCTCTATTAGGAAACTAATAGATGAAAAAGGTAGCTAATTCGGTGAAAATCGTAAGTAATTAAATTACACGACAATACCGAGCTAGGATATTTAATATCCGAGTGTAGAGACTTTACACTACCTACCTAAATTAGAAATAACATGGTAAAGAGAAAGTCCAGACTACAAATTATATTAAGATATAATGTTAATGAAAGTTAATGTAGTGCAGTAACCGATAGGTCGTCCGTTCGAGTCGGACACGGAGAGCCATTAAGCTAGCAGCAATGCTAGCTTTTTATGTATTATGGAGTGATATCGAAGTGGTCATAACGAGCTGCACTGGAACTGCAGTACCTTCATTTTGGGGGCCGTGGGTTCGAATCCCACTCACTCCGCCAAAATAAAAAATACTAAAAAACCATACAATTACTAAAAAGTATCTTGTATGGTTTTCTTGTAAAATGACTAGTTTTTTATCTTAAATCTCAGGTTGCATAGAAATAACTTCATCTGCTTCTTCTTGGCTTAAATAATTATTTTCCACCATAGTAGAAATAACCTTTTTTTGTCTACTTAAAGTAAGATTTAAATTAGCAGTGGGAGCATATACACTAGGAGCATTTGGAATGCCAGCCATCATAGTTGCTTCATATAAAGTCATATCTTTAGGCTCCTTCTCTAAGTATCCATTACAAGCTTCTTTAATTCCATAATAGCCATCTCCAAAATAAATAGTATTTACATATAATTCTAAAATTTCATCTTTTTCATAATTTTTTTCTAAATCATTTCCCATAAACATTTCAGCTATTTTACGATAAGCGTAATTCTTATCAGTTGAAATAAAATATAAATTTTTTGCAACTTGCTGTGTAATTGTACTACCACCTTCTAATAAATCGCCATAACGAATATTAGTAACAATTGCTCTTACAATGGCGATTGGGTCAATAGCACCATGATCATAAAAACGATGGTCTTCAACAGAAACGACAGCATCTTTATAATATTTAGGTAAATCTTCTATTTTAACATAATTTTTATCATTTTGAATTTTTTCTATTTTATCTTTTAAACTAATTTCAGACAAAGCATCTTTGTACATAGCGTGTCCATTATATATAAAAAATCCAAATACAAGAATTAAAATTAGTAAAATAATAAGGAGAATTCTTCTAATCCATTTAAACATATATTTTCAGCCCTTTCTAATATTTATAAAATAGAAATCTTTACTTTATATCTATTATACAATTTATATTGAAAAAATCAATTAAAAATTTCTTAAATATTTTTTACGAATGTATTTAATTAAAGAATATAATTACTGAAAGATTAATAATGCTGTAAGTATCAAGACAAAAACCACATCCCATTGTCTTAAAAAAATTCACTTTTAACTTGCATTTTTTAATCATTATCTATATAATTCTTATAGAAAAAATTTTTAAGAAAATTATCAATTAACAAAATTACAAAACAAAATTTATAAACTAATCAAAATCGCAAACAAATAAAAGATATATAGGTGATAAAAAATGGAAAGCACAGAAGAAGAGAAGAGTAATATTAAACTATATCCCATATATAAAATGTTATCATGGGACTTACTATTTTATTATTCCATAATATTTATTTTCTTAGTTCAAATAAAGCACATCAGCCCTGCAGATGTGCTTTTAGGCGAAGCTTTTTACCCATTCTTTAAATTTATACTTTTAATGCCAATGACAGCTCTTATAGAAAAAATAGGTAAAAAACGAAGTTTAATTATTGCAAATTCTGCAAATGCAATTTCTATTTTATGTTATATATTAGCACAAAATTTCACTTATGTTTTAATTGGACAATTTTTTTCTGCTATAGCATTTGTTATAAAAGGTGTAGCAGAAACCAATATGTTATATGATAATTTACCAAGAGGAGAAGGAAGAGGTTCACAGTTTTCAAAAATAGATGGTAAAGCTACATCTTGGTATTATTATATAGATGCAATTACATCAATGCTATCTGGATTTTTATATGTAGTAAATGGTTATTTACCACTAATATTATGTTTTATATTTTGCTTAGTTTCTGTATATATTTCATTTAAATTTAAAGAAACTGAAAAAACTAAAGGACTACAAACCACCAATACTAGAGAATATATTAGAAATTTAAGACATTCTTTTAAATACATATTACAATCAAAAAGATTGAGATATTTAATAATATTTGGTGCTATATTTTCAGGATTTTTATCTGTATTAGTAAGCTTAAGAAGTGGTGTGCTAGAACAAATTAAAATGCCAGAACAATACTTTGGTGTTATATTTGCTGTTTTAGGAATCGTTTCAGGAATTTCAGCAAAAAACGAAGGAAGGTTTCATAATAGATTAAGGAATAAAACACTTGCAGTACTAGCTTTGCCAGTAGCTATTTCCTGTATTGTAATAGGCTTTGCTGTAGCAGTTAATTTACCTTATGGGTCTTTAATAGTAGTTATTCTAATAATGTATTTAGTTCAGTTTATAGCTAGAGGTCCATTTTATACATTAATAAGAAGGTATTTAAATAATTTTACAACACACACAATAAGAAACAAGATTTCATCATCATATAATTTGATAGAAAGTATAGCAAGAACTTTAATAGCACTTTTAGCATCTTTCTTATTAAGAATTACAACATCTTCAGGAACATTATTAGTATTAGGATGTATTATTACAATTGCGTTTGTTTTATTATTAGACAAGATGAAAACTAGAGTTGGTTTAAAACCAGAACAATATAAAAAAGAAGAAATAGAATTTACAGAAATAAAGTAACAGATAGTTAAAAGTAAATGTTATTGAAATATTAAATGCAATTATAAAAAATAAAAAAGTAAAAGAACAATTAAATTGTAAATTGAAGCTAAAATTTTAATTTAAAAATCAATTGACAAATTATACAAGTTAATAGATAATATAAAAAGAAAAAGTAGTAAACAAAAGTATATTGAAAATAAGAATTACCAAGGAGGAAATAGAATTATGTACGTATTTAACCATATCACAGTAAATCCACAATTACCAAAAAGAATTGAAAGACTATCAGAAATAGGATATAACCTATGGTGGTCTTGGAATACTGAATTTTTAAGATTATTTAAACAATTAGATATTGATTTATGGGAAAAAGTAGATAAAAATCCTATTGAATTTTTGAAATTAGTAACTCAGGAAAAGCTTGAAAAAGCTGCACAAGATAATGAGTTTTTAAAAGCATATGATAAAGTAGTAGAAAATTTTGATGATTATATGAAAAGCAAAAATACATGGTTTGCTAAAAAATATCCATCAAATACAAATGATTTGATAGCATATTTTTCAGCAGAATATGGTTTAGATCAGATATTACCAATTTATTCAGGTGGTCTTGGCATTTTATCAGGTGATCATTTAAAATCTGCAAGTGATTTAGGTGTACCACTAGTAGCAGTAGGTTTATTGTATAAAAATGGATATTTCCATCAAAAAATAAATGGAAGTGGTGTACAAGAAACAGAATACCGCAATATTAATATATCTAACTTACCACTTAAAAAAGTAACAGATGAAGAAGGAAAGAACTTAACTGTAATGCTTAGACTTCCTAGAAGAAACTTACACTTAAATGCTTGGTGCTTAAATGTAGGTAGAATTAAGTTATATTTATTAGACTCTGATATAGAAGAAAATCCACCAGAATATAAAGAAATTACAAAAACACTTTATGGTGGCGACCAAGAAATGAGAATTATGCAAGAGATAGTTTTAGGTCAAGGTGGTGTAGCACTTTTAAAAGCATTAAAGTTAGATCCAACAGTATACCACATGAATGAAGGACACTCATCTTTCTTAATCTTAGAACTTATATATACTCTAATGAAAGAAAAGAAAATTTCATTCCAAATGGCAAGAGATATAGTATCTTCAAAAACAGTATTTACAACTCATACACCAGTTCCAGCAGGTAATGATATTTTCCCACTAGCATTGGTAGAAAAATATTTTAAAGGCTTTTGGGATAAACTTGGAATTACAAAACAAGAATTTTTCCAAATGGGAATGAAGCCAGAAGCACCACTTGATAATGGATTTAACATGGGAATTTTAGCATTAAAAGTAGCAGGAAAGAAAAATGGTGTAAGTAAGTTACATGGTGCCGTTTCAAGAGAGCTATTTGGAGAAGTATGGCCAGAAATAGCTGCAAATGAATCTCCAATTACATATGTAACAAATGGTATACACACTTGCTCATGGCTTGCACCAACACTAAAAAGGCTATATAACAAATATTTAATTCCATATTGGCAAGATAGAATTTATGATGATGAAGTATGGAAGAAAATTGCTGATATACCAGATAAAGAGCTTTGGAAAGCTCATCAAGAAAGAAAACAAAGAATGCTTCAAATGGTAAAAGAAAATACTATTGAGCGTTTAAGAAGAAGCGGATATCCATATGAAGAAATAATGAATATTGTTTCTAACCTAGACCCAGAGGCATTAACAATAGGATTTGCAAGAAGATTTGCTACATATAAAAGGGCAACTTTAATATTCAAAGATTTAGAAAGAATTACACAAATATTAAATAACAAAAATAGAAAAGTACAAATTATTTTTGCAGGAAAAGCACATCCAGCTGATAAAGAAGGTCAAGACTTAATAAAATACATACATGAAATATCAATGAAACCACAATTCAAAGGCAAAATATTTGTATTAGAAAACTACAATATTGCTATGTCAAGATATTTAATAAGTGGTGTTGATGTATGGCTTAACACACCAAGAAGACCAATGGAAGCATCTGGCACAAGTGGACAAAAAGCATCTGTTAATGGTGTCATAAACTTCAGTGTTTTAGACGGTTGGTGGGCAGAAGGCTATAACTCAAAAAATGGTTGGTATATTGGAAGTAACGCAGAATATATAGATTATGAAGCACAAGATAGAGCTGATAGTCAAAGTATTTATGAAACATTAGAAAATAAAATTATACCAATGTATTATGAAAAGAATAATAATGGAATTTCAGAAAGATGGATGCAATATATGAAGGAATCTATCATGTCTACTGGTGGCAGATTTAGTACATCAAGAATGCTTACAGACTATGTAGATAAACTTTATATGCCATTATGCAATCTATATAATAAATATTATACTGATTTAGAAAAAGTAGCAAGATATAATGAATGGAAAGAAGCATTATATAATGAATGGGATCAAATAGAAATTTCGCAAGAGCATAATATAGATAATATTACGATTGATGCTGGTAATAATATAGAAGTAAAATGCAAAGTTAAATTACCAAATATTAAAGAAGAAAATATTGAAGCACAAGTATATTATGGCAAAATAGATGAAAATGGAGTAGTAGACGATATTACTATTATTCCAATGGAATTAGAAGAAAAAGACGAAGAAAATAGAACTTATACTTATAAAGCAAAAGTAAATTTAGTAAATGGAGGAAACTATGGTTATACATTTAGAGTAATGCCAAAACATGAAATGCTATTAGATTCTGAAAACTTAAATTTAGTAAAGTGGATTACAAAATAGAATTTATATAATAAAAATATAAAATAAAAAACGAAATAAAACTTGCAAATATAAATATTTAGAGTAATAGAATATATTGAATTTGGAATAACATTTTAAAATACAGAGTTGTGCTTTAACAAAAGTTAAAGCAGAAAGGAATGGAATTATAATGAAAAAAACCAAAATCATTTGTACATTAGGTCCAGCTGTTGATGATGTAAAAGTATTGGAAGATTTAATTTTAGCAGGAATGGATGTTGCTAGAATAAACTTTTCACATGGAAATTATCAAGACCAAGAAGAAAGAATTGAAAATGTAAAAAAAGCAAGAGAAAATGTAGGTAAATCAGTAGCCCTACTATTAGACACAAAAGGACCAGAAATTAGAATTGGTAAATTTGAAGAAGGTAGAATAGAGCTAAATGAAGGAGACATCTTTACATTAGTAAATGATGACAGTTTAGGAAATAAAGAAAAAGTATCTATTACGTATAAAAATTTATATAATGAAGTAACACCTGGAACTAATATATTAATAAATGACGGACTTATTAGAATAGAAGTTTTAAGAATAGAAGGAACAAATATTGTTTGTAAAGTAATAAATGGTGGAGAATTAACAAATACTAAAAGTATTAACATTCCAGGCAAAATAATAAACTTGCCAAGCCCAACTGAAAAAGATATAGAAGACATTATATTTGGTATTAAAGCAGGTTTTGACTATATAGCTGCATCATTTGTTAGAAGTGCACAAGATGTATTAAATATTAGAAAAGTTTTAGAAGAGAATAACGGAACACATATTAAAATTATTTCTAAAATTGAAAATAGACAAGGAATTGATAATTTTGATAGCATTCTAGAAGTATCAGACGGAATAATGGTTGCAAGAGGAGATTTAGGTGTAGAAATTCCTATGGAAGAAGTTCCAATTAGGCAAAAAGAATTTATAAAAAAATGTAATAAAGCAGGAAAGCCAGTTGTAATTGCAACACAAATGCTAGAATCAATGATTCACAACCCTAGACCAACAAGAGCAGAGGTTAGTGATGTTGCAAATGCTGTTTATGATATGGCAAGCTGTATCATGCTATCAGGAGAATCTGCAATGGGAGAGTATCCAATAGAATGTGTAAAAACAATGGTTAGAATATGTGAAGCAATAGAAGGCTCTATTAGATATTGGAATAGATTTAAAAAGATGGAAAGAGATTGCACAGTAGAAGATTATGAATGTAACTTAAATTATTCTACATGCTCAACAGCAATGGACTTAAATGCAAAAGCAATATTTGCATATACAGACACGGGAAGAACAGCTAAAATGATAGCAGGCTTTATGCCAGAATGCCCAATATATGTAATAACAGCAAACAAAGAAATAGAAAGACAATTATCATTAGTATGGAATACTTATACAATTTTAGTAGATCCAAAAGAGAGCATTGATGAAATGATAGATGACGGAATACAAAAAGCAAAAGACGAAGGCTACATTACAGAAGGAGATATTGTTGTAATTGCAGGTGGAGCATCAATTTTAGCAGGACACAAGCATACTAAATTAAACAAAACTATTGGTGGAGTTTTAAAAGTATAGTGAGCCCAATTTCGCTTTCAAAATTCATTTAAAAGTACATTTAAAAGTACTAAGTTTACTTTGAGGTACTTATGGTGTAAGTTCGTATGGGAGGAAAATAATGCCTAAAGAAATTGCAGAAGATAAATTAAAAGAAAAGCTAGATTATATAGGTTTGAATTTGGAGAAAATACCTAAATTTTTAAAGGAATTTACTCCTTTTTCTTTCAGACCTTTAAAATCATATGATGACATGGGCTATAAAGTATATCAATATGTAGATGTTACAGATATTGATATACTACTTACTCCAACAGATAGATTAACAAATTTAAATGAAAAATATAAATTATCATCACATATTTCAAATTATTTAGATTCAAAAAGCAAAGAAAATATAGAAAGACATAATACATTTCTTAGTATGTTAAGTAACACAGAAATAGAAGAAATAAGGGCTTTAGAAAAAGAACAAGAAAAATTAAAAAAACAAATTCCATATGAAGTAAAATATGCAAACAATTATATATGGCAAATTTATTATTCAGATATTTCAAATAAATATTTCATGTTAGTACCAACTAATGAATATAACAATTCTGCTTTATTTTATATACTAAAAAAGCAAATAGAAGCTCAAAAAACAAGAAGAAAAGAATACGTATTTGTTCCTATAAGTCACCAAGAATATTCAGGTGAATATCTTTTAAAAAGCCAGATAGCAGATTTAGAAAATTATTTATGGTACTTTACAAAACAGTGGCCTAATATTTTTGAAGTATATGATTTAAGAAAAAATATGACTTTAAAAATAGTAGGTGAAACAAAAGTATATGAAAAGCTAGAAAGCACATATGTTATATCTTTAGAAAATAAAGATGAAGCATTAGAATTATATAAGCTCATAAAAGCCTTATTTATTATAGCAACGGGGCTTCCAGAAGATTATAAATTTAAAGCAGAAATCAGCGAAAATGGAGAGCTTAATTTTCTACTAAAAGATGTGTTAAAAACAAATAATAAAAAAGAACTTAAAATAAACGATAATAAAAAAGATGAGCGTAATGTAGAAGATGATAAAGAAGAACAATCACAAGATATTAATGAAAAAGAATTTAAACAAGCTGAGAGCATAATTACCTATTCTAATCTAATATACTTCATTCAAAATGAAATGAGCAAAAAACGATTATTAATAGGATTAGAAGATAAAAAGATTACAGAAGAACAAGAAAAATTAAAAGTTTTAAAAGAAGAAGTACAAGAACAAACACAAGAATACTTAAATAGAGAAAGGCAAATTTCTACATTCTTAGAGTGTAAAAAAAGTTTTATAGGAAAAGTTAAGTATTATTTTTCTAATAGAAAAAAAGATTTTAAAGATGCAAATAAAAAACGTATGCAAAAATCTGCTAAAAAGCAAGCAGAAGATATGGAAGCAAAATTAAAAGCCCAGAAAGTAAGCGAAGAAGATAATAACAAAGATGTAAGCAAGTTATCAAATGAAGCTGAATTAAAACAAGAACTTTTAAATCAAAATAATGGTCCATATACAATAGAGGACTTAATTGAAATATGTACAAAATTAGACGGAAGAAGAAAACTAGTAAAAGACTTAAAATCTGATGTTAAGGCTCAAGAACTTAAAAAAATCAATTTAGAAAGAAAAATAAAGAATGCAAATACTTATTTAAATGAAATTGAACTTCATAAAAAAAGTATTTTTGAATTCTGGAGATTTACTAATAAAGATGAATTACCTAGCTTAAATGAAGGAGAAGAACAAGAAGAGCAAAACAAAGAAAAGATAGGCAAAACCTTTGATTATGAAGAAGATTTTGAAGACTTAGGAAAACAAGTAGATGAAATTCAAAAAAGAAAGCTTTCTAAAAACGAAACAGATAGCATTTTCGCAATGAAGCAAGTGCTTCAATCTATTCAAATATTAAATCATACTAAGAGTAATGAGCTAAATAAAGAGCAGGAAGAAAAAATTAAAACCGAGCTAGATAACTTAAAAAAATCATATGAAAATGATATAGATTTAATTAAATCAAAAGACTTTGACATTTTTGGTGGAATGTCAGAAGATAAAACAAAAATAAAAATGATAAACAATCAAAAACATAGGGAGGTAGAAAAAGACAAGTATAATGTACTTAGCATAACTCCTCAAACAGAAGAAAGCATATATATAGATAATTTGAGAAATTATTTGAAGCTAATAAAAGAAGCATTTTGCAAAATTAAATCACCATATGAAACTAATATTTATTTAGCAAGCAAAAAAGAAATAGAACTAGACAATTTACAAATATTTCATTTAAGCGAAGCAAATGCGGTAGAAGAGCAACTAAAATTAGATGTAGAAGAATTATATTTATATAAAATAACTTTACCAGAAGATACTAAAATTTTATATTACTCAAATATCATATTTTTTGATAACTTTAATCAAACTTTGCCTTCAGGAATGGACTTATCAGATGAGGTAGCAGTAGATTTGGATAGTTTAAAACTAGAAAAAACTCTTCAAGAAGAATTTAACTTAAATTATGTTGTAGATGAATATACAAATAAAATTATTAAAATAAATTTACATGAATATAAAGTAAAAAATCAGAATAAAAAAGAGTAAGAAAATCTTACTCTTTTTTACATTTCCACTTTTTAACTTTGTATCCACGCTTCGTAAGTTCATCTATAAGTTCTTCGTTAGAAAACTCAGATAGATACTTTTTGAAAGGTGATTTGGGCTGTGGCGAATCTGGAGGAGAAGCAAAAAATTCACTACAATTGTTACGAATTGTATATGTAAATCCACAACAATCGCACTTTGTAGTTCTATTTTCAGCTTCTAAAAATCCTAACTCAGAAAGAAATTTATGAGTTTTCAAAGAACCACAGCTTGGACATCTTGTTACAGCAGAATAATACATAAGTTACCTCCTTAAAATTATTCGGAGGTATTGCCCCCGAACATATAGAATATTGGGGACACCAACTAACTTATGCATATATTCTAACATATACTTACATAAAGTGCAAGAAGTTCTATTTATTTTATGATGATAAAGAAATAAAACTTATATAATCGTAACATTTATTAAAGAATTTTATATAGTTATTGTAATAAACATAAAAAAGTGATATAATTTAGCTGTTCAAATCTTGGAAACTTTATATGAAATAATACTTTTTAAAGGAGAAAAATAATAATGAAGAAAACTACTGCAAAAGTCACTCATCGGGATTATGTACCTTACAATTGGATTGCTATTGAGTTTTGCGATGTAGAGTTTTATGGATTTCGTGCAGAAGAAATGAAGAGAAAATGGGACAATATTAAATCTAAAAGATATTATACCTACAATTCTCTTTATGAAGAACAAAAAGCCAAAATTCAAAATCTGCGTGACAAAAGTGAGGCTCTTTATGAACAGATAAAGTTATCTAAACCTTTTTATCGTTTTTGGTATAATAAGAAAGAAAAAGAAATGCTTTCTGAGGCATATAATCTTTCAAATCAAGCAGATAAATTGGAAAAAGAAAATAAAAAGATTTTAGATAAAAGACTTTTTAATGTTTATGAATGCCATACAGAAATAGAAAAGCTTTTACAACAGAATGGATTTGCATTAACATTTACATCTTCTAGAGGAGATGAGTGTGTTACTGACACAGAAATTTGGACACTTGAAGAATAATTTCATATAAAGTTAATAGTCGCTTACTAAATAGTAGGCGATTATATTTTATCATTTTTCTTATTTTATAGTCACATATTTAAATAGAAAAAATAAATAAAATGTTGACATTTAAAAAACAGTAAATTAGAATAAAAGAAAATAGTAATTTAAGTTAAAGGCAAGAAAGGAATGATTTTAATATGAAAATACTAGCAGTAGGCGACCTTGTGGGAGAAAATGGCTTAGACAAATTAAAGCAAGTATTACCAAAATTAAAAGAAGAATTAAAGATAGATTTTGTTATAGTAAACGCTGAAAATGTATCTCAAGGTATGGGAATTGGTTTAAAGAACTGGAATGACATATTAAAATTACCAGTAGATTCTGTAACAATGGGAAATCATACTTGGGCCAAAAAAGACATATTTACATTTATAGACCATCCAAAGCTAATAAGACCAGCAAATTATTCAAAAGGTGTGCCGGGAAAAGGATATGGCATATATGAGTGCAACAATAAGAAAATTGCAGTTATAAACTTAATTGGTAGAACAGATATGAGTGTATTATCTGAAAATCCATTTACAGTAATAGAAGAATTAATTGAAAAAATTAAAAATGATGTTGATATAATATTAGTAGATTTCCACGCGGAAGCAACTGCAGAAAAAATCGCTATGAAGTATTTTTTAGATGGAAAAGTAACGGTATTAGTGGGAACACATACACATGTTCAAACAGCAGATGAAGAAATTACTGAAAATGGAATGGGATATATTACAGATTTAGGAATGACAGGTCCAAAAAAATCAATAATTGGCATGGAAGTAGAGGCATCTATAAAAAGATTTTTGACATCACTTCCAGAAAGATATAAATTAGCAGAAGGTGAATGTATATTTAATGGTTGTATGTTTGAAATAAATGACGAAAATTGTAAGGTAGAGAAAATAGAAAGAATATATTTGAAATAAATGAAAATAAATGACAAAAAATGTAAAAAAAGCTCGATAAAAACTTCCACTTTTTTCCAAAAAATAGTAGACAAATTTTAAAAAATATATTATAACTATAAATGTTCTTGAACAAAAAAATAAATTATAGGAGGCAAAAATGGAAGTTTTAAAAATCTCATCAAAATCAAATCCAAATTCAGTAGCAGGAGCAATAGCTGGTTTGGTAAAGGAATCTAATAAGGCAGAAATGCAAGCAATCGGAGCAGGAGCACTAAACCAAGCAGTAAAGGCTATTGCAATAGCAAGAGGCTTTGTAGCACCAGCAGGAGTAGATTTGGTATGTATACCAGCCTTTGCAGAAGTAGAGGTAGAAGGCGAAGACAGAACCGGAATTAAACTAATAGTAGAAAGTAGAAAATAGAAGTACAATAAATATAATGGCAAAAGAAAAAATGCTACTATAAAGGGTAGTGCAAAGTAAAAATGCTACCATAAAAGATAGTACAAAGTAAAAAAGCTATAATAAAAGATAGTAGCAAAATAAAAAATAGTTTGAAATTAGTTTAGAAAAAAGTTAATATAGGGGGCATAAAAATAGAAAATAAATCTATTTTTGTGCTCCTAGTTTATTTTATATAGTATTATTTTATTTATCAAAATAAGTATAACAAAATAAAAAGTGAAAACAATATAAATAATTAAATATTACTTTGTAAAAGTTATTTAAAAGAGCTTTACATAGTGTTAAGAGAAGGGAGAGGTGTTAAATAAAACTATTTTATAAAAAAAAGCACATGAGAAAAGATAAATTAGAAATTTTGATAACTATTTTTGTTTTACTAATTATATCAGGTGTAATATACTTCTTAATTCAAAATTATTCCAAAGGAGAAACTGCAGGTTCTGAAATAACATATCAAACAGTAAGTGTAAGTACAAATTTAAGATTAGGCATTTCAGAATATGATTCAATAAATCCATACATTACAAAAAATAGAGATATTCTCTATATAGATCAGCTAATTTTTGAACCTCTTTTGAGCTTAACGAATGATTATCATATTGAAAATTGTTTAGCACAAGAAGTTTCAAAAATAGAAAATAAAACATATATTATTAAATTGAAAGAAGATGTATTATGGTCTGATGGGACAAGTTTATCTGCAAAAGATGTTGACTTTTCTATAAACGAATTAAAGGAAAATCCCAATAGTGCATATTATGAAAACGTAAAAGATATCGAAAAAGTAGAAGTAATAGATGGACTTACTTTAAGACTAGAATTGAAACAAGAAATTCCTTTTTTTGAATATAACTTAATATTCCCAATATTATGTGTTACTCAAAATGAAAATTATCCTATTGGCACAGGAAGATACAAGGTTAAGGATATAGCAGAAGAAAAAATAGAACTTGAATTAAATAATAATTTTAGAGATAATAATTCAACATCTATAAATACAAATACAATTACAATAGGCTTATATAATACAATGGGAGAAGTATACAATGCATTTAAAGAAGGGAATATTGATCTAATTAATACGGAAAATGAAAATGTGGAAGAATATATTGGAAGTATCGGTTATGGAAAAGTAGGTTATTCAGGTAGAGAGTATGATTATCTATCAATTAATTTAGAAAATAATATCTTAAAAAATAAAGAAGTGAGGGAAGCAATAGCTTTAACTGTACAGCAAGAAAAAATAGTTAATTCTATTTTAGAAGAAAAAGCATATACTGCTTATTTTCCTTTAGAGGAGAGTAATTATTTATTGAGTGGTGTAGAAAATTTAAAATATGAACACAATATAGAAAAGGCAAAGAAAGTATTAGATGAGGCGGGATGGAGTTATGAAAACGAAAGCTGGCAAAAGAAAATAGATGGAAGAATAGAAAATTTAAATATAAAATTATCAGTAAATAGAAATGATGCTAAGAGGTTAGAAGTTGCAAAAGAAATAGCAAAAGAATTACAAGAAACAGGAATTAATTTAATAGTAGAAGAAATATCTGAAGCACAATATAAAAATTATTTAGAAAACCATAATTATGAAATTTTGTTAACAGGAATATATAGTTCATTTTCACCGGATTTAACTCAATTCTTTGGAAAAGACAATTTGGCAAATTATAATAATGAAGAAATAAATATTATATTAGAAGAATTAAAAAACATTAAATCAGAAGAGTTAATGAAGCAAAAGTATTTAAGAATATTAGAAATATATAATGAAGATATACCATATATAGGATTATATCGTAATAAAAATTTAATTGCATATTCAAATAATTTTAGAGGTGAAGTGTTAGTAAATAATTATAGCATATATTACAAACTTCATGAGTGGTATATGCAAACTTAAATTTTGGTATTGTTTTTTCAAAAGTGGTTTGATAAAATAAACAATAATATTTATAATTCAATATTGAAAAATACTATAGTTTTTGCACCTTGCTGTCGCAACCTTTAATATAAATAAATTATAAGAAGGTTGCTCCAAGCGCACTTCGCTTACGCTTCGCTTGAACTGCTTAAGCGGTGCTACAAACTATAATATTTTTCAATTTAAATTAAATAAAATTAAATAAAAAAATTTTTTTAAAAAGTCTTGACAATTAATTTTATTAGTATATAATAAATACAAACATACGTTTTGAATTAATAGGAGGAGAAAATAATGAATAATGAAAATCCAGAAAAAATGAAAGCATTAGAAGCAGCACTAGGTCAAATTGAAAAACAATTTGGAAAAGGTTCTGTAATGAAATTAGGAGATTTTACAGCAATGAATGTAGAAGCAATTCCTACAGGAGCATTAAGTTTAGATATAGCTTTAGGAATAGGTGGTATTCCTAGAGGAAGAATAATAGAAGTATTTGGTCCAGAATCATCTGGAAAAACAACAATAGCACTTCATATGATTGCAGAAGCACAAAAAATGGGTGGAGAAGCAGCATTTATAGATGCAGAGCATGCTTTAGACCCAGTATATGCAAAACACTTAGGTGTAGATATTGATAATTTAATAGTATCTCAACCAGATACAGGTGAGCAAGCATTAGAAATAGCAGAAGCTTTAGTTAGAAGTGGTGCTTTAGATATTATAGTTGTAGACTCTGTTGCAGCATTAGTACCAAAAGCAGAAATTGATGGAGATATGGGAGATAGTCATGTTGGTTTACAAGCAAGATTAATGTCACAAGCTTTAAGAAAACTAGCAGGTGTAATAAATAAATCTAAATGTGTTATAGTATTCATAAACCAATTAAGAGAAAAAGTTGGAGTTATGTTTGGTAACCCAGAAACAACACCAGGTGGTAGAGCATTAAAATTCTATGCATCTGTTAGACTAGACATTAGAAGAATAGAAAGCATTAAACAAGACGGCGAAGTTATAGGAAACCGTACAAGAGTAAAAGTAGTAAAAAATAAAGTTGCACCACCATTTAGAGAAGCAGAATTTGATATTATTTATGGAAAAGGTGTATCAAAAGAAGGAAATATATTAGATATAGCAGTTAATTTAAATATTATAGAAAAAAGTGGTTCATGGTTTAACTATAATGGCGAAAGAATTGGACAAGGTAGAGAAAATGCAAAAGCATATTTATTAGAAAATCCTAAAATATTAGAAGAAGTAGAAAAGAAAATCAGAGATAACTATGAAGCAGCTTTTGAAAAAAGTTTAGGCGATGATGAAGAAATAGATCCAGAACAAGAAACAGAGCCAGAGGACTAAAAACTAGAACTACAAGAATAAAAAGCTAGAACTAAAAAGCAAAAACAGAAGAATAAAAGCTTTGAAAAATGAGTGGAAGAACTTTAAAATAAGGGAGTAATTCTTGAAATGAAAAACCTTGAAGATTTCATGAAAGAACATGGAATATCTAATTTTGATAAAATAGGTGAATCATCAAAAAATCAGAGGAATCAACAAATAAATATAGAATTAGAAGAAAGAAAAACATCAAATCAAAAAGCAAATACAGAGAAGTATAATACAGAGAAATATAAAAAGCTAAAAGAATTTGATGTAGCCAAAACTAAAGTACTAAGATATGTTTTATATAAAAAAAGAACTGAGCAAGAAGTAAGGCAAAAATTTTCTTCAATGATGGATGAAAATTTATTAGAAGATATAATACAAAATTTAATAGATAATGGCTACATCAGTGATGCAAATTATATTGAAAGAGCAGTAAATGAATTTTTAGCAATAAAAACACTTTCAATGAAAGAAATAAGAATGAAATTATATGCAAAAGGAATTGACAGTGATACAATAGATACGTATTTTTCTAACCATCAAGAACAGTTAGAAGAATATGAGATAGCTTGTGCTAAAAAAATAATAATTAAGAAAAGGCACCAAATGGAAGATGAAGAAATAGAGAACTTTTTGTATAAAAAGGGCTATAAACAAGAAAACATTAAACTTGCATTTGAAAATGTAGACGAATAGTAAAAAATATAAACAATAATTTAATAAGTTTATAAGTTAAAAATAAAAAGTATAAGGTAACTTTTAGTAAATAACGGAGGAAATAAAATACGTATGCCAAACATACTAACATTAGAAACAAACAAATATAATGTAAAAATAGATAATTTTGAAGGACCATTAGATTTACTATGTCACTTAATAGACAAAAATAAAATGGATATTTATGATATAAAAATAAGTGATATAGCAGATCAATATATAAGCTATTTAAATGCTATGGAAGAGTTAAACTTAGAAATAGCAAGTGAGTTTTTAGTAATGGCTTCTACTTTGCTATACTTAAAATCTAAAAACCTTTTACCTAATGAAGTTGAAGACGAAAAAGAATTGACAGAGGAAGAATTATTAAGAAGAATTATAGAGTATAAGAAGTATAAAGAAATTACAAAAGTATTCAAAGATATGTTAGAAAAAAATGAAAACAAAGTATTTAAGAATCCAGAAGTTATAGAACTTCAAAAACAAAAGTTACAACCAACTTATACGAAAGAGCAAATTATAGAGGCATACAAGAACATAGTAATAGCAAATGAAGAAAAGATAAATGAAAATGCAAAAAATATTGAGAAAATAGCAATAGTAGATACATATACAGTAGAAAGCAAAGTAAAGGTAATGTTTAAAGAGCTAATTCGTAAAAAGAAATTTATATTTAATAAGCTATTTTCACTTAAAAAGTGCAATAATCAAGAAGTAGTTACTGCATTTACAGGACTTTTGGAATTATCTAGAAGAAGCAAAGTAACAACAAGCCAAGAAAAACTATTTGGGGACATTACCGTAGAAAAAATAAAAAGAGGGCAATAATTATAAAAGAAAAGGTTAAACTTTCGAAAATATTAAAACTTCAAATAGAAAGTAAAAATAGTTAAAAATTAGCAAGCTCAAAAATAAAAATTAAAATATGTTTAAAATTTCAATAAAATGGTAAAACTAATATAAAAATAACTTTACAAAACAAAAGCCTAAATAAAAGCTTAAAAAGCTAAAGGCAAAAGTTTAAAGCAAAGGGGGTTATTATGGTATTAGTTTTTATTTTTTTAGCAGTACTAATTTTAATTTTACTCCTAGCATTTTTAATAATTAATTCATCATTAGTAATAAATATAAAAGAGCTTTTTGTAAGTAATATTCCAGAAAAACAAAAGGCACATTATAAAATTGAAATTTCACTAAAAGCTTTTAAGTACATTAAGTGGATAAAAATATCTTTGACTGAAGAAAAAGTAAAGAAAATATTAGAAAAACCATTTGTAAAAATAGATTTTAAGAAGTTGGAGAAAGATTTTAAATTAGAAGATATTAAAGTATTAAAAAAATTAGTACCAGAACTTACTAATTTAGATTTAAATTTAGAATTAGGATTAGAAAGTCCAATAATTACTTCATTTATTGTAGCAAGTATAGCTTCAGCAATTTCAATAATTTTACCACACATAATAGAAAAGAAAGATAAATTTAAGTATGCAAATATTAGAAACATCAATATGATGAGAAAATTAGATTTATCAAGCAGTAAATATAAATATAATATTATTCCCATATTCCAAAATAAAAATTTATACAAAATTAACTTAAATTGTATAATTCAGTTAAAAATGGTACATATTATTAACGTAATATATATCTTTTCAAAGAAAGGAAGAAGTGATAAAAATGAACGAACAGCATCCAATAGAAAATCTTATGGTTACAGCTATGAATAGTATTCAAGATATGATAGATGTAAATACTATTATAGGAGAACCAATTGAAACAACAAATAACATTGTAATTATTCCAATTTCAAAAGTTGGATTTGGATTTGCAGCAGGTGGAAGTGAATTCAAAGGAGAAACAATTGATGAATACACTAAAAAGGAAAAAGAAGAAGCAATTCAATATAGGCTACCCTTTGGAGGAGGTAGTGGAGCAGGAGTATCAATATCTCCAGTAGCATTTTTAGTAGTACAACAAAACAATGTGAAATTATTACCTGTGGAGCATTGCTCTTCTATTGATAAACTATTAGATTATGTACCAGACTTAATAGAAAAAGCAAATGCGATGATTAATAAAACAATGCAAAACAAAAAAGAAGAAAAGAAAGAAGAACGAAAAGAAGAGCAAAGAAGCAAAGAAAAAATAAGAAAAGAAGTTAAAGAAACATTAGAAAATATGCAAGAAGATAATGAAGCATATAATAGTATTATAACAAAAGCAAGACCAAAACGTACTAAAATTCTAAGACCAGAAACCCAAGAATATGATTATGAATATGATGAAACAGAGGATTTAGAGCAAGAAGATTATGACGAATAAATATATATAATAAAATTTTTATGAGCAAATTATTATTCTAAATATTAATAAACAAATATTTAACAGGATTAGAATATTTTTGAAAATTCCTTTTAAAGTAAAAACTAATAAAAAAGTGTATACTTTAAAAGGAATTTTTTATTATTGTCTTATAAGTAAAAAAAGACATATTGCGATATGGAAAAAAATAGAAAAATAGAAAAATTTTCCAATTATGCTTGACAATATAATCTTAAGATAGTAAACTATATATAGTTTAAATTGAAAAAAATTAATTCATATTTTTTATTTAATTCAATCATCCACAATAACGTGAGCAAAATTTTAATTGTGGAATTTATTTAAAATTTCTAATTAACTAATGAGTAAAAATTGTATTTTGAAATAATTTTTATTGTATAAAATCTAATACTTATGCAAAAGTTATATAATCCATTTTAAAAATTGAAAAAATAAAACTAATTAATCTTCCTAATTAAAATTTTATATAAAATAAAAAGTTGTATAAAATATAAAAACAATGTATAATTTGAATGTAGGATTATATATTTATTTCTTGGTATATAGCAGTATTCTACAAAATGGAAGTAATAGATATATTTATAAGGAGATGAGTTTATTTGGAAGAATTAGTTTTAAAAGCAAAGAAAGGAGATAAAGAAGCTTTCACTGAGCTAATTCTAGAGATAAGAAATGACTTGTACAAAATTGCAAAAGCAAGATTATCAATAGAAGAAGATATACAAGATGTAATACAGGAAACAATGATAGAAGCATATAGTAATATAAAGCAACTAAAAGATCCTTTAAAGTTTAAGTCTTGGATAATTAAAATACTTATCAATAATTGTAATAAGAAATACAAAAAGAAGAAAAAAGAAAATGAGGTATATGAAGATTTTGATGAATCTGCTGCTTATATAGTTGGAAATAATGATATTGATACAATTGAAAATACTTTAGCCTTCAATGAAATGATTAGAAACTTAAGCTACGAAGAAAAAATGATTATAATTTTGTTCTATAATGAAAATTATACTATTAAGGAAATAAGTAAGCTATTAAAGATGAATGAAAATACAGTTAAAAGTAAACTTTCAAGAGCAAGAGAAAATATAAAAATGAATTATAAAGGAGGGATAAAGGAGCATGAATAATGATGATTTAGAAAAAGAAATTGCAAAAGTAATTAAAAGCAAAATTTGTGAACCTGAAGAATACAAAATTGCAATTAAAAATGCATTATATACTAATGACAAGAAACTAAAAAACAATTATCTCTACAAAATGATAGCAACAATTTGTTGCACTTTAGCTTTATTATCTGGCTTTGTTTATGCAGGTTACTCCATAATTCAAAATGTGTTTAATAATAGAAAAGGCTTTGAAACGGCAATTAATAATAATTATATAATGGATGGATTAGAGACTTACCAAGAATCAAACGGCGTTTCTGTTAAAATTAATAATATGCTTATAGATGATCATAATATAGGTATTAGTTTTAATGTTAAGTTTGATGATGAATCAAAATTGAAGCCGGAAGATATAAAAACATTACGATTTGAAAAAATGGTTATCTTGGATGAAGAAAATAGAGTTTTATTTTATACTAGAGGTAAAGATGTCTTAAATAATTTTATAAAAAACAATGACTTATACATGAATGCAGAAGAATTTGATAAAAAATATGTTAATCCAGCAATAAGCACAGAAGTAAGAAATATACAAAATAAACAATTAGATTTGATATATAATTTAACATCTAATGAACAAAGTTATCCAAAAAGTAAGAAAATAGTTATTTATGCAGAAAATATAATTTTAAATAATGAAACAGTAGTTAAAGGAATATGGCAAATAAAACAAAAAATAGAAGATAAATTTTATAATAGGGAAAAGATTACATATCATTGTAAAAATAATAATGAAAAAGATATTATTAGTTTAGAACTAGAAACATATGCAACTGGTACAAATTTAAAATTAGAATTAAAAACGAAAGAAATTGTTGATAAAAATTCAATAGAGAAATTAGATGAAATCGAAATGTTAGCTAAAAATAACATGAAAAATGATAAAAATGATTCATATCAACAAATAACAAGCAAAATTGGAGAATTATATAAAAAATTTAAAGACGTTTATATAGAAAATGAGAATGGAATTATATTTGGTACAACAGATGGATTTAATGATAATGAAAAAATAACATATTTAGAAAATCAAAAAAACATAGTATATTTTAATATATTAGATATGACAATTTATGATTGTACTAATAAAATAACATTACATTTTATTTATGAAGATGAAGAATATAATATCGAGTTATTAAATTAAAAAATTAAAGAGCGTTCAAAAAACGCTCTTTTTTATACAAGGTCAGAATAGAGAAATTTTTGACATTGTCATTTTATCTTAGATCATAACAAAGATCTATATGTGCATAAGTGGAAGGTAATTCGACATAATACATATAGATTTGCAGCCTTTGACCTTTAACGACATCTAGAGAAACTGAAAATACCTGACCACTATCTTCAGGATATATAGAAACAGTTTCATTTAAAACCCCACCAGTTTGGTAGTCGATAAGTTGGACCTTTATATGCCAGGGCTTACCACCATTATCTGAATATGCTGTTCCATATACACGAAGCTTTCCTGAATCTCCCATTGTTTTTATTGGGGTAAGGTTGGTACCTGCAAGAGTGAAGCTTCCGAGCAAACCTCCACCCTTATACAATGTTTCAGTTCCTGCAAGTGGCATATACTCGGTATCACTTGCAGCATAGCCGATGTTAGTAAGACTGAGAGTCATTACAAACACCAAAACGAATGTGAGAATTTTCCGCAGAGTTTTTTTCATAATGCTTTCCTCCTAGTTGTAATTATTTTTTTCTCTGACCTTGTATTATCTTAAATTAAAAGCAAAGAATGCCTTTAAATAAGATTTTAGAGTTATAAACTCGATATGTACATATTAACATAAAATGGAATATTTTTCAAGATTTTGCCAAAAAATGCCATAAATTTTACCTTAAGATAAAAAACTTTACTGAGAATTAACAAAAAAGCACTATAAACTACAAAAATATACTATAAATAATCAAAAAATTACTTTTAACTACAATATTCTACAAAAAAATAAAAAAATATACATTTTTTGCAACTTTTTCCACAAAACAAATATCTTAATAAATAGAGGATAAAAAGAGATGTAATATGTGGAGGTGAAATTTATGAGTAACATATTTGAACAATATTTATTAAAGAAAGATAATGGAGTTAGAAGGAGAATAATTGTAGATTCATCATTATATGAAAAGTTAGCAGAACTATCAAAACATTATGAAGCATCTGTAAATAAGATGGTTAATGTCTCGATTATGGGCTTAATCGATAATCAAAAAGTAACAATTTATCCAAGACCAGCTAATGAAACAACAGAACCTCATAACTTTCTTATAAGAGAAAGTTCATATAAAGAGCTAGAAAAAATGAAAGAAAAGTATGGCTTATCTATTTTCAAACTCATAAACATTGCAATATATAATGCCGTAAACTTTTAAATTAAAAGTAAGTACCTTAAATGATAGAAAATAAACATTTAAGGTATTTTTTTAGCATTATTTATATTTCTTTAATTTATTATAATTACATAGTAAATAACTTTAATCCTAACTATCTAATATTACATACATATTATAATATAATTTAACTACTTTAGGGGTTGATTTTTTTATAAATTCACAATATAATAATTATATAAAATTATGTCGAAAAAGGTAGTATAGAGTTATATGATAAAAGCATTAATAAAACTATCCAAGATATGTGTAAAAGTTAGAAAGGAGAGGTATTTATGAAAAGCATAGGAATAGTTAGAAGATTAGATGAGCTAGGAAGAATAGTCTTACCAATGGAATTAAGAAACAAATTTGGAATTACAGAAAAAAGCGAATTAGAGATATATGTAGATGGTTCTAATATTATATTAAAAAAATATGAGCCAAATTGCATATTCTGTGGTAATAATAAAAACTTATATGAATACAAAGATAAAATGGTTTGTGACAAATGCTTAGAAAAATTGTCTAATATAGCTGATGTAAAAGAAAAATAGTTTTAAATTTTTAGAAATACTAACTAAAAGAATATATAATTTACATAAAAAGCTACCATTAACTGAAAAAAAGTGATATAATATTAAAAACTAAAAAAGGAGAAAAATAAAATGGACAAAAATATTGAAGAAAAGAAGGAAGAAATATTAAAAAAAGGTAGCAAAACATTTTCAGAGTTTAAAAAGTTTATAGCTAAAGGAAATGCTATGGATTTAGCAGTTGGTGTAATTATAGGTTCAGCATTTGGAAAAATAGTATCATCAATAGTAGATGATATATTAATGCCAATAATTGGTGTAATAATTGGAGGAATAGATTTTTCAAACCTAAATATTAAAATAGGTGAAGCAACAATAACCTATGGAAACTTTTTGCAAAATGTAATAGACTTTTTGATTATAGCTGTTTGTATATTCTTTATTGTAAAACTTATGAAGAAGTTTACTAAAAAAGAAGGAGCTCCAGCTCCTGCACCAGTAAAAGAGCCAAATACTGTTTTACTAGAAGAGATAAGAGATTTATTAAAAGAAAAGCAAGAAGTAAAATAGATTATAAAATATTTTAGAGAAGTTAAATAATAAAATCTGAAATAGAACTAAATAAAACTAAATAGAACTAAAAGGAACTAAAAAGAAGTATAAAAAGCTTTATTTAAACTTTAATTATACTTCTTTTAATTTTATTATATTTAGATCTCAAATATTTGTACTCTTAATACTTATTTTCTTTATATTTGTTTTCCGTAATACCTATATATTTTAAATATTATGTTTTAAAATATGTTTTGTTTTATTTAGATTTTAAAGCAGTTAGACTCTAAATAACGTGAACCACTTTAAATAAACATACTCAATCATTGAAACTAAGCCAATCCTTTCAATAGAATTCTCTGCTATAACATTTACTTTTCCAATTTCTTCTCCATTCAAAGTGTATGTAATATTTCCAAGAATATCTCCTTTAGTAATAGGACTAGAAATAATATCAGGAAGTTCTACAATTTGTTCTATATCTTTGGTTTGACCTTTTTCAATTAAAACACCACTATCAGTTTCCAAAATTCCATTTACTGTAGGCTCTATACCTTTATTAACAATGATAGATTTTACAGTTTCACCTTTGCTAGCAAGCTTTTTATATTCATAGTGATTAAATCCATAATCTAATAATTTCTGAGCCTCTGCAAAACGAACTTTGGTGCTTGGAGCTTTCATTATAACAGCAATTAAGGATAAGTCATCACGAGTAGCACTAGCAGATAAATTATATAGAGCAACAGATGTAGATCCAGTTTTTAGTCCAGTTGCACCTTTATAATTACGAATTAATTTATTAGTATTTACTAATTCAGATTTTCCATCTCTTAAAGAATCCATCCAAATAGTAGTATATTTAGTAATATCAGGGTGTTTAGTCAAAAGCTCTCGGGACATTAAAGCAATATCATAAGGAGAAGTTACATGACCATCTTCATCAATACCATGGCAATTTTTAAATGTAGTATCATTCATACCAAGCTTTTTTGCCTTTTCGTTCATTTTTTGAACAAAAGCTTCTTCTGAGCCTGCCAAGTATTCTGCCATTGCAACAGTACAATCATTGGCTGAAACTACACAAATTGCTTTTAACATTTCATCAACAGTTAATTCTTCTCTTACATCTAACCAAATTTGTGAGCCACCCATACTAGCTGCATTTTCAGAGCAAGGAATTTTATCAGTATATGATATAGTGCCAGAATCGATAGCCTCCATTATAAGTAAGATTGTCATTACTTTTGTTACACTTGCAGGCCTTAATTGCTCGTGCATATTATGGTCGTATAAAACTTTTCCAGAGTTTTGCTCAATTAAAACAGCACCGCCAGACTCTAAGCTTAAATCAGTAGGGTTTGTGGATGTTTGAACAGAATTATTAGGTAATTTTGCTTCATTATTTGATGAAGTAGAAGATTTAATGTCAATCGAAGATGAAACCTCATTATTTGTTTTTAATTCTGATGATTCGGAAGACCACACATAAACACTATCTTGGGCATATATAATTGGAGAAAATATAAGTAAAAATAAAAGCATTATAGTTATTATTTTATTATTTTTTAGAAAAATATTATTGGTTTTAGGCATAAAACTAAGCTTTTTAAACATGAAATTATATTTTTTTAACATTAAAGAATATTTTTCAAGCATAAAAGTGGATTTTTTCAACATAAAAACCTCCATAAATAAGATGTTATTAAATCTTATTTATGGAAGCTCAATTTTAGACCAATTTTTGATAGATTAGCTATTTATTAGCTCCATAATTTTAACATTTATTTTTTCTTCTGTGACATCAACATATAACTTAATTGCATTTTCTAAATTGTTTTTAAATTTTAAGTCTAGTTCATCGTAAACAACTGTTGCGTCTTTTCCTTGCTTAACATATCCAACTTCTTTTCCATGTTCATGCCTTTCAGTTACTTCTAGACCTTCTACTTTTAAAACTGCATCATAAATAGTAGTGCTTACTTGGCAGTTTCCACCACCATAGCCTTTTTCCTTTTTACCATTTACAAATATGCCAGCTTTTTCATAACCTTTATCAGGAGTGGGGTTTCCAGCAATTTCATTAAAAGAAAAAGTTTCATTAGGATTGATAACAGTTCCATTTATTTTAGAAGCAGTTAGCTTTAAATTGGTATCTCTGTTATCATCATCAATAAGAATTTTTGTAGAAAAATTACTTATTTCTTTTTCTTGGGGCATAATATTAGTATCTTGATTTTGGATGTTTTCTTCAGCAGAAAGTCTTTGAGCATCAGAACTATAATTAGAATTGTTATTGTTTTTTAATGAGAAGAAATAATAAATGGCTAAGCCAATAAGAGTAATAGCAATCAATGCAATAATCCATTTAACATAATTTTTCATAGATTTTTTGTATGATATATTTAATAACTTAAATAACCATACGTTCCTCCCATCAAATTGAATTTTCAATTATTATTATTTGCAAAAAAAATTAAAATATAAAATTTATTTTTTCAAAAAATGGTTAGAATTCTCAAAGATTAAATATATAAAATGAAAATAAACTGCAATTTTTGATTTATTGTAAGAAATGACAGAAAATAACAAATTAAATGAAATTCTGTCAAAAAATGAAAAAACGGTAGTATTAGACCGTTGACATTTTGCAAAATCAAAGTTATAATAATAATATAATATATTTTATAGGAGATATGAAAAATGGTAGCAAAACTTTGGAAAAAAGTATTGTTGTTAATTTTAATTATTGCATGCTTATTTAATGTTATAAATAAACTTGTACATAAAGCTTCAATGAAAGAAGAAGTTGAAGCATCAGCCAGATATACTCTAGAACAACAAGAAAAGAATAACAAATAAGAATATAAAATCTAATTATTTATAATTCAAAATAAAAGGTAAATAATAAAATAATTATAAATAGAAAAGAAAACACTTGAAAATAAAATAAAACTGTGTTAAAATAAACAATAGTGTTTATGAAATAAATTAAGGAGAGGTGAATACAAAATGAAAGAAGGTTTACATCCAAATTATACAGAAGCAACTATTACATGTGCTTGTGGAAATGTAATGAAAACAAATTCTACAAAACCAGATATGAAAGTTGATGTATGCTCAAAATGTCATCCATTTTGGACAGGAAACTTAAAAAGAGAAACAACTGGTGGTAGAGCAGACAAATTCAAAAAGAAATATGGAATTCAATAAGAAAATAAAAAGTTGGTGTGAAAATGATTTTACACTAATTTTTTTTGCTTTTTTTCAAGTTGAAAAAATTTTTTATATGAAAAAATCAATTCAATATTTTTTAACGAAAATGGAAAATGTTTTTTTACGAAAATAGCAAAAAATATTTTACCTTTAAATAAAAATATGTTATACTATTTGCGATAAGAAGAAATATGTTACTTGCTTTTACATGAAATGTATAAAATAGGCATAAGGCTTAATAAAAAACATTTAGCAAAATTGGAGGAATAATTGTGACAAAAATACAAACTAAATTAGAAGATATTAAAAAAGTAGCAAAAATAAATGAAGGTAAAAATTTAAAATATTATATCTTAACAATGGGCTGCCAGTTAAATGAAAACGATTCAGAAAAATTATGTGGCATGATTGAGCAAATGAATTATTCAAAAACAGAAAATTTAGGAGATGCAGATTTAATTGTATTTAATACTTGTTGTGTTCGTGAAAATGCCGAGGATAAGCTATTTGGAAAATTAGGTGAGGTTAAAAAATACAAAGAAGAAAAAGGCACAATTATAGCAATCGGTGGCTGTATGATGCAAGAAAAACATATTGTAGAAAAGCTAAAAGAAAGCTATCCATTTTTTGATATCGTATTTGGTACGCACACACTTCATAAATTCCCAGAAGATTTATACAAAATTATAACAAGCAAAAAAAGAATAGAAGATATTTTAGATATAGATGGCGAAGTTATTGAGGGCTTGCCAATAAAAAGAGATGACAATATTAAAGCTTCTGTAACTATTATGAATGGTTGTAATAACTTTTGTAGTTATTGCATTGTTCCTTATGTGCGTGGTAGGGAAAGAAGTAGAATGCCAAAAGAAATTTTAGAAGAAGTTAGAAGCTTAGCTAAAAGTGGATATAAAGAAATTACATTACTTGGTCAAAATGTTAATTCATATTTAAGAGTAGAAAGAGAAAATAATATTGAAATTGAAAAATATGAAGGTGTAAATTCTTTCGCAACATTACTAAGGGCAATAAATAAAATAGACGGAATAGAAAGAATACGTTTTATTTCACCACATCCAAAAGATTTTACAGACGATGTAATTGAAGCAATTCGTGATTGCGATAAAGTTTGCAAATTAGTACACTTACCGCTTCAATCAGGTAGTACCAATATTTTAAAAGTAATGAATAGAAAATATACAAAAGAGCAATATTTAGCATTAGTAGATAAAATGAAAGCAAAAATTCCAAATGTTACTTTTTCAACAGATATTATAGTAGGCTTTCCAGGAGAAACAGAAGAGGACTTTGAAGATACTTTAGATGTAGTAAAGAAAGTAGGATTTGAGCAAGTGTATATGTTTATTTATTCTAGAAGAGTAGGAACACCGGGAGACAAAATGGAAAATCAGATTCCAGAAGAAATAAAACATAAACGCTTTGACAGATTAAAACAATTAGTAGAAAGTCAAATTGAAATAAGGAATAAAGAATATATAGGAACTATTCAAAATGTTCTAATAGAAGGGAAAAGCAAAAACAATGATAATATGCTAACAGGAAGAACAGATTCTAACAAAGTAGTAGTGCTAAATGGTAGTGATGAGTTAATTGGAAAGCTTATTCCAATTAAAATTATTGCTGACCATATGTGGTATTTGGAAGGAACTATATCCAAATAAAAAAAGAGATAAAGTGACAGGTTAGATATAAGAAATGTAATTTAGAAGGAGTATAAAACATGGCAGAGTTTTCACCTATGATGCAACATTATTTACAAACAAAAGAGGAATATAAAGATTGCATTTTATTTTATCGTTTAGGCGATTTTTATGAAATGTTTTTTGATGATGCAATTACTACATCAAGAGAGTTAGAGCTAACTTTAACAGGAAAGGACTGTGGACAAGAGGAAAGAGCACCAATGTGTGGAATTCCTTTCCATGCAGCAGAAACATATATAGCGAAGTTAATTGAAAAAGGGTATAAAGTTGCAATTTGCGAGCAGTTAGAAGATCCAAAGTTTGCAAAAGGAATTGTAAAAAGAGATGTTATTCGTGTGGTAACACCTGGAACAGTTATGGAATCTAACTTATTAGAAGAAAAGAAAAATAATTATATAATGTCAATTTATAAAAATGGCATTTATTATGGTTTGTCTGTTTGCGATTTAACAACAGGAGATTTTAAAACTACGCAAATTAAAGAAGAAAACAATTTTATGACTTTAATGGATGAAATTTCAAGATATTCTCCTGCTGAAATTGTTGTTAATCAAATTATGTACGATTCTGTTCAAGAAATTAGCAAAATAAGAGAACGTTTCCCTTTATATATTTCTATGCTAGGTGAAGAGCATTTTGAAGGTGATATAGAAAGCTTCAAAGAAAAATATGAAATTGTAGATGAAAACGAAAAGAAAGTAGAAAATATAGACGAGCAAGTTCTTTGTGTATGCGCAAGTAATGGTTTATTATGCTATTTAAGAGAAACACAGAAAAACAATTTGGAATACATCAACAAAATTAGTTTATACCATACAGCACATTATATGAATTTAGATATAAATGCAAGAAGAAACTTAGAGATAACAGAAAAGCTAAGAGATAAAAGCAAAAAGGGAACTTTATTATGGGTACTAGATAAAACTTCTACATCTATGGGAGGAAGGCTTTTAAGAAGATGGCTAAATGACCCATTAGTAGATGTATTTCGTATAAATGAAAGATTAGAAGCGGTTAAAGAATTAAAAGAGGACTTTATACTACGTGGAGATGTTGTAGATAGTTTAAAAAAAGTTTATGACATTGAAAGATTAGCAGGTAAAATTTCTTATGGAAGTGCAAATGCAAGAGATTTAATTTCTTTGAAAAACTCTGCAAAACAACTTCCAGATGTAAAGCAAACTTTATCAAGAGCAAAATCACCACTTCTAAAAGAACTATATGAAGATTTAGATGTGTTAGAAGATGTTTATCAAATAATAGAAGAATCTATTGTAGATGAGCCACCAATTACTGTAAAAGAAGGTGGAGTAATTAAGCTTGGATATGATGATGAAATAGACCATTTGAAAAAGGCAACAACAGAAGGAAAAACTTGGGTTTTAGAAATAGAAAACAAAGAAAAAGAAGCAACAGGAATAAAAGGCTTAAAAGTTGGATTTAATAAAGTATTTGGCTACTTTATAGAAGTGACAAAATCTAATTTGAGCATGGTACCAGAAAGGTATATTCGTAAACAAACTTTGGCAAACTGTGAAAGATATGTAACAGAAGAACTTAAAAAAGTAGAAAACGAAATATTAGGAGCAGAAGAAAAGGTAGTTAACCTAGAATACAATGCTTTTTGTGAAATTAGAGATAAAATAGAAAAACAAATTATAAGAGTTCAGAAATCAGCAAGTGTTATAGCTACTTTAGATGTACTTACATCTTTAGCAACAGTAGCAGATGAGATGAACTATGTAATGCCAATAGTAGATAATAGTGGAAGTATAGATATAAAAGATGGTCGTCATCCTGTTATTGAAAAGATTCTGCCAAGCGGAAGTTTTGTTGAAAATGACACATACTTAGACAAAGGAGATAACAGACTAGCAATTATTACAGGACCTAATATGGCAGGTAAATCTACATATATGAGGCAGGTAGCCTTAATAGTGCTAATGGCACAAATAGGAAGTTTCGTACCAGCATCTTATGCAAAAATAGGTGTTGTAGATAAAATATTTACTAGGGTTGGTGCATCTGATGATTTAAGTATGGGGCAAAGTACATTTATGGTAGAAATGATGGAAGTAGCAGACATACTAAAAGAAGCTACAAGCAATAGTTTAGTTATTTTAGATGAAATAGGTAGAGGAACCTCTACTTATGATGGACTATCAATAGCATGGGCAGTTGCAGAATACATATCAGATAAAGAAAAATGTGGTGCTAAAACTCTATTTGCAACACACTATCACGAGCTAATTTCTCTAGAAGAAAAATTAGAAGGTGTTAAAAACTACTCTATTGCAGTAAGAGAAAAGGGAGAAGATGTTATCTTTTTAAGAAAAATAGTTGCAGGTGGAACAGATGAAAGCTATGGTGTTCATGTAGCAAAACTTGCAGGTGTGCCACAAGTTGTTACAAAAAGGGCAAATGAGATTTTAAAATCATTAGAGAGAAAAAGCATTTTAGGAGATAAGGCACAAGAAAAGGAAAACAAAAAAGTAGCAGCAGGACAACTTGATTTATATAATTATAAATTAGCAGAAATAGCACATGAATTAGACAAGGTAAATTTAAATGAGCTAACACCAATAGAGGCTCTAAATACTTTAGTTAATATGAAGGAAAAAATAAAATAAGCTGAATAATGAATTGCAAAGTAAGAATAGTTAAAATATAAAAATTATAAAACATAATGAGAAAAATAAAAAATTAAAATATAAAAGAAGAAAAAAATATAATAGAAAGAAAGAACGTAATGGGAAGAAAATTTACAAAGGTAGATGAAAGTTTTATATGTGAACATTGTGGAAAAGAGGTATCGCCACTAGGCTATACCTCTCGTAACCATTGTAATAATTGTTTATATTCAAAGCATGTAGATATAAATCCAGGAGATAGAGAAGAAACATGCCACGGAATGCTAGAGCCAATTAAAGTAGAGTTAAGTAGTAAAAAGGGCTATGTGATTGTGTATCGTTGCCAAAAATGTGGAATGATACGAAGAAATAAGGCTGCAGAGGACGATAATAAGGAGCTACTAATTAAGCTTACAGCAAGAGTTTAATTAAAAATTAAAGCAGTAGATTTTATATTCTACTGCTTTAAAAATTAAACTTCCCTATATAAATTACCATTAGTATACTGTTTGCCCTCTAATTTGCCTCTATCATAAACACAATCAATAACTTCATTCATTTCATCAATAGTTTCATCAATCATATCAACTCTAACAGAAGTAATAGGCAAATCTTTAGTTGGGATGGAAAGAGTTTTACTATTACATATAAGTGTAACAGTTTGAAGATTGTCTGGAATAATCCTAAAAGTAAAACCAAGTCTATCTTTTAAATAATATGTATTTTTCATACAACTTTCTTTGCAATCTGGGTAGCAAGCATTAGTTTTACCAACAAAACAGTAATTTGTTGCCATAATAGGTAAATTGCCATACACAATTAGTTCAGAATCAATATCAGATGTTTCTAAAATTTCTTTAATTCCCTCAAATGTTAATTCCCTAGATAGAGTAACCTTATTTAAACCTAGATTTTTGTATTCCTCCATAGTGTGGTTATTAAAAACATTTAAAGAATAATTCCCAACAAAATCATAGTCATTTTTATATCTTTCCAAAAAGTTAAAATCAGCCAAGTTAGATATAACAAAACCTTTAATATTAAATTTCTTTGTAATATTATCTAATGAACTTAAAATAATATTTTTATAATTTGCCTTAATAATACTTGGCATATAAATGTATATATCATAGTTTTCAGAAAGATATTGAATAATATCTTCATATTCTTTATTTACAAATAGTTTTAATGCTAAGTAGATTTTACTAATTTTATCTTTATGAAGCTTAGTGTAATCGTAATCTGCAAATAAATGTCTTAGAGATAAAGAAACATTAGGATTAGACTTATTAGGAATATACGTAATAGTTTCAGTTTTATCAAAAGAAACTTTAGGAGCAGTTCTCTTAATTCTCTTTATAATTTCATTTTCTAAATTTTCTAAAGCCTTTCGCCTTAATTCATTTAGTGTACTAATACTAGGAACATAAAGTCCATCATCTAAAAGAACAGTAATATTTTCAAAAGTGTATGGTGTATTATTTGTTTTTGAAATTTGCTTTACAACTCGCTCTACACTAATAGGGGTTTTCAAAGCACCTATTGGAATAGTATCTGAGATTTCCGTTATACATATATTTTTATAAGGTGAACTACTTTTAGTTTCTTTAGAAGTAGAAACTTCCATTTTAATAGGTTCATCTTTTTTTATTGTAACAATACAATTCAAAGGAATTTTTTTATTCTCAACGTTTTCATAAGAGGCTCTAGCAAGATCAGATAAAGTTTTACTAGAAATTTTATAAACTTTATCTCCAACTGCAATATGACCTTTCATTCTACCAATAGTTACTTCATCATTAGGTTTAGCATTTTTTAAATTGGTATTTTTCTTCATTAGCTCTGAAACAAAATATGTAGAAGATTCTTTACTTACAGCAATGGAATCACCAATTTGTAAATTTTCTTCAAGTTTTAAAGTGATATGACCTTTATTTGAATTATAATGGCTAATAGTACCTAAATATATTCCAACATTATTAGGCTTTTCAGGAAATACAAGATTTCTATTAGGTTTAGAGCCATCTAAATGTCCACTTGAAAATCCACCTCTATTAAATACCTGCATTAAAGCATTTACATCTTTTTCATCTATTATAAATTCTTCTTCATTTAAAACCATGTCAATATATTTACGATAAATACGAGTAACAGTTGCAACATATTCAGGGCTTTTCATACGACCTTCAATTTTTAAACATTTTATGCCAGCATTAATTAAGCGAGGAATATATGCAATTCCACATAAATCTTTAGGACTAAGTAAATAGCCTTTTTCTAAAGTGGTAGTTTTTTCAGTTAAATTATTTTCAATTTTTTCGTTATTTGTAATATTTATTTGAGAGTTATTAGAGTTTTTATTACTTACACATAAAAGCTCATAAGGTAATCTACAAGGACCCGCACATTTACCACGGTTTGCAGAGCGCCCACCAACAGAGCTTGAAAACAAGCATTGCCCAGAATAGCAAATACATAAGGCACCATGAATAAAAGTTTCAATTTGAACATTAGTGTGAGCGCAAATATATTCAATTTCTTCAATAGAAAGTTCTCTTGCAAGAACAACTCTTTTAAAACCAAGCTTTTCTAGTTCTAAAACACCTTGCAAATTATGAGCAGTCATTTGAGTACTTGCATGAATAGGAAGGTCTGGAAAATTTTTAATCAAAAATTTAGCAAGTCCAAGGTCTTGAACAATTATTGCATCAATGCCAGCTTCATAAGCCTTTTTGGCAACTTCAAAAGCTTTATCAAATTCAGAATTTTTAAGTAAAGTATTTAAAGTTAAATTAGTTTTTACATTTCTAATTTTACAGTAATTAATTACTTTTTCTATATCATCTATTGTGAAGTTATTTGCAAATACTCTTGCATTAAAATCTTCTGCACCAAAATAAACACTGTCCGCACCATTTTGCACAGCAGCTTTTAAACATTCAAAATCACCAACAGGGGATAGAAGTTCTACTTTTGGCATATGTAAAATCAAATCCTTTCTATTTATATATATTTTAAAAATATTTACTATAATACTACATGTCTAAAATAAATTTTAAAATTTAAAATAAACTTTTAAATGTTATGTGACAAAATTTTTTATTTCAAGATAAAAATTGTTTTGTATTATTACCTATAATATTGTAACATAGATTTTAAGGTTTGCAAACAGTTTATAATATAACAATTTTTAATATACGATAAAGAATTTAAATTAATGTGAACTTAATGTGAATTTTTAAAATAAATTCATATTTTTTTCGATTTTAATTGACGGAAAAATACAACAATGATATACTAACTTTGTTGAAATTTGTTACAAACGAGGAGGAAAAAATGTTGCCGAAAAACATTTTTAATATAAATAAAATTATTAGTTTTCTATCAATTATTTTATTATTATCTGTTTTATTATTAGTATTAATGCAAAAGGATGCTAAGGCAAGCTATGATGAAAAATTCAAAAATTACCCAGGTTATGAAGAATTGATAAAAGAGCTTCAAGCAGTACATCCAAACTGGGAGTTTGAAATCTTAGAAACAAATTTAAATTGGGCTGATGTAATTACAGCAGAATCAATAGGAACACATGGAATAAATGTTGTACCAAAAGGATGGGATAGTAGCTGGAAGTGCTATTGCCAAAAGAAAGTTGATGGAGGAGCTTGGGTTTGCGCTTCATCTTCAGCAGTAGCTTATTATATGGACCCTAGAAATTCTTTAAATGAAGATTATATTTTTCAATTTGAAAAGTTAACATTTGATGAAAATGCGCAAACAGCTGAAGGAGTAGCAATTATTTTGTCGGACTGTAACTATATGCAAGGAAATATTAAATATTATGATGCAGATGGAAATCAAAAAACTATGAATAAAACATATATTGATGTCATAATGGAGGCTGGAAAAAAGTATAATGTTAGTCCATATCATTTAGCGTCTAAAATTCGTCAAGAGCAAGGAACAGGTAATGGATCTAAGATGATAACAGGAACATACCCAGGATATAAAGGATTATATAATTATTTCAATGTAAAGGCATTCGGAAATACTGAAGCTGGAGTCATAGAAAAAGGCTTAATGCATGCGAAAGAACAAGGATGGACCGACCCAGAAAAATCAATTTATGGAGGTGCGGCACTTATTGTAAATGAATATATGTCTTGTGGGCAAGATACATTGTACCTAGAAAAATTTGATGTAGTACCAGATGCAGGACTATATTGCTGGCAATATATGACTAATGTATCAGGTTCAAGATCAGAAGGAGAAGGAATTCGTAAAGCATATAAAGAAATGGGATTAATTAATGAAACGACTAAGATTAAATTTAAAATTCCAGTATATAATAATATGCCAGAACAAAGAGCTTCAATTCCAGGAATGGAACAGATAGTAACACAAGATGTACAAATAACTTTAGATGATGTAATAGTAAGAAAAGGAAAAGGAACCAATTACCCTGTAATTACTACTTTAAACAAAGGTACCAAAATTCTAAGAATAGAATTAGATAAAAATAAGGATGAAAACGGAAGATACTGGGATAAAGTTGTTCTAAAAGATGGTACTAAAGGATATATTTCAAGAGAATTTTTAGAGCAAATTTCTATTCAAAGCAACACAAATGAAAAATATATTGTAACAGCATGGACTAATTTTAGAAATGGACCTGGAACAGAGGGTGGTACTACAGTAATAGAACAACTTCCACCAGGCCAAATTATAACAGTAGTTGAAAAAGGGAAATATCCTAGTGTAGATGGTGAAGCATGGTATAGAGTAAAACTAGCAGATGGTACATATGGTTATGTAGGAACAGGATTTATGGAGCCATACACAGAAAGTAAACCAAAAGTGCCAGGTTCAAGTAGTGAACAAAATCCAAGTGATGAAAATAATGATAATATAGGTGATGGTGTTGATGGTCAAGGACAAGAAAAACCACCAACAACACAAGAAATTGGTTATAAAATGGTTGAAAATAATTTGATTTGTAAACCTGAGATGGCAGTAGAAGAATTAAAAGAAAAACTTTCAGGGGTTACAATTCAAGATGCAGATAAAAATGAGAAAACAGAAGGAAATTTAGCAACAGGATGGACAGTTACTTATAATGAAAATAGTTATACAGTTGTTGTACTTGGAGATACAACTGGAAATGGTATTATGGATGCAGCAGACTTATTAGCAATACAAAGACATTTACTTGGTAAAGTAGAATTAAAGGAAGCATTTTTATTAGCAGCAGATACTACTAAAAATGGAAATATAGATGCAGCGGATTTATTAGCAATACAAAGACATTTACTTGGTAAAACTAAAATAGGAATATAAAAGTAAAAATATAGATGAAATATAGAGGAGATAAAATCATATGAAAACTAATAAAAAGATAGGTTTTTTACTAATATTATTTTTTATATTTTGTATAACATTTTCCGTAAAAGTAAAAGCAGCAACAGTATCTTTTGATGCAAGCCCAAACAGTACTGTAACTGTAGGAACAACAGTAACTATTAAAGTAACTGGTACAGCAGCAAGTTGGGATTTATATATACAGGGAGACGGAATAGAGAAAAAATCAATTGTAGAATTGCCAAACAGTTCTGCAACTAATAAAAGTATATCAGAATCAGTTTCATTCACTCCAACAAAAGCAGGAACATATAACTTTACTTTAACAGGAACTATAATAGATGAAAATGATGAACTTGAGGGAACACGTGTAAATAAAACTATTACTATTACAGTAAAAGAAAAAGAACAACCAACACCAACTCCAACATCAGAACCAACGCCAACTCCAACTTCCACTCCAACAAAAGCTCCAACTGCAACACCTACAAAAACAGGAGAAGATAATAAGCCAGAAGAAACCCCAGATTTTAAAAATGCAAACGGAAAGGTATATACCACAGATGAAGTGAATTTACGTGATAGTTGGTCAACTAACAGTAAGGCTACACGTATTGCCAAAGGAACAGAATTAACCTTATCAGCAACATCTACAAAAAAAGTAAATAACTATGTATGGTATAGAGTAACATATAATGGGCAAACTAAATATATAGCAAGCAATTATATAACCACTACTAAACCAGAAGATGATTCTAAAAACAATAATTTATCTTCTTTGAAAGTGAGTGGAGTTACACTATCACCATCATTTGACAAAGAAACTTGTTTCTATGAAGCTATGGTATCAGATAGTGTTACGAGCTTGGATATTAAGGCAACTGCTGAAAGTGAAAATTCTACTGTTAAAATAGAAGGAAATGAAAATTTAAAAGAAGGAGAAAATATAGTTAAAATCACTGTAACTTCAAAAGATGGAACCTCAAAAATATATACAATTACAGTAAAAAAATTAGAAGAGGAAGTTATTACAAATAGTGATGAGAATTTAAAATTATCAAAACTAGAAATTTTGGGAGTAAATTTTGAAGATGGTTTTAATCCAGATTTGTTATCATATGAACTAAATTTAAGTTTACCAGTTACTAGTTTGACAATTACAGCTACTCCAAATAAAGAGAATGCTAAAGTAGAAATTATAGGTAATGAAGGATTTGTGGCAGGAGAAAATTTAGTTACAGTAATTGTTACTTCAGCAGATGGAAAAGAAACAGTAGCATATCAAATAAAAGTTACAGTACCAGAAGAAGCATCTGAACCAGTTGTTAATGAAATAATGTTTTATGTAATATGTGCTATTGTTATAGTAGTTGCAATAATAATTGCAGTAATTGTATTTATTGTATCTAAAGCCAAAAATAAAAATGAGAAAGAAGATATAGATGTAGTAGATAATAAAAAGAAAAATAAAGGAAATAAAAGATTAGAATATCAAAGAATAGAAGAAATAGATGATAACCAAATTGATGAAGAAAAAGAAAACACATTAGAAAATGACGAAATAGAAGAAATTGAATATAAGAAAGAACCAGCAAGAAATAGAAAAGGTAAACATTCTAATTAAAAGTATAATTATAATATTTCATATTAAAAAAGCAAAAAATTCTCGTAAATTTATTTGCGAGAATTTATATGCTACTGTAGCTCAGTTGGTAGAGCAACAGATTCGTAACCTGTAGGTCGGCAGTTCGATTCTGCCCAGTAGCTCCAACCTAAGTAAAGATTTTAAAACAAGCAAAGAAGATTATGAAAAAATAAAAGTCTCTGGTAACCAGAGGCTTTTTGTAATTTTTAAGTTATTACAATTTTTTATTCATCTTTTTTCTTAGTATTTCTAGCTATTTCAGTTGTGTTTCTGCAGATTATTAGTAAAATTAGTGAAAATTCATAAATAATTCTTACTACAAGATTTCCTACCAATAATGTTACTAAGAAACCAATGAAGTTAGATCCTATCATTGCAAAAGAAGATAATGTAATATAGATAGCAAGTACTAAATATGTAATTTTTAGTAATGTCTCTAAAAACATTTTCTTAAATGATAGAACATCATATAGCCAAGCAACAAATCCTGTGAATTTTCCTTCATTTTTTCTGCTTAGGAATAGGAAGTATATTAAAATTCCTCCTACAACTGCTATAATTAAAGAAACAATTAGCCAAACAGCGTTTCCAACTGCTGCTGAAGAATAAATACTTGAACTGCCGTACATATAAATTTACCTCCTTTTTATTTTTTTACATAATATCACAATCTACAAAATTCGTCAATTTTTTTATTAGAATTTGTAATATAATTTTGCAATTTATACATTAATATTTACATCACGAATTTCTATAGTTTTATTATATTTTTTGAATTAAAAAGTATTCCATGTCATAAAAATATTTTTAAATTTATTTCATTGCCAAACAGATAAAAATATTTTTAATATTTTTATTGATAGAATTGTAAAGTTATATTAGAATATATTTAGGAGGAAAAAAGAATGTTAGATAATATACAAGTTTTGTGTCATAGTAGTATTTTAATAAAGTCACAAAAAATAATTTATATAGATCCTTTTAGAATTAAAGAAAATTATAATGATGCAGATATAATTATGATAACACATTCACATTATGATCACTATTCAGAAGAAGATATAGAAAAAGTTAAAAAAGAAAATACTATAATTTTTATTCCAAAGGAAATAAAAAGAGAAACTTTAGAATTAGGATTTAATTTAAATAATATTATAGAAGTAGAACCTTTTAAAAATTATAAAATTGATGAAATAGAGATATCAACAATTCCAGCTTATAATACAAATAAAAAATTTCATCCAAAAGAAAATGGTTGGGTAGGATATTTAGTAAATATAAATGGGGTATGTTATTACATTTCAGGAGATACAGACATAACAGAAGAAAATAAAAATGTAAAATGCGATGTAGCATTAGTGCCAGTAGGTGGAACTTATACTATGGATTTTGAAGAAGCAGCACAACTTATAAATTATATAAAACCTAAAATAGCTATTCCAACTCATTATGGAAGTATTGTTGGAACAAAAAAAGATGGAATTAAATTTTCAAAATTACTTCTTCCAGAAATAGAATGTAAAATTATGATATAAATGTATACTAATAAAATTACAAAAAGAGATTAATATTTTGTTTAAATCTATATTTGCAATTGCTACTTAAAAAAATCTTTAAACTAATAAAAAATCTTTAAACTAATAAGTCAGTTTAAAGACTTTTTCTATTTTTTATGATATGATATAATAAACTTGCTAAAAAGAAAGTTGCAAAACAAGTAAAATTACTAAAAAAGTAGTAAAATGAGCAAATAGTTTATTAAAGAAAAAAGCAAAAATAAATTAATTTTAAAGGAGAATGCCTTATTTATGGAAAGAATAAAAATTTTTGAAGCCACAGAATTTAACAACATAAAGGAATTAGTTTACCACATTTCAGAAAAATATAATGAAAAAATAGCTTTCGTTATAAAACACAAAAACGGAAGTGAAGTAACTTATGAAAATATAACATATGAAGGATTATTAGAAGACATTAACAAACTAGGAACAGCTTTATATAGCATAGGCTTAAAAGGCAAAAGAGTTGCTATAATAGGAAAAAATCGCTATGAGTGGGTACTTACACACTTAGCAAATTTATTAGGTGGCAGTGTTTCAGTACCACTTGATAAAGACTTACAATATGATGAACTAGAAAGTTCTATAGTTAGAAGCAAAGCAGATTGCATTGTATTCGATGAAAAATTAACAGACCAAATAAATGAAATTAAAGAAAAAGGAAATACATCAATAAAAGAATATATCTGTATGAGTGAAAACAACTTTGGTTATAAATCAGTAAAAGAGCTTATGCAAGAAGGAGAAAAATTATTAGCAGAAGGACAAAAAGATTTCTTAAATGCAAAAATAGATGATAACGCAATGAGCATTTTACTATTCACATCAGGAACAACATCAAAGTCAAAAGCAGTAATGCTATCACAAAAAAATGTGGCATCAAATATTTATGCTATGCAATGTGTAGAAGATATTAGAGAAACAGATACAAATATAGCATTTTTACCATTCCACCATATATTTGGTTCAACATGTATTGTTATGATGCTTGCAAGTGGCGTAAAAAATGCATTCCCAGATGGTTTAAGATATATTAAACAAAACTTAAATGAATACAAAGTAAGCTTATTCGTAGGTGTTCCAGTTTTAATAGAAGCAATATATAAAACAATAATGAAGGAAATTGATAAACAAGGTAAAACCAAACTTATTAAAGTAGCTACAGTAATAAGCAACTTTTTACTAAAATTACATATTGATATAAGAAGAAAGATATTTAAGCAAGTAATAGATGCATTAGGTGGAGAATTAAGATTTGTTATTTCTGGTGGTGCACCAGCAGATGCAAAAATTGCAAAAGGATTTAATGATTTGGGAATTAAAACAGTGCAAGGCTATGGATTAAGCGAAACAGCACCAGTTATTGCAGCAGAAAATGATAAAGCAATGGCATCTGGTTCAGTTGGTGTTCCGATGATAAATGACACAATTGAAATTGACAATCCAGATGAAAATGAAATTGGAGAAATAAAAGTTAAAGGACCTAATGTAATGCTTGGATATTATGAAATGCCAGAATTAACTGCTGAAGTATTAAAAGATGGATGGTTCTATACAGGTGACTTAGGATACTTTGACAAAAAAGGAATTCTACATATTACAGGTAGAAATAAAAACATGATAGTTCTAAAGAATGGAAAAAAAGTATTCCCAGAAGAGCTTGAAACTTTAGTAAATAGAATAGAATTAGTAGAAGAATGTATGGTATTTGGTGTGCCAGATAAAAGAGATAAATCAGACATTAGAATTGCTGTAAAAATCGTATACAATGTAGAGGAAGCAAAGGAAAAATATCCAGATAGCAGTGAAGATGATTTATATAAAATAATTTGGGATAAGATAAAAGAGTTAAATACAACCTTCCCAAAATACAAACACATACAAAAAATGCTTTTAACTTCTGAAGAACTAATAAAAACTACTACTAAAAAAGTTAAAAGGCAAGAGGAAATGAAGAAGATATTAGAGACATTATAGTTTTATAAATTTACTAATATAAAAGAAAATTTAAAATATAAAATAAGAATATAAATTTTGTTTGTTCCTTGTTGTCGCAGCCATCCTTTTAAAAAATAATACGTCGGCTGCTCCAAGCGCACTTCGCTACTAAAGTAGCTACGTTTGAACGCTACGCGGAACTTCACAAAATTTGTATTCTTATTTAAAATAAAATATTACTCATTACTCATTTCGCATTTCTTTTGCCAGTTTATTAATGGCCTTTGTTTCAATTCTTGAAACATATGAACGAGAAATTCCCATACTACTTGCAATTTCATTTTGAGTTAAAGGCTTTTTACCACCAAGCCCAAACCTTAATTCCAAAATAGTTTTTTCTCTTGCCTTTAAAACTTCTTTCATTTTTTCATAAAGTTGTTTTACTTTTAGTTTTAAATCAACAGCATCATCTATATTTTTATCATTGTTCTCTAAAACTTCTTGTAAAGTAACAGTATTATCATCTTTATCTTTGCCAATAGGGTCTTCTAAATACACTTCAGCACCAAGTTTTTTAGTACTTCTCAAAAACATTAAAATCTCATTATCAATACAACGAGAAATATATGTAGAGAGTCTAACACCTTTTTTATTATCAAAGCTATTTATTCCCTTAATTAAGCCAATTGTTCCAATAGAAATAAGGTCGTCTTGTTCGACTTTTGTAGTAGAATACTTTTTACAAACATGGGCAACTAACCTTAAATTTCGCTCTATTAAAATATTTCTAGCTTCTTCATCTCCATTCTTTAAAAGCTCTAAATATTTAGTTTCTTCTTCACTACTTAAAGGCTCAGGAAATAATGAATTATTAGAAATATAACCAACTAAAAATACAGCTGAATTTAAAAAGGCTAAAAGACCGGAGAAAGAAAGTGCAAACATATATATATACCTCCAAACTTGATATATAAAAATTATATGCTATCTAAAAAATAAAGTGCATGACCTTAAAAATAAAGGCTTGATTATGTTTTGAATAAAATGATAAAGTGAAATATTATTTCTTACTTTTTATGAAAAATTTTAAAAAAACTTGTAAATATATCATAATTATGATATTATTTGTACATAATGAATAAGGAGGTGCTTAATATGTCACTAATTAGGCCATGTGCTGATTTAAGAAATAATTATAATGAAATTTCAAAAATTTGCCACCAAACAAAAGAACCAATGTATATAACTAGAAATGGTGTAAATGATTTAGTTATTTTAAGCGATGAAGCATATGAAAAATTACAAAAGAATTGTAAAGAAACAGAAGAAGAGAGAATTGATAAACTTGTAGCTAAATATTTTGATAAGCACTATGCTACATTACAGGAGTTTCAAAAAGATTTCTTTAATAAAATTGATGAAGCTATAAAAGAAATTGAAGATGGAAAAGGAATTCCTATGGAAAATATAGTAGCAGAAATGGAGGAGAAGTATAATATTGATTTATAAATATAAAATTATTTGGTCTCCTAAAGCATACAAAGATTTAAAAAATATTTATTTTTATATTAAAGATTACTTAAAAGAAACTAATGTTGCAAATAAATTAGTAAAAACGATATTAAACAATATTTCAAATTTAAGTTATTTTCCTGAAAAATATATGAGAATAAAAAATTATGGAGATAAAGTAAGAAATATACGAAGGATGCACATATTTAATTATAATGTAATCTATGAAGTAAATACAATACGGTGAAATTTATATTCTACATATATTCCATGATACTCAAAATTATTTGAGTAAATTATAATAAAAAATTATTATTAAATGTTCTCTTAATTAATATTAATTTAAAAATCATTATTTAAATTTAATTTTTAAAATTTTAAATCAAACTTATTTTTAAAATCTAAAAATAATTCCAAAAATTCTTGAATATTAACTATACAACTGATAAGATAAACAAAAAAACGAGAAATAGAAAATGAATTTAGAAAAATGTGATATATGTCCTAGAAATTGTGGCGTAAATAGAACTTTAGGTGAAAAACGGTTGGTGCAAATGTGATGATAAAATAAAAATAGCATTAGCTTCAACCCATTATTATGAGGAACCTTGTATAAGTGGAAAAAATGGTTCAGGTACTATATTTTTTAGTAACTGTAATTTGGGCTGTATATATTGCCAGAATTATGAAATAAGTCAAGGAGACAAAGGAAAAGAAATAACTATAGAAGAATTGGCACAAATATTTTTAAGCCAGCAAGAAAAGAAGGTTAATAATATAAACTTAGTAACACCTACAATGTATGCAAAGCAAATATTGGATGCATTAAAAATAGCAAAAAAGAATGGCTTAAATATTCCAGTTATTTATAACACAAATGGATATGAAAGCATACAAACTTTGAAAGAACTAGAAGGGTATATTGATATATATTTACCAGATTTAAAATATTATTCAAATGAACTTTCTGAAAAATATTCTAAAGTAAATAATTATTTTGAAGTAGTAACAAAAGCCATAGAAGAAATGATAAAACAAGTAGGAAAACCTATATTTAATGATGATGGCATAATACAAAAAGGTGTTATAATAAGACATTTAGTTTTGCCAAATCATATTCAAAACAGCAAGCATATCTTAAAATGGATTAAAGAAAATATAGATGAAGAAATATATGTTAGCATTATGGCACAATATTTTCCTACTAATAAGGCAAAAGAAGATACACTTTTAAATAGAAAATTAAATAAGAAAGAATATAAAGAAATTGAAAACTTTTTATATACACTAGATCTTAAAAATGGATACATACAAGAATTAGGAGAGCATGAAGAAGAGTATGTTCCAAATTGGGACTAGAATATAGTGAAAATTACTAATATTAATATTTAAAAAAGAAAAATATATGTTAGCATATCGTATGGAGGTAAATAAAAATGGAACATATATTAAAATTACAACCTAAATATTTTGACTATATTAATAATGGAACAAAAAGAATAGAATTAAGGCTATATGATGAAAAAAGACAAAAAATTAATATAGGAGATACTATAATTTTTCAAAAAGAACCAGAGCTTATAACAACAATGAAGGTAAAAGTTATAGGATTATTGAGATACAATACATTTGTAGATTTATTTAAAGATTTTGATATCGAAATGATGGCTGATAAATCAATGACCAAACAAGAGTTATTAGAAGTATTAGAAGAGTTTTATACACCAGAAAAACAAAAACAATATGGTGTAATTGGAATAAGAATTGGAAAGATATAAATCTAAGTGTTTTCCACGATAAGCTTCATCTACAAGAAAAGTACAAATTTTCCGCTCTTTTTGAAACATTGAAGTCAACTTTAAATTAAAAAATAAAACTTAATAATTGAATTTTATTGCATTTTTTGTCAGCTTTTGATATATTATGTGAAGAAAAAAGAAAAAGGAGAAAAATATATGAGTAAGTTTGATGATATTTATTTGGACATGGTTGATAAAATACTAAAAGAAGGTTATTATGACCAAAATAGAACAGGAATTGCTACATATAAATTACCACACCAAATTATGCAATTTAATTTGGAAGAAGAATTTCCAATACTAACAACAAAATTCGTAGCCTTCAAAACAGCAGTAAAAGAATTATTATGGATATTTCAAAAGCAATCTAATAGTGTTGAAGAATTAAAAGCACAAAATGTTCACATTTGGGATGAATGGGAAATGGAGGATGGAACCATTGGAACTGCTTATGGTTGGGTAGTAAAAGAATTTCATCAAATAGATACTTTAATAGAGCAACTAAAAACAAATCCTCAAAATAGAAGAATGATAATCAACTTATGGCAAATTCCTTATCTTAATACAGGTTCACTTTATCCATGCGTATTTAATAGTTGCTGGGATGTAACAGCAGGAAAATTAAATTGTATGCTTACAATACGTTCAAACGATCTACCACTTGGAAATCCATTTAATGTTGTACAATATGCAGTATTGGTACATTTACTTGCACAAGTAACAGGCTATAAACCAGGGCTTTTAACAGTATGCATTAGCAATGCACATATATATGAAAATCAAATAGAAGGTATGAAGGAGCAATTATCAAGAAGAGATAAAGCACTTCCAGCACCAAAACTTTGGATAAATCCAGAGATAAAAGACTTTTATGCTTTTACACCAGATGATATAAAATTAGAAAATTATGAACACTTAGGAAAAATAGATATGCCAGTTGCAGTATAGAATATACGCAATGATATATAAAATATATATACGAAAATGAAGGCATATGCATGAAAAAGTATATTTATAAGGAGAATATGTATGTTAAGTATAATTGTAGCAGTAGCTAAAAATAATGTTATAGGAAAAGATAATAAACTAATTTGGCATATACCAGCAGATTTAAAACATTTTAAAGAAATAACATCAGGTCATACAATAATTATGGGAAGAAAAACCTTTGAATCGTTAGGTAGAGTATTACCAAATAGAAAGCATGTTATATTATGCAATGACATGGAACTAAATATTGAAAATGAAAACGTAGAAGTATTAGAAGATGTTAGTATGGTTAAAAAATATGCAGATGACGAAGAAGAAAACTTTGTAATAGGTGGAGCAACTATTTATAGATTACTAATGCCTTATGCAGATAAGTTATATATTACACATATAAATCAAGAATTTGATGGTGATGTTACATTCCCTGAAATTAATAAAGACGAATGGAAGGTTGTATCAAGAGAAAAAGGCATAACAGATGAGCAAAATCCATACGATTATGAATTTGTAAATTATGAGAGAATAAAATAATAACTTAAAAATATATTAATTATAGTTTTAAATATGTAAGTATAAAAAATTTTTAAAACAAATGAGCTTTCTTAAAATATGCTTTGGAAAGCTCATTATCTATTATTTCGGAAAAATTATATCTAATTATAAAGCCTATATTTATTTAATTACTAACCAATATTATTAATAACTAAACAGAATATACATTTTTATAAATTTCATAATTTGGCATATATTTTTTTATCATTTGCCAAAAACCTTTTGCATGGATTTTATATTTTAAATGACAAAATTCATGTAGAACAATATATTCAATAGCATTTCTATCGTATTTTACAATATCGGGGCTAAAAGTAATTTCTTTTTTAGTAGCATTGCATGAAGAAATAGCCATATTTTTTATTCTTTTTATTTCAAAATCTTCTGGTGCAAAGCCAACCATTAATCTTACCTTTTCCATGGCTCTTTCTATTTCTTGCTCTGCTATTTTATCATAGAATTTTTCCGTCAAAGTATTTAAAATAAGATTAACATCCATTTTCTTATATTTATTAGGAAGAATTACAACTATATGATGATTCTCTAAATAAATAGAAGGAACTTTTGTATTTGAATAAAAGAAATAAACTTGATATAGCTTGCCTAAAATATAAATTGTATTTTTAGCTGTTGCTATACTAGTTTTCCTTTTTAATTCTTTTTCAAAGTTAAATACTTTTCTTCCTCCAACTATAGTTTGAAATGCTACTGCACTATTGCTTCTTAATATATTCATGTATAATACCTCCTAACAAAATAAATGTTTACCAAATCAATGTTCGTACATAGTATACAAAAACTTGTTCGTGTTGTCAAGAGGTTTTTGAAAAAATAATAAAAAAATTTAAAAAATAACAAAAATATGTAAATAAAAAATCAAAAAAAATCACTAAAACACTTGACAAATCAGAAAAAATAGTGTAAAGTATATTAGCATTACAAAAATGCTAATATTTTTTTGTGCAAAATATTACTTACTAAAAGTAGGGAGTGATGAAAAGTTGGAAAAAAATATACAAGTTAGTATGCTATGCCAAATATATGGAAAAATGCTAACAAAAAAGCAATATGAATTTATAAACGACTATTACAACAATGATTTATCACTTTCTGAAATTGCTGAGAATAATAATATTACAAGGCAAGCAGTAAGAGATATTATCAAGAAGGGAGAGAGTAAACTTTTCGAATTAGAAGAAAAGCTAGCATTTATGGAAAGAACATTAAAACAAGATAAACAACTTCAACAAATTTTGCAAGAATTAAGCAAAATAGAAGATACATCTTCTGACAAAAAGATTGCAAAAATTTTAGAACATGTATGCCAAGAACTAAGTTGTTTAGCTTAAAAAATCAAATCATGGTCCTATACTTGAAATTTTAATGAAGCAATATAAATAGTAATATACGAACTAACATATATACAAAAATTGCTACAATAATTATTATAGGTACAAGGACTAATCTTAAGAGAAAAAGAGGTGCTTAAATGGCTTTTGAAGGTTTAAGTTCAAAACTCCAAGATATTACAAGAAGATTAAGAGGAAAAGCAAGAATTACAGAATCTGATTTAAAAGATATGTTAAGAGAAGTAAAACTTGCTTTACTAGAAGCAGATGTTAACTATTTAATAGTAAAAGAATTTATAGCTCAGGTTCAGGAAAAAGCTTTAGGTCAAGATGTTTTAAAATCATTAACACCGGGCCAACAAGTTGTAAAAGTTGTAAAAGACGAGCTAGTAGAGCTTTTAGGTGGAACAGAAAGTAAAATAAACTTTACACCAAACCCTCCAACAGTTATTATGTTAGTAGGTTTGCAAGGTTCAGGAAAAACTACAACAGCAGGTAAAATTGCTAATCTTCTTAGAAAACAAGGTAAAAAGCCATTATTAGTAGCTTGTGACATATATAGGCCAGCAGCAATTAAGCAATTACAAGTAGTAGGCGCACAGCTTAACATTCCAGTATTTAGCAATGAACAATCAAAAGATGTTGTACATATTGCAAAACAAGCAATGTCAGTAGCAATGAGCAAATTAAATGATGTTGTAATTCTAGATACTGCAGGTCGTTTGCATATTGATGAAGAGTTAATGCAAGAACTAAAAAATATTAAAAGAGATGTGAAACCACATGAAATATTATTAGTTGTAGATAGCATGACAGGTCAAGATGCTGTAAATGTTGCAAAATCTTTTAATGAAAATTTAGGAATTGACGGCGTTGTACTTACCAAATTAGATGGCGACACTCGTGGTGGCGCAGCTTTATCTGTTAAAAAAGTAACTGGAAGACCAATAAAGTTTGCAGCAACTGGTGAAAAGCTAAGTGATATTGAAGTATTTTATCCAGAAAGAATGGCACAAAGAATTCTAGGTATGGGTGATGTATTATCAATTATCGAAAAAGCAGAAGAAACATTTGATTTAGAAGAAGCAGAAAAATTAGAAAAACAGTTAAATAAGAAGAAAGAATTGGACTTAGATGATTATTTAGCACAATTAAAACAAATAAAAAAAATGGGTTCTTTTTCTTCTATATTAAAAATGATACCGGGAATGAACCAGTTAAAAGATGTTAAAGTTGACGATAAAGAATTTGTTAGAATAGAAGCAATGATTTGCTCTATGACAAAAGAGGAAAGAAAAAATCCTCGTATATTAAATGGCAACAGACGAGTTCGTATTGCTAAAGGAAGTGGTACAACTGTACAAGAAATTAATAAGTTTATGAAATCCTTTGAAATGACTCAGAAAATGATGAAGCAAATGCAAAACAATAAAGGTGGTATGAAAAAGCTAATGAATAGCTTAGATTCAAAAGACCTTAAAGGTTTGTTAAAATAAATTTACAAATATAATACAATTATTTAGCATATATTCAAAGCTAATAATTAAAGTATTAAATGTTTAATCAAGATTTTAATTTTTTAATTTTATATAAATAAGCTGAAAAGTTAGATTTATTTCAACTTTAAGCCAACTTAAAAAATTCAGGGGGTGAAATTATGGTAAAAATTAGATTACAAAGACAAGGTGCTAAAAAAGCTCCATTCTATCACATAGTAGTTGCAGATTCTAGAAGAGCAAGAGATGGAAAAATCATTGAAAAAATTGGTTCTTATGATCCAATGACAGAACCTTCAACAATCGTAATTGACAATGAAAAATTCGCTACATGGGTAAAAAACGGTGCAAAACCAACAGATTCTGTAAAATCATTAGTAGAAAGAGTAAATAAAAAATAATAAAACTCTTAAAACAAATGTGATAAAGTATTAAATAATTAAGTAAAGATTATTTAAGTACTATTAGAAAGGTAAAAAGATGAAAGAAATTTTAGAAACTATTATCTTAAATCTAGTAGAAAACAAAAATGATGTAACAATTACATCTAAAGAAGATGAACACCAAATTACTTTTGAAGTAAAAGTAGCAGATGGTGACATGGGTAGAGTAATTGGAAAACAAGGTAGAGTTGCAAAATCAATTCGTACAATTATGAAATCCTTAGCTTCTAAAGAACATAAAAGAGTAGTTGTTGAGTTTTTAGATTAGAGGAAAATACATGAAACAAGAATATTTTGAAATTGGTCAAATTGTAAATCATTTTGGAATAAAAGGAATGGTAAAAGTAAATCCATTTACAGATGATATATCACAATTTGAAACTTTAAAAAAACTTCTTTTAGAAAAAGATGGAAAGCTAATAGAAATTGAAGTAGAAGAAGCAAAGTACAGTAAAAATCAAGTTCTATTGAAGTTAAAAGGAATTGATACAATAGAAGAAGCAGAAAAGTATAGAGGCTCTTACTTAAAAATAGCAAGAAAAGATGCAAGAAAGCTTCCAGAAGGTACTTATTTCATAGCAGATTTAATTGGCTTACCTGTCTATACAGAAGAAGGTATATTACTTGGAAATGTAGATGATATTTATAACTCAGGAGCAAACGACATTTATGTAGTAAAAGATTCACTTGGCAAACAAATTTTATTGCCAGCAACAAAAGAAGTTATCAAACAAGTTGATATAGAAAACGAGAAAATAGTTGTTCATTTATTAAAAGGATTAGTTTAAAAATTTAGAAGGGAAAATATAATGAAGTTTGATATATTAACTCTTTTCCCAGAAATGTTTGAGCCAGTAAAACAAAGTATTATTGGCAGAGCTACTGAAAAAGAGTTATTGGAAATAAATTTAATAAATATAAGAGATTTTTCCAAAGACAAGCATAAAAAAGTAGATGACACACCTTATGGTGGAGGGGCAGGAATGGTAATGATGCCAGATGTTGTATATGATGCCTATAATTCTATTTTAGATAAGGAAAAAGCCAAAGTTATTTATTTATCTCCACAAGGAAAAGTATTAAACCAGAAAAAAGTTGTAGAACTTTCTAAACAAGAACACATCATTTTATTATGTGGACATTATGAAGGAATAGACCAAAGAGTATTAGATGAAATAGTAGATGAAGAAATATCGATAGGTGATTATGTGTTAACAGGTGGAGAGCTTCCAGCAATGGTGCTTATAGATTCTGTAAGTAGATATGTAGAAGGTGTTTTAAAAGAAGACTCAACAAAAGAAGAATCTTTTACAAATAACCTTTTGGAATACCCACAATACACAAGACCAGAGGTATTTCACGGAAAAAGTGTACCAGAAGTTTTACTATCTGGACATCATGAAAATATAAAAAAATGGAGAGAAGAAAAGTCCATTGAAATAACAAAAAAGAAAAGACCAGATTTATTAAAATAAAAAGAATAAAAATGTGTGAACATTAAAATTATGTAAAAACATTTTAAAAATTAAAGCGTGATTAAAAAAAAAAATTATGAAAGGAGGATATTCAAGATATGGATATCATAAAATCAATTGAACACGAACAATTAAAAAACAAGATACCTAATTTAAAAATTGGTGATACTGTTAGAGTACATCAAAAAATTAAAGAAGGTAATAGAGAAAGAATTCAAGTTTTTGAAGGAATTATTATTAAAAAACAAAACGGAGGAGTTAACGAAACTTTTACAGTAAGAAAAATTTCTTATGGTGTAGGTGTTGAAAAAACATTTTTAGTACATTCACCATTAGTAGAAAAAGTAGAAGTTGTAAGAGTTGGTAAAGCAAGAAGAGCAAAACTATTCTATTTAAGAGATAGAGTTGGTAAAGCTGCTAAGACTAGAGAAAATGTATTAGCTAGAATTGAAAATGAAGAACTTACAATTAAAGAAGATTTAGCAGAAGAACCAGCAGTAGAAGAAGCTCCAGTTGAAGAAGTTACTGAAACAGCTGAAGCAGTTGCTGAGGCACCAGTTGTAGAAGAAGTAGCTGAAGAACCTGTTAAAGAAGAAAAAGTAGCAGAAGAAGCTCCTAAAGCAGAAGTTGCAACTGAAGAAGTTAAGGAAGAAGCAAAAGTAGAAGAACCAAAAACTGAATCTGCTCCAGAAGAAGCACCAGCAGTTGAAATAGAAAAACCAACTGTTCAAGAAACTGTTGATACTGTAAAAGAAGAAAAAGTTGAAGATGTTAAAGAAGAACCAGTAGACGATAAGAAAGCTGAATAAAACTAACAGAATAAAACTAAAAAAACTTACGAGCCTTTATAAGTTTCGTAAGTTTTTTTATAAAAAGAAAAAACACGAGTAATTGCAATTTAGCAATTACTCGTGAAATTTTCAAGCTATTTCTTGCCAAGTCTGTGAACAATCATTAATATTACACCATTCTGCTAATTGCTGAACATTCTCTGACCTAAAATCATCATAAGATTTATTTTCAATCTCATCATAATTAAAGGACTTATAAATTATTGCTTTGAAAACTTGATGAAGCTCTTCAATAGGATATTGTCTTTGACTATAGGTATCAAATGCCCATCCGTTATTAACATAAAGAACATGTACTGTGAGATTCCTTCCATCATCATCTTCATCATCTTTTTCAATAGAAGATTTCTTTACTGCAATAAATTCTATGCAACCCTTTTTTAGAGTTTTGAGAATGTAAAAACAGATTGAGTAACAGTAACCAAAACATTTAGAACTTGAAACAAATTCATATAATTTTGGATCTTTATTCTTTATTGTTTTAAAGTCCTTTCGTGATAAGGCTTTACCCTTCATTGTGCATACCAAAAAATATACTTTTTCAGCAATAAGATTTGTACATACAAATAAAGCTTCATAAAAGAAAATCATCATAAGTACAAATACGAGCGATATAACAATAAATAGTTGTGTCCTTAAGGCGAATTCTATCTCTTCACATAAATCAATTATTAATACAGGAATCGCTGGGAGCCAAAGTATAACTACCCATATCATAAAACATAATAATTTGATTATGTATTTCCGATAGTTTAACCGAAGAAACATATCCTGTGTTTCTTGGTCAGTACCTTTTAAAATTGTTTTTCGCATAAAATGCTTAATCATTTTTTATCAACCTTTCTGTATTAGAATTAAAAGTTTACATAAGTTATTATAACACATAATAATTGTATTTGCAATAATTTTGTTTTCAATTAACAAATGAAGAATATAAATCTTTAAGGTGCAAAAATTTCACCTTAAATAAAAATGAAAGAGGACAGCATATAAAAAATAGAAATTTCCATAAAACCATTGACATATACAAACAAATGTTTTAAAATGTATACAAATGAAAAGGATGTGAATTTATGGAAGAAAATAATTTAACAATTCAAAATGAATTATCAAATGAAGATATAAAAAAATTAATATATACGATAATAAGATGTGGTTCCATTTATGAACCACATCGAACAAGATAAGTAGAAAGCATGAATTTCGAGCTCTCTATTTTTTTTTTGGAATAAAAAATATATATAAATTTTAAAAATCATATAAAATCTATTGAAATAAGAACAAAAGTTTGATATACTATAGATGCAAATAAGTTTAAGGAGTGTGATTTCATGAAAGAAACTTATATAAATTGTCTTAAAAAATTACGAAAATTTAGAAAATCTTTAAATACAGAAAATGATATAAAAAGAGGTAAGCTATATTTCACATGGATTAAAGATAAAACGGAAAAAGTATTAAATGAAAATGATAAAAATTATATCTATAGAAATATAGTAAAATATACATTAACAAATTATAGAATTGATGAGTATAATTATGAGAGACTAACTGCACAATTAAGAAATATAATTAATAATAATTATATTTTAAAAAATAATAACTATATATTTAATAATACAGACATTTCTAAAGAAGATACAATGTTATTAGTAAAAAAAATATTACTAAAAAGAGGAAATGTTGTATGGATAGATTTTGGTTTTAATATAGGAAATGAATTTGGAGGAATGCATCCAGCAATTATATTAAAGAATTTCGATAGTGAATTATTTGTTTTGCCTATATCTTCTAAAAAACCAAAAGAATATATAAAATTAGAGCAAGACTATAATAATAAAAAAATAACACTTGCAGAACTTAAAGAAAAGAAAAGTAGAATTAATGAAATAGTACAGATAGATAATATTTATCGATTTAAAAATATAACTAGATGGGCAAATATAACAAGAATGAAAAAAGTAAGTATATTAAGACTAAATTTTAATGGTACTATAGGTAAAATTGATGGAAAATACTTAAATAAAATAAATGAAAAAATAGTGGCTGAATTTTTTGAATAAAACATTGACTTAATGAGTAAAATATAGTATCATAGTATTATAAAAGTAATCAATTAAGATTGCTGTGGGAGGAACGAAAGTTCCAGTTAATTGCTATGGGAGGCAGCTAGTTAGAAATAATTAGTTGCCAGTTTTTTATTTGATGAAAATATTAGTAATCAATTTATTCAAGAGGTAATACACATAGGAATAAAAGTAGCATGGATTATGAAATTTAAACGAGTAGAGAGCCCGAATTTCGAGCTCTCTTACTTTTTTAACTAACGATTATTTCTACTAACCTCAGCATATTTCTTTAACTTTTCATAAGCTAGGTAGTTTATAGTTCCGGCAGGGAAACGTCCATTAGAATCTCTTTTTCCAGCAGGGACGCCAGTTAATAATTCGATTCCTTCTTCAATAGTAGAAATAGCATAAATATGGAAGTTTCCTTTCTTAACAGCATCAATAACTTCATCAGAAAGATTTAAGTTATGAACATTTTGTTTAGGAATAATAACACCATGACTGCCATCTAAACCACGCATTTTGCATATTTGGAAAAAGCCTTCAATTTTATCATTAACACCACCAATTGGCTGAATTTCGCCTTTTTGATTTACAGATCCAGTAACTGCAAGTGATTGATTGATAGGTATATTAGATAGACTAGATAAAATAGCATATAATTCTGTACTAGAAGCACTATCTCCATCAACACCATTATATAATTGCTCAAAACAAATACTAGCAGTAAGGGAAAGGGGAATGTCTTGTGCAAACATTTCGCCTAAGTAACCACTTAGTATAAGAATACCTTTAGAGTGAGAAGAACCAGAAAGCTCAACTTCACGCTCAATATTTATAATTCCACTTTTACCAGTATAAGTATTTGCAGTAATTTTAACAGGCTTGCCAAATGAAAAATCACCAAGGCTCATAATAGTAAGACCATTAATTTGACCAGTTACAAAGCCAGAAGTATCAATAAGTAAAGTGTTATCTTTAATCATTTCCATATAACGAGCATCATATTTTTTTACTCTGTTTAATCGTTCTTTTAAAGCTTTATCAACATATTCAGCAGTTACTATTTTAGAATGTCCCATTTTTGCCCATGTAGCAGCTTCGCCAATTATTTGAGTTATATCATTGAATCGAGTAGAAAGTTTTTCTTGGTTATTTGCAAGTTTAGATGCGTATTCTATCATTTTAGCCACAGCCTCTTTATCTAAATGAGGAAGCTCCTCTTGTGCGCAATAAGCAGATATAAATCTAGCTAATTTTTGCATATTTTCGTCTGTTAATGGTGCATCATCTTCAAATTCTACTTTTATTTTAAATAATTTTCTAAAATCATTGTCCATTGCAAGTAAAGATTGATAAATGTTTTCTTCACCAATTATTATAACCTTTAAATTCAAAGGAATAGGTTCAGGCTTTAAAGAAATCATAACCATAGAAGAGCGAGGGTCTGTTGTATTTTCAATTCCTAATTCTTTAGTTCTTAAAGCTTTTTTCAAAGCTTCATAACATACACCATTTGTTAATAAATCTGTTGCTTGGAAGATAATATAACCACCATTTGCTTTATGAAGTAATCCCGGTTTTAACATTGTAAAATCAGTTTTCAAAGCGCCATAATAATTTTCATATTCTAGTTTTCCAAAAATATTGTGATAAGAATAGTTAGAGTCCATAATAACAGGAGCACCTTCTAATTCACTATTATCAACAAATAGATTAACACGATAATTGAGCCATGGCTGAAATAGTTCTGGCTTTGACTGAGCTTGAGGGTTATTTACTGCATTTTTATCTTCTGAAATAAAGTGAGAAATATTTCTTAATATATCTTTTTTAATACTGTCTAGGAAGTGGTTTATTTTTTTATTTCTTTTATATTTAGATTTAATGTAATTGATATGAGTATTTACTGTAAGTAAAGCGACATTTGATTGCCATTCTTCAATTTTTTTATTAGCTTCTCTATCAATAGCTTTAATTTCGCCAATGGCATCCATAATATGCTGTTGAACAATTACAGATTTTTCTTCATATTCTTTTTTTACATTTTCATCTAATTTGTTAAATTCTTCTTCTGGCAAGGCTTTGCCGTCTAATACAGGCATCATATAAATACCAGTTTGAGATGCTTTAACCTGAAAGCCATAATTAGCAGATTTCTCATTTAATTTTTCTAATAAATTATTACGTTTATCTTCAAATTCTTGCTTGATATGAGCTCTTTCTTTTTCAAATTCTTCGTTATTAAAGGTAGATTTAATATCTATCTTAACATCATCTATAAAGTGGTCCATCATTTCTTGAAAAACTTTACCACCACCACTAGGTAAAGATACAGCAACTGGCTCATTAGGATTATCAAAATTGTAGATATAGCACCAGTCAGAAGGAACTTTTTTCTTTTTAGAAATTGTATTTAAGAAGTTCTTAGTATACATTGTTTTACCAACGCCACTAGGACCTTCAATATATAAGTTATAACCTCGAACATCTACATTTAAACCGAACTCTAAAGCTTTAATACCTCTATCTTGACCAATTCCTGTGTCGATAGGGTCAAGCTCTTCAGTAGATTCAAAATCAAAGTTATTTGGTGAGCATACCATTTTTAAATCTTTGTAACTAAGTTCATTTGTTTTCTTCATTTTATTTTTCCTCCTTGTATCTATAAATGAGTAAATCTTTAGATTTCTACATTTTTTTCTTTAGATTTTAGATTATGTATAAGTTATATATTTTTTAATATAAAAGCAATATAAGCTTTTAATTATGGTTATTATTACCTATAAATTTGAAAAAATTATATTTTTAAAATATTTAAATTATCAGTGTCATAAGGATTGCATTATCAGTATTATTATAATACTTTTTTCTTAATCCTACTTGAGTGAAATTATGTTTTTTATAAAGGCCGAATAGCAGGCAAGTTATTTTCATTTACTTCTAATGTGATAGATTTTGCATTTTTTTGTTTAGAAAAGGAAATAATATAATTTAAAAGTAAAGAGCCAATTCCGCATTTTCTTTTATCTTTTCTAACAACAATGTTTAAAATAGAAACTTCATCTAAAATAAATATTATTCCAGTAAATCCAACTATTTCATCTTGCTCTTTAGCTACAAAATAATATGAATTTACATTTTGCTTATTTTCTAACTCTTGCTTCAAAATAGAAGCGGACCAAAAATCATCAAAATCTTCTGACAAACAATTTTCTATTTGCTTTAAATCATCAAGCTCCATTTTAGAAATTTCTATATTATTAATTTCTATGTTAGAAATATTTGTATTTTGCATATTTAATCCTTTCGTGTAGTATGGTTTAAGGTAATATATATTAATGCAATTAATGTACTTTTAAATTTTATAATTTAGTGCAGTTTTAACTAATTATTTGTTAATATCTAATGCAAGTTCGGCTTGAGATTTCCTTAAATAAAGGGGAGAAAGTATAGTAGAATCTCCAAAATCTCCATTTTTATACTTAGTATAGCCAACTTTTGCAATAGTTATACTAGAACAAACTGCTATTTCCTTTGAAGCTATTATGTTTTTACAACCATTGATGTTTAAATTTTTTAGCAAATCTTCATATAAATTTGCAGCATCTCCAACAAAATAGATAGGGCAGTTTGTTAAATTGTTATTTTCATCTATTGAAATATTAGATGTTTTATAAGTATTAGAAGTAGAGTCTGCATCCGAGAAACTGTTTTTTATAAATGTAACTAAGCTATTAGCTGTTAAATTACCATTGTTATCTTTTAAATCTAAAAATGCATAATTACTTTTAATAGTTTGCAAAGATCCATCTTTATATGAAATATTAAAAAATCCTGCATAAACATTATCATGCTTTGCGTCTATAAGAGAGCAAATATATCCTTCTTTTTGAATATTATGTGCTAGACATTCTAAAGAGGAAACACCGACAGCAGGAATATGTTTGCTATCAATAAAAGCTTTTGCTGTTGCAATTCCAATACGGACACCGGTAAAAGAGCCTGGACCTAAGCCACAAGCTATTAAATTTATATCATTTAAAGTAAGATGAGCTTTTTTAAAAGCCTCATCAATCATAGGCATTAGTTTTTGTGAATGAGTTTTCTCATCACAATTATTTAATTCAATTAAAATATTTTCATCTTCTAATATAGATACTGAAGCGGTTGAAGATGAAGTATCAATTGATAAAATTTTCATGTTAAAGGAGTCCTTTCAGTTTTGAATTTTTTGTATTTAATGTTATTAAATGTATAATTTACTAATTAAAATTCCAAAGCACAATTTCCAAAAGTTTCAATAGTTAGTTTTCTATAATTTTCATCATTATCGTCTTTACTAAATGTAACTTTAAGATAGTTAGGTGGCAAAATTTCTTCAATCATTTCGCCCCATTCAATAAGGCAAATACCATTTTCAAAATATTCTTCTCCACCCATTGCATAAAACTCATCTATATCAGCTAAACGATAAACGTCAAAGTGATAAATAGGAAAATCAGGTGTTACATATTCATTAACAATAGTAAAAGTAGGGCTAGAGATTTCTTCTTCTAAACCAAAATGTTTTAAAATGCCTTGAACAAATTTGGTTTTTCCACTACCAAGTTCACCAGATAAAACAATTATGTCTTTTGGCTTTAACTTTTCTGCTAATTTACTTGCAAAATCAATTGTGTCTTGTTCACTTTTAGAAATAAATTGATACATAGTTTTCCTTTCATCTTATAAAATCCTAAGCATATTTTATATTAAGTTATATATTTTGTAAAGAAAAAAATGTAAAGAAAAATAGAAAATTGACAATATTTAAAAATAAAAATTAATGCTACTAAAAAATAGTGAGAATAAAAAGATAAAACCCACTAATAAATCTAATTCTATTAGTGGGTTTATAATAATTAAATCAATAGCAACTATAGAATATTAATTATAGTACATATTAAATAATATATAGTACATATTATTTAATATTTATTAATATTTAACTACTGATTAGCAAATTTTTGCTCTAACTGATTAATTTTTTGTTGTTCTGCATTTTCAGTTTTATACCATCCTTTTTCAGCCATTAAGTTGTAAATTTTGTTTTGAATATCAAGAGAAGTATTTAAAGCATCTTTAAAAGCAGTATGAACTTCTGCAGTAGTAGATTCAATTGAACCATGAAGATATAAATCACATACTCCTTTTATCATAAGAAGCTCTTTTTCCATAATATCTTTATCTTCCATATAAAATCCGTCCTTTCTTAATTTAATAAAATTATAAATGTCTTATCATTAATAAATGATACACTTTAAAGTCAGTGTAATTATGTTGTTATAATAAGTTTAGAAAACTGTTTAATAATTCATTATGTTTTTGTTCTAATTGTGCTACGTAACTTGCTAGAGTTACATCTTTTAATTGTGTAGAAGCTGTTTGACAAGATGTTTTCATAAAAGTTTCATGTCCTAAAGCATCTTCAACATATAAAAGTTCTTTACTAGTCATAAATATCACCACCTAAGAAAAGTATTTCCAGAATAGATAAATTTATACATAAATAAAATAACAAAAAACTTGCAACAAAGGGTATTTAATGATAAAATTAAACAGGATACTTAAAATAAAGGAAGTAAAATGAAAAAATTTGTTTTAAATTGTATATTATATATATCAAAGTATATATTAAAATTTATATATTTCTTTATAAAGTTTTTTCCTACAAAGAAAAATAAAATTACAATGTTAAGTAGGCAGTCTAATACTATAAGTCTTGATTTTCAACTTATAAAAGAAAAGTTGGAAGAAAAAGATGAAAACATATCAATTGTTGTACTATGTAGAAAAATACCAAAAGGACTTTTGAAAAAGTTTGGTTATTGTTTTTATATGCTAAAAACGTTATATCATATAGCTACATCCTCAGTATGTATAATAGATGGATACAATATACAAATTAGTGCACTTAAACATAAGAAAGAACTAAAGATAATTCAAATATGGCATTCTATGGGTGCAATTAAGAAATTTGGATATCAAATTTTAAATAAGAATGAAGGAAGTAATTATAATACTGCAAAAATAATGCAAATGCATAAAAATTATACTAATGTAATTTGCACAAGTAATGCAACTAAGGAATTTTATTCAGAAGCATTTGGAATAGAAAAAGATAAAATATTGACATTAGGTATGCCTAGAATTGACTATTTATTAGGAAAAGATATAGAAAAAAAGCAAGAAGAATTGTATAACCAATATCCAGATTTAAAAGAAAAGTGTAAAATATTATATGTTCCAACATTTAGAAAAGGCAACAAAATTCCATATGAAGAAATAATAAAAGAGTTTAGTAATAATGATAAATATAAATTGATTATTAGACCACATCCATTAGACAAGGAAGCAGTAGACAGCAAATACTTAATAGATTCTAAATATGAAACTCAAGATTTAATAAAAATAGCAGATTATGTTATAACAGATTATTCTGCAGTTGCATTTGAAGTGGCAGTATTAGAAAAGAAATTATTCTTTTATCTATATGATATAAAAGAATATAATGAAAATAGAGGACTTAATATAAATTTAAAAGAAGAAATGCCACAAAGTACTTTTTCTGAAATTAAAGATATCAAATATGCTATTGAAAATAATGATTACGAATATGAGAATATGAAAAGTTTTAAAGAAAAATATGTAGAAACAGCAGATACAAATAATACAGAAAGAATTACTGATTATGTGTTAGGCTTAATTAAAAATAAATAAAAACATATATAATAAAATATATAAAATAATCGCAGTATTCAAAATAATTTTTTCAAAAATTAGCGGAGAATGGAGAATAAATGAAGAAAGAAATAAAAACTAAAATAGTTGAGATATCAAAGGAGAATGTGTTTTTTAGAAAAATATTAAGATATTTATTAAATATATATAGATACATAAGATTCAAATTAAGAGGAATAGGTAAAAAAGTAGATAATAATCTAATTATATTTCATACTTTTAATGGAAAAGCGTATTCAGACACTCCTAAGGCTATATATAAATATATGCAGGAGCATAATGAATATGATGATTATAAATATATTTGGGCATTTAAAGATCCTGAAAAATATAAGTATTTAGAGAATAATAAAAATACTAAGGTAGTTAAAAGTAATTCAAAGGAATTTGAAGAGTGTTTGAAAAAAGCAAAATATTGGATTTTTAATTATAGAGCAGGAGATCATCAATATCCAAAGAAAAATCAAGTTTTTGTACAATGCTGGCATGGAACACCTTTAAAAAAATTAGGTTATGATTTAAAAGGCACACATAATGCAATGAATTCTGAAGAAGAAATTCATAAGAAATATAAAGTTGATGCAAAGAAATTTAAATATATAATATCTCCATCAAAGTTTGCAAGTGAAAAATTTATATCTGCATGGAATTTAGAAAAAACTAATATGACAAATAAAGTATTAGAAAAAGGATATCCACGAAACGATTTTTTATATAATTTTAAAGAAGATGATGTTAAAAGAATTAAGCAAGAATTAAATATACCAGATGATAAAAAAGTAATTTTATACGCACCTACTTGGAGAGATGATCAGCATCAAGCTGGAATAGGATATACATATAAAACAGAAGTAGATTTTGATATTTTACAAAAGAATTTAGAACAAGAATATGTTTTGCTATTTAGAGCACATTATTTAGTAGCTAATTCTTTTGAATTTGACAAGTATAAAGGCTTCATATATAATGTTTCAGAAGTAGATGATATAAATGAGCTATATATAATTAGTGATATACTAGTTACAGATTATTCAAGTGTATTTTTCGATTATGCTAATTTAAAAAGACCAATGTTATTTTATATGTATGACTTTGAAAAGTATAAAGATGATTTAAGAGGATTTTACATAGATTTAGAAGAGTTACCTGGAAAAATAACAAAAACAGAAGCGGATTTAGTTGAAGCTATAAAGGAAACAAATAATTTTGAGTATAATGATAAATACAAAAAGTTTAATGAAAAATATAACTACTTAGATGACGGACAAGCTACTCAGAGGGTAGTAGAGGAAATAATTAAATTATAAACGGATTACAGTATAAAAAATAAGAAGATTTAAAGTTAAAATATTAAAAAGAGGAGGGAAAGTATGATACATTTAAATATATCATACAAAAAATAATATGAAGAGAGTTTTAACATATGGAACTTATGATTTATTACACTATGGACATATTAGATTATTACAAAGAGCAAAAGCATTAGGAGATTATTTAATTGTTGCACTTTCAACAGATGAGTTTAATGAGATAAAAGGAAAAAAAGCTTATCATAATTATGAAACACGTAAAAAAATGCTAGAAGCAATTAGATATGTAGATTTAGTCATTCCAGAAGAAAAATGGGAACAAAAAATAGCTGATGTTCAAAAATATGATGTAGATATAGTTGTAATGGGAAGCGATTGGGCTGGAAGTGATAGATTTGATTATTTAAAGGATTACTGCGAAGTAGTTTATTTGGACAGAACAGAGGGAATATCAACTACAAAAATAAAAAGAGAACTTGGATTACAAGAACCTAGAAATGGGTTAGACCAATTACCTACAACAAAACAAGAAAGACAAAACGATAATTAAACAAGAAAGACAAAACGATAATTAAACAAGAAAGACAAAACAATAATTAAAAAACAGGAAAGATAAAATAATAATTAAGAAAAAAGAAATAATTAAGAAATAAGAAGGAAAAATTATTAATCAGCAATTTTACATGAAACAAAATAGGGGGACGTAAAGGTGATAAAAGCTTTTAAAGAAATAATAAAAGACCATATATCATATATTCATCAAATTTTTAAGTTAGCAAAAGCGGATCTAGTAAAAACATATAGAGGAGCTGCGCTTGGATGGGCATGGGCAGTTATTAAGCCTGCAGTTACAATTTTTGTTTATTGGTTTGCATTTACTGTAGGTTTAAGAGCAGGGAAAGATGTAAACGATTATCCTTTCTTCTTATGGCTTATTGCAGGAGTGATGCCATGGTTTTATATGAGCGATATGCTAACTTCAGGAACTGATACTATTAGAAAATACAGTTATTTAGTAACAAAAATGAAGTTTCCTGTTTCTACAATTCCGACTTTCGTTAGTATATCAAAACTTATCATTCATTTAATTTTAATGGTAATTGTTATACTTATTTTTGTTTTTATGGGATATATGCCAACAATATATATAATTCAAATGCCATTTTATATGCTACTTATGTTTGTTTTCTTTACAATTTGGAGTTTATTTGCTTCATTATTATCTACCATGAGCAAAGATTTTTCAAACCTAGTAAAGTCAATGGTCACAGCTGTATTTTGGCTATCTGGAATCTTATGGAATCCAGATACAATAAATATTGTATGGCTTAAAAAATTATTAGCGCTAAATCCAGTTACATATTTAACAACAGGATTTAGAAATTGCCTAATTAATAATGTTTGGTTTTGGGAACAACCTAAAAGGCTACTATACTTTATAATCATTACAATTATTATGCTTGTACTTGCAGTTTGGACATATAAAAAATTAAGAAAAGAAGTTCCTGATGTATTAAATTAAAGGAGAATAGAAGTGGAAGGTCAAAAGAGTATTGTCATAAAGTTTGATCATGTGACTAAAATTTATAAATTATTTAAAAATGATAAAAAAAGGTTGTTATATACTTTTTGTAAGAAAATCAAATATAAAGAGAAAAGGGCAGTTAATGATGTTTCTTTTGAAATAAAAAAAGGAGAGACTGTGGCACTATTTGGAAGAAATGGTGCAGGAAAATCAACAATTCTAAAAATGATTACAGGAGTATGCTTTCCAACAAGTGGACAAATAGATGTAAATGGACGTGTAAGTGCTTTATTAGAGCTTACTTCTGGATTTGATCCGGAATTTACAGGAAAAGAAAATATATATTTAAAAGGTCAATTATTAGGCTTAAATGATAGCGAAATAAGAGAAGTAGAAAATGATATTATTGATTTTGCAGAGTTAGGGGAATATATAGATCAACCTGTTAGAACATATTCTAGTGGAATGAAAGCAAGACTCGGCTTTTCAATAAATGTAAATATAAAACCTGAAATTTTAATTGTAGATGAAGCTTTAAGTGTAGGAGACGAAGAATTTAAACGTAAATGTATAAAAAAAGTAAATGAAATTGTAAGTAATGAAAATGTTACTCTACTTTTTGTTACTCATGCCACAGGGGTTGCAAAAGAATTTTGTAAGAGAGGAATGGTAATGGAAAAGGGAGTAGTTACATTTGATGGAGATATTCAAGAAGCTGTTAATGTATATGAAAATTCTTTAGAAAAATAGATGGATTTCTATTAAAAAACATTTTGTTTCAAAAATAAAAAAGGATATTTACTATCCTTTTTTATTTTTGAAAATAATTAATTTACTAAAAATATAATTTAGAACAATTACAAGTATTTGCGTAAATATTTTAACAATTACATCATTAAAATGGAATACACTTACAAGTAAAGCAAATAGTCCAATATCTAATATTCCAGAAAATGCTCTACATCCATAAAATTTGAGAGCTTCTAAAATAAAATCTTTTGCGTTTTCAGATTTATGCTTGAAAACAAAAATTTTATTAGTAAAGAAAGCAAATAAAACTGAAAAGAACCATGCAAGAGCATTAGATATAGTTTTAGATAAGTCACTATCACCTAATATACGAATTGCTATGAAATAAACTACAAAATTTACTACAGTAGTTAGAACTCCAAATATTAAGTACATTATAACTTCTTCATATTTTTTATATAAATCTACAATTTTTTTAAACATTTTATTTTTACCTTTCGTTTTTATAATAACTTTTTCTTATTAGCAAAATAGTAATAAAAAATTTTTAGAAAAGTTCAAACTATTTTTCTAATTTATGGAATACTTTTTTACCTTTCTTTAAAATAGCATAGCCTTCACTAAAATCTTTATCTGATAAAACATAGTTTGTGTCAGCAATTCTTTCATCATTTAAAGTAATACCACCTTGCATAATTAAAGTTCTAGCTTGACCTTTTGAAGGAGCAAAGCCAACTAAAATCATTGCATCTAAAATAGGCATATTTACATTATCTACTTTAGTAGTAGGCATATTATCTAAATTTCCACTTCCACCAAATAAAGCATTAGAAGCTTCTTCAGCTTTTATAGCTTCTTCTTCGCCATGAATTAGTTTTGTTATTTCAAAAGCAGCTCTTTTCTTAGCTTCATTTATTCTTTCATCTTTGTAAGAGCAAAGTTCATTAATTTCTTCCATAGGTAAAAATGTAATTAAAGATAGAACTGTTTTTACATCTTCATCTGCAATATTTCTCCAATATTGATAAAATTCATAAGGTGAAGTTTTCTCTGGGTCTAACCATAAAGCACCTTTTTCAGTTTTACCCATTTTTTTACCTTCTCTAGTGGTTAGAAGTTTAAATGTTAAACCAAAAGAATCAGAGTGGCCAATTCTACGAATTAAATCAACACCACCTAAAATATTAGACCATTGGTCATTTCCACCTAACTCTAACTTACAACCATATTCTTCATATAACTTTAAAAAGTCATATGATTGCATTAACATATAACCAAGTTCAAAAAATGTTAAACCGCGTTCCATTCTTTGTTTATAACATTCAGCGGTAAGCATCTTATTAACAGAGAATAGGGAACCAATGTCACGCATAAACTCAATGAAATTTAAGTTTAAAAGCCAATCTGCATTATTAACAATAATAGCAGCATTCTCACCTTCAAAACTTAAAAATTTAGACATTTGCTTTTTAAAACATTCTACATTGTGGTTAATTTCTTCACGAGACATCATTCTTCTCATATCTGTTTTACCAGAAGGGTCGCCAATAGTAGCAGTACCACCACCAATTAATAAAATAGGCTTATGACCTGCTTTTTGCATATGTGATGCAACCATTAAAGAAATAAAGTGACCAATATGTAAGCTATCAGCAGTAGGGTCAAAACCAATATAAAATGGAACTTTTTCTTTTCCTAATAAATCCCTTAATTCTTCATGAGTTACTTGTTCTATGTAACCTCTTTCCATTAAAGTATCATATACATTTGCCATTTTTAAAACACATCCTTTTATTAAATTTGCTTAATTAAAATAAGTTTAATCTTATCATTAAAGTTTTTATTTGATTAATTTTTGAAATTAGCCATTAACTTTTTTAAAATCTTCGTTACGTTCTTTTACAATATAAACAGGTCTATGTTTAACCTCTAAATATGCTTTTGCTAAATATTCTCCCATAATACCAAAACATACAAGTTGTACTGCTGAAACAAAGAATATAAGAGCTGTAATATAAAGCCATACTGTTCCTGAGCCTGTAAATGTTAGTACAAGACCAATTACTAAAAGAATAAATGCAACTACACCAAATAAAATTCCTATAATAGCAGAAATAATTAGTGGCATTGTAGAAAATGCAGTAAATCCATCTAAGGCATACCAAAATAGTTTCCAAAATGACCATTTTGTTTGACCTGCAACTCTTTCAATATTTTCATATTCAAGCCATTTAATATTGAAACCAACAAATCCAAAAATTCCTTTTGAAAAACGGTTATATTCGCTCATCTCTAAAATTGCATCAACCATTTGTCTAGTCATTAATCTAAAATCTCTAGCACCATCTACTAAATTTGTATCTGAAATTTTATTCATAATTTTATAAAATAATTTAGCAAACCAAGAACGAATTTTAGGTTCACCTTTTCTTGTAACACGTCTTGTTCCAACGCAATCATATTCGCCAGCTTCTAATGTATCAAACATTTCAGGTAAAAGTGAAGGTGGGTCTTGAAGGTCTGCATCCATTATAGCAACATAATCGCCAGTTGCTTCTTTTAAACCAGCAAGCATTGCAGCTTCTTTACCAAAGTTTCTAGCAAAAGAAATATAATTTGTTCTTGCATCTTTCTTACTATATTCTCTTAGAACTTTAAGTGTTTCATCTTTAGATCCATCATTTACAAAAATAAGCTCAAATTCAGCTTTTTCCTTCATACTATCAGCTACTTTTGATATTTCTTCATGAAAGAATGGAATTGCTTCTTGTTCATTATAACATGGTACGATAATTGATATTTTTTTCATTTTTCTTGTATAACCTGCTTTTAGGGCAGATTATATGCTCCTTTCATACTAAATTTATTATAAAATATAAAATTTATTAAAGCACCTTAAAATATAGTATTATTTACATATTATAAGTAATATTATTTTACAAGCTTATGGGGGAAGTGTCAAGAGGTGCAAGAGAAAATTGAAAAAACAATTACTTAAATACAAAGTAATTGCTTTTTTTATTCGTCCTCAAATTCATTATTTTCAAATAGTGGGCTATCAAAAAAATCTTCTAAAGTAATATTTAAACCTCTACAAATTCTAAGCAAAGTAACTGTGGATATATTTGTTTTTGGTCTTATTTTCCAATTAGCAAGAGTAGATTGGGTAATACCACACATAGTACTTAATCTATTTATTGTTATACCTTTCTCATTACATAAATCACGAATTCTTAATTCAATAGCTTCTTTTAAAAACATATTTAATCTCCATAACTTAATTTACAATATAAGTATAGCAAAATATTTTTTTAAAACTTAACTCTACAGAGTTGACAATATAAAAAAGTTACTATATAATCGAACAAGCAGTTACAAATTAACAATATGATTTAATTTATATGATTCAAAGGAGGAAGAAAATAAAGAAATTATGGAAAGCAAAAAGAAAAAATTAAAAACTAAAAAACAAAGAGGAATTACCCTTATTGCATTAGTAGTAACAATTGTAGTGCTTTTGATTTTAGCATCAGTAAGTATAACAGTTGTGTTTGGAGATAATGGAATATTAGAGTTAGCCCAAGAAGCAGGAGAAAAGACAAATGAAGCAGTAAAAAATGACATATCTAGTATAGGAGATTTAGAAGATGAATTAAACGATTTTATGCATCCACCAGTAAAAATGATTAGCTTTTCAATAAAATATGATAATGAAATTGTTAAAACGTTTGAAACTGAAGAAGGAACAACATGGAAAGAATTCATTGAAAAAAATCCTGACTCAGGAATCTATCAAAAACCTTGCGATATAAATGAATTGGGTAGTAGTTGTACGTGGAAGAAACCAAATGCGGTTTCGGTTGACAGTGACTATTTGACGGGTAAGGCAGGTGCACCGGGAGAAGCTTGGCTATATTATGGAGGGGAGTGTAAACTTATAGACATAATTCACGATTTATATGATGAAATTGAGAATAGTGCTGAGTTACCATGGGTTGATTGTAATGATGAGATAAGAGAGAAATGCGAGTATGGTATATTATTTTATTATAAGGGAGCTGAATGTGTAAAAGGAGACACAGAAATACTTAATGATAAATTTGAAAATATAACTTTAGCAAAAGATATGTCAGATGGCGATACAATAGCATATTATAATTTTGAAACAGGACAAGTAGAAGAAGGTACAGTATCGAAAGTATATATCCATAAAAATGCAACGAATTTTGTAAAATATACATTTGAAGACGGAAGCTATTTAGAAGCAACAGATTATCATCCAATATATACGACAGAAGGTTGGAGGTCATTAACAAGAAGAAATGGTTATGAAGTTCCAAAAGTAGGAGACAAAGTAAAAACAGAAGATGGATGGAAAGTATTAGCAAGCATTGAAGAATATAAAGGAAAAGAAGACTGTTATGACTTTGCAATAGTATCAAAAGATGGAAAAGTAATAGATAATTACTTTGCAAACGGAACCTTAGTACAAAATTCAATTAAATAATGTTTTCAAATAAATGTGTGGAAAATATAAAGTGTGGAAAATATAAAAAAGCTACTTAGAAGAAAAAAATTTTTGAGTAGCTTTTTTCCTATTGTCAAAAAATGTAAAAAATCGTCGAACGATTTTCCTTGCGATTTAGTCATTTTTATGATTTAATAATATAAATTGCAGTTGTGCAATAAAATATTTATTTTTAATATTTTATTATATATTTAAGTTTCTTTAAAACTAATTTAAACTTATTTTAGATTTAAAAAGATTTATTTTTCTATATTTAATCAAAAAATTAAATTTGAAATCTTAAAAATTTATT
>CANRGT010000009.1 GCA_947630185.1 uncultured Clostridia bacterium | reverse complement strand
AATTGATATTTTAAAGCAAAAAAAATTTGTGATATTATTTTCGGAAGTTGAAAAAACGGCACAAACGAAAAAATTCTTTTATAAAATAATTGCTTTTTTAAAAATTTATGCTATAATAGATAACATAGCTTAAACAGAAGTAACGTTTACTCTTTTAAAAGCAAAAAGATTAGGCGTTATTTTTGTGGCAAAATAAGAATAAATTAAAATATATTAAAATTTATACAAAGTTTTAAAAAGAAAGGAGAGTATAATTAGAATATTTTGTATGTTTTAATTATACGAGGAAGAAATGAAACAAAAAGAAAAAGCAAAAATTCAAGAAAGTAAAAATACAGAAATTAAAGAAAAACAAAAAATGAATGAACAAAACAACTTAAATGACAATAATACACAGAATAAATCGAATAACCAAAAAAACATAATAGAAACAGAAGAAACAAAAATCGAAGAAAAAGAAAACATTTTAGGAACAGAAAAAATAGGCAAACTACTAAGAAAATTTAGTATACCATGCATAATATCACTTTTAGTAAGCTCGTTATATAACATAGTAGACCAAATCTTTATTGGGCAAGGTGTTGGCTATTTAGGAAATGCTGCAACAAATATAGTATTCCCATTAACAGTTATATCAATGGCATTTTCATTTTTAATAGGAGATGGAGCAGCAGCAAATTTAAGTTTATGTTTAGGTAAAAAAGACGAAGAAAGTGCAAGTAAAGGTGTAGGAAATTCAATACTTGTAGTTTCTATTTTAAGTATTATATTTTTAGCTGTATCAATTATTTTCCAAGATAGCTTATTAAAATTATTTGGTGTAACACCAGAATCTTATCAGTACGCAAAGGGCTATATGTTTTACATAGCCTTAGGCCTACCATTTTTCATGATTACAAATGCACTTAACTCGATAATTCGTGCAGATGGTTCACCAAAATACGCAATGGCAAGTATGTTAATAGGTGCTATTATCAACCTTATTTTAGACCCTATTGCAATATTTATTTTAAAATGGGGTGTAGAAGGTGCTGCTATTGCCACTGTTATAGGGCAAGTTGTTTCTGGTATTGTATCTTTAAGTTATTTAAGAAGATTCAAATCAATAAAAGTAAATAAACAAAGTATGAAAATTCATTGGAAAACATTAAAAAATGTGATATTATTAGGTATATCAAGTTTCATTACTGAAATTTCAATTACAATAGTTATAATTACTTTAAATCAATTACTTGTAAAATATGGAGCAGAGTCAAAATACGGAAGTGATATTCCTTTATCTGCACTAGGTATAGTAATGAAAGTAAATCAAATTATCAATTCTATTGTATTAGGTATAGCTGTTGGAGCGCAACCAATTTGGGGCTTTAACTATGGAGCAAAAAAATATGATAGAGTACTTAAAACTTTGAGAATAACAATAATGATAGCAGTTTTAATTACTGCAATTGGAACAGTAATTTTACAACTATGCCCACAAGTAATTATAAACTTATTCGGACAAGAAAATGATTTATATAATGAATTTGCAAGAAAATGCTTTAAGATTTTCTTAATGCTAATTGTATTCAACAGTATACAAATAACCTCTGGTATATTTATGCAAGCAATAGGAAAATCAGTAAAATCAGCATTAATTTCACTTTCAAGACAAATTCTATTCTTAATACCAGCATTATTAATTTGGGGCTGGCTAAATGGAATAGAAGGAATTTTATATGCAGGTCCAACAGCAGATTTTCTAGCATTTTTAATGGCAGGAACTTTAATGTTCATAGAGATTAGAAAAATTAAAAAGTTAGAGAAAAAAGAAAATGTTGTAGAAGAACAAGTAGAGGCTTAAAGGTAAAAACAAAAGAACAATTTGAATACGAAATAAATGTTACATAAAACAATATGAAATATTAAAATGTGAAAAAAGTATTAAAAAATAAATGCAAACTTATAATAAAAAAATGGAGGTAAAAAGGTATGGTAATTACAATTGGTAGAGAATATGGAAGTGGAGGAAAGTATATAGGAGAAAGGTTAGCAAAAGAATTGAACTTAAAATTTTATGATAAGGAGATTCTTGAAAGATTATCAAAGGAAGAAAATATTGACCTTAAACTATTAGAAAACACAGATGAAAGCAACAAAAATAGCTTTTGGTACACTTTAGCGATGTCATCTATGTCATATTCAGATAGTGTAAATTCTTTAACTGATTTGCCAATGAATGATAAATATTTTATACAAGTTTCAAGATTAATTGAAAAAATAGCTAAAGAAGATAACTGTGTAATTATAGGAAGATGCTCTAATATAATTTTAAAAGATAATCCAAACGTAATAAATGTATTTGTTTATTCTTCAGATGTAGAATTTAAAATAAAACGTAAAGTAGAATTTGCAAATTTAGATGAAAATAAAGCTATTAAATTGATGCAAAAGAAAGATAAAGAAAGAGCAGCATATTATCATTATTATACTAATGAAAAATGGGGTGCAAGAAGCGGATACGATCTTTTAATAGATACTTCAAAATTAGGAATAGAAAATACTATAGATATTATAAAACAATATGTTATGAAAAAGATGTAGTTTATTTAATAATAATTTTTAATAAATAATTTTAATAAATCTTTTTAGTTTAGATAAATCTATAAAGCTTTATAGATAACATATTTTGGCTTAAAACACTATATTTTTATGAAAGAATATGATATGATATTACAAAACTAATCAAAGGAAAGTAGTAATTTGAAAAAATCAAGTAACATAGAAGAAAAAAATATGAACTTAAATGATACAAAAGAAGCACAAACAACAGATAATTCAAATGAGTTAAAAGAAGTAGATAACAAAAAAAATGTGGACAATATAGAAAAGCTACAAATACAAGAAAATCTAAGTAAATTGCAAACAACCGAAGAACTTAGAAAATTAGACAAAAATCAAAAAGAACTTCTTGCAGAAGAATTAAGACAAGAAGTAATAGAAGAAGTTTCGAAAAATGGTGGGCATTTAGCTTCGAACTTAGGGGTAGTAGAGCTTACAATAGCGCTTCATAGTTCATTTGATACACCAAATGACAAAATCATTTGGGATGTAGGGCATCAAACTTATGTGCACAAAATGCTAACTGGCAGAAGAGATAAGATGGACACTTTAAGAAAATTAAATGGCATTTCAGGATTTCCAAAATATGCAGAATCAGAATATGATTATTTTGAAACAGGGCATAGTAGCACTTCAATTTCAGCAGCATTAGGAATTGCAAGAGCAAGAGACATAAAAAAAGAAAAATATTATGTAGTTGCAGTAATTGGAGATGGAGCCTTAACTGGTGGTATGGCATTAGAAGCATTAAATGATGCAGGCTGTAGTAAAACAAATTTAATTGTTGTATTAAATGACAATGAAATGAGTATTTCAAAAAATGTAGGTGGAATTTCTATGTTCCTAACAAAGTTACGAACAAGGAAAACTTACAAAAAATCTAATGAATATGTAAAGAAAATTGTAAAAAAACTTCCAGGTAACATGGGAGACAATATTATTGAATTTGTAAGAAAAATTAAAAGAGTAATTAAACAATTAGTAATACCTAATATGTTATTTGAAGAACTTGGATATCAGTATTTAGGTCCAGTAGACGGGCATAATATTGAAAAATTAGAAGATATTTTTGATAGAGCAAAAAGGCAGGAAGGTCCAGTTTTAGTACATGTTATAACCAAAAAAGGAAAAGGTTATATACCAGCAGAAACAAATCCAGACGAGTTTCATAGTACATCAGGCTTTAACATAGTAACAGGAGAAAGTAGTAAACCAAAAGCAGACGACTACTCAAAAATATTTGGAGATAAATTAGTAGAACTAGCAAAGAAAAATGAAAAGATAGTAGCAATTACAGCTGCTATGAAAGACGGAACAGGATTAACAGAGTTTTCAAAAGAATTTCCAGACAGATTTTTTGACGTAGGAATTGCAGAGCAACATAGTTTAACAATGGCAGCAGGTATGGCAAGAGCAGGACTAAAACCAGTAGTATCAATATATTCATCATTTTATCAAAGAGGGTATGACCAAGTAATTCATGATATTGCAATACAAAAACTTCCAGTAGTTTTATGTGTAGATAGAGCAGGAATAGTAGGAAAAGACGGAGAAACGCATCAAGGAATATTTGATTTAGCATTTTTCAATTTAGTACCAAACTTAACTATTATGGCACCAAAAGACTTTGAAGAATTAAGAAAAATTCTAGAATATGCTGTAAACTCTAATGAACCAACTGTAATTCGTTACCCAAGAGGTGGAGAAGAAAAAACTATAACTTTTGAAAAACACGAGGAAATTATTAAAGGAAAAGCTGAAATTGTAAAAGAAGGAAAAGACATTACAATTTTAGCAATAGGAAAAATGGTAGCAAGGGCTAAGAAAATAGCAGATGACCTAGAAAAAGAAGGCGTGCAAGCAGAAGTAATAAATGCTAGATTTCTAAAACCATTTGACCACGAGACTGTTAAAAACTCAGTTTTAAAAACAAACAAAATAATCACAATAGAGGACGGAATTATAGAAGGTGGGTTAGCCACAGTAACATTAGAAGCATTAGCAGAAGAAAATTTAGCAGATAAGCTAATTAAATCATATGGCTATCCAGACGAATTTATTAAGCATGGTGAAGTAAAAGAACTAGAAAAACTATATGGATTAGACGAAGAAAGTATAAAACAACGGAATTAACTTTGTTTTTAAGGAAAATCAGAATTTAAACTTATAATATAATGAATAAAGTTACTATAATAAAAAGGATTTAAAATAAAATGGAGAAACAAGAAATTTTAAAACAATTTCCTAAACAAGAAGATAAGCTTTTGATCTCAAAAATAATAGATAAATTAAAGTTTGTAAATAATAAAAATCAAGTACAATATACTGATTTTCTAGATACATATGAGCAAAGTATAGTTATTAAAGCGTTAAGTCTTATTGGAGAAAATAAGTATGTATTAGATGGCGGATATGATGAAGCGGAAAGAAAAGTTTTATTTATGTATCCAGATAAATTAAAAGATATTTTCTTAAGTGAAGATTTAAATGAAGAATATAATGAAAATATAAACCAAAACTCTAATTTAAAAGAAAATAACACAGTAATAAATCAAAACATTAAAGTAATTTCAATTATATTACCACAAGACTTACAAGGCACTTATCATCATTCTGAATATCTAGGTGGAATTATGAAACTTGGCATTAAGAGAGAAAAAATAGGAGATATAATTGTAAATGAAGCAGGTGCAGATATTTTAGTATTAGATGAAATGGCAGATTATTTAAAATTGCACCTTCAAGACTTAACAAGATTTCAAAAGTCAGAAATTTTAATAAAGGAAATTTCAGAGCTTACAATTCTTCCAGTAAAAAAAGAAGAAATAGTTATTTTAATTCCACAAATGAGACTAGATGTAATTATTTCAGAAATACTTCATATTTCTAGAAGTAAAGCAGATGAGATTATAAGTGAAGAAAGAGTATTTGTAAATTATGAACTAAAAACTAAAAATGCAACTATGTTAAAACAAGGTGATATTTTAACAGTAAGAGGAAAAGGAAAATTTGAAATAGGCGAAGTTTTGTCTCAAACATCAAAAGGAAAGCTTCGCTTGCAAGTTAATAAATATGTGTCATAGAGAAAATAAAATTGTTTAGTATTAGCAAAAATAAATGAATATATATTCTCCAGATGTATTATTAAGCCAAAAAAGAATAAGAAAAGGAGGTATGATTTTATGGAAAACCCCGTAATAAGTGATAAGTTTACAATAGAAGATATTCACAAAATAAGAAAATACAACGCAGAAAAGAGAAAAAATTTAACACTAAAAGAAAGATTAGAAGATATAAAAAATAAAGCAAATGAATGTGAAAAAGATATTAAAAAATATAGAAAAGAAGGCACAGTAATTTAAAAAATAAAAAAATTATTCCATTGACAAATCAGAAACACCTGTTTTATAATAAAGACAGGTGATTATTTTTGGAAAGAAAAATTTTGCATGTAGATGTAAATAGTGCATTCCTATCATGGACAGCAATAGAAATGCTAAAAAATGGAGCAGAGGTGGATATTAGAACCATCCCTGCAATTATTGGTGGAGACGAAGAAAAAAGAAAAGGTGTTGTACTTGCAAAAAGTATGCCAGCCAAAAAATATGGAATAACAACAGGAGAGCCAATTTACTTTGCAAAACAAAAATGCCATAGTTTGCAAATATATAAAAGTAATTTTAAAGCATATAGATATTATTCAAATGCTATGTATAAAATACTTTGTGAATATACAAATAAAATAGAGCGTTTTTCGATAGATGAATGTTTCTTAGATATCACCAATTTTATTCCAGCAGGAAAAACTGATTTAATTATTGCAAATGAAATAAATAAAAGGATAAAGAAAGAATTAGGCTTTACAGTAAATGTAGGTGTTGCACCAAATAAACTTCTTGCAAAAATGGCATCAGACTTTGAAAAGCCAGATAAAGTGCATACCTTATATAAAGAAGAAATACCTACTAAAATGTGGACTTTACCAGTTTCTGACTTATTCATGGTGGGAAGAAAAAGCTTGCCAAAATTACAAAAAATAGGCATCAATACGATAGGAGACTTAGCAAAAAGAAAGCAAGAGGAAATGATAAAGCTATTTGGAAAATTTGGAAAAGTAATATGGGAATATGCGAATGGAATTGACTTATCAGAAGTAAATTCAGAGCCAGAAGATCCAAAATGTATTGGAAACTCAGCTACTTTACCAGAAGACTTAACCAACATAGAAAAAATAGAAGAAGTTTTACTAGCTCTCACAGAGCAAACTACTTATCGTTTAAGAAAGCATAATCTGCTTACATCAACAATAAGTGTACAAATAAGAACAAAAGAATTTAAAAACTACTCACACCAAAGAACTTTAGCTACACCAACAAATAGCACAAAAATTATTTATGAAACAGCAAAAGAAGTATTAAAAGAGCTATATAAAGGAGAACCTGTAAGGCTAATAGGAGTAAGAGTTGATAAACTAACATCTCCAGAAACAGAACAAATTTCACTATTTGATACACCCAAAAATGAAAAACAGCAAAAGCTAGATAAAGCAATAGATGGCTTAAAGGAGAAGTATGGCTACAATTCAGTTACAAGAGCAGGTAAAATGCAAATTGATGAAATGATGGATTTTAAAGAGTAAAAAAATTAGAAAGAAAAAAGTCGAAATTTGTAAAATAATAGATTGCTCGTACATATAATATATTAGTAGTAAGCTTCACATAGCTTCTGCTAGGAGGTGTAGAAACATGTGCGAAGGAGATAAAAACTGTATTACTATATATAGCAATGGATGTAAGCCTGAAAGAAAAAACAGATGCTGTATAGATATTGTTATCTTTATATTATCTGTATTATTAGGAATAACATTAGGTTTAATTATAGGTTCTATTGCAGCAGTTGCTGCCGTTATTACAGCTGCATTACCAGCATTTATTATTTTAGCAGTTATACTTGTTATATTAATTATTATAAGAGTTGTAGAAATGATATGCAATAAAAATAAATGTTGCTAACCAAATAAGATTATTAAAAACCCCAGAAAATTTTTTGGGGTTTTCTTTTTTATATAAAATTAAAAGTATTGACAAAAATAATAAAGTATATTATAAATTATTTATACAAAATATTAATATCTAAAGTCAAAAAATAGGAGGAAAACGTATGAAAAGTAAAAACGCTTGTGGCTCTAGAGAGAGAGAGAGAGAGAGAGAGAGAGCCGTAATTTAGTAAAAATAGAAGAAAGGGAAGGTTTATATAGCAAAAATAGACCATTATTTATATGCACTGCAAAAGTTAGACAAGGTAAAAGTGTAAGTTCAATTTCAGGAATAACACTAATAGCCTTAGTAGTAACGATTGTAGTGCTTTTGATTTTGGCATCAGTAAGTATAACGGTTGTGTTTGGAGATAATGGAATATTACAGTTAGCAAAGGAAGCTGGAGAAAAAACGAATGAGGCAGTAAAAAGCGATTTGCAAGATATACAAAATATAGAAGACACAATAGGAGATATAGTAAATAACGGATGGAGCATAAGTAAAGTAACAGCAGTAACAAGTGCAGATGGAAAAACTGTACCAGTACCAAAAGGATTTGTAGGTTCAGGAGCAACAGGAGAAAACACAGTATCAGGAGGATTTGTAATATATGAAGGAACTGAGCCTGTAACAAATACAAATGTAGCAACTGCAAGAGAAGAAAGGAACCAATTTGTATGGGTGCCAGTAGATGGAGAAGAGTTGAAATATGAACAAGATAAAGAAACATGGAAAGATAAAAATTATGTCATATACAAAGAAAGCACAGATATGTCAGATACAGAAAAATTATACGAAAGACAAACAAGTGTAAAAGAATATGGGGGATTTTATGTTGGAAGATACGAGGCAGGTGTAGAAGAAAGTAAAAACTATAATGAAAAAACTAACTATACAGATAAATCAAATGAAAAAGAGAGAAATAAATCGGAAAATGTAGAATTACCAGTAACTAAAAAAGGGAGACAAGCATGGAATTATATAAGTCAAGAAAATGCAAAGAAACTATCAGAAAAGATGTATGAATCAAGTACATCAGTAACAAGTAGATTAATAGATTCTCAGGCATGGGATACAATATGCCATTGGTTTGAAAATAATAATATAGATGTAAAAGATAGCGCTTCATGGGGAAACTATGTAGATGCTGACTCAGGAGAGAATGTATATGGATTATATTCAAAACATGGCGTAACTTTTGAACCATGGAAATGGGAAATAAATACAGAAAATTATTCAAAAGGAAGAGTAAGTTTTGAAGCAAGGGAACTTATAGGTACAAAGGATGTATATGAGTTAGCAACAGGAATATCAGAGAGAAACAAAGCAAAAAATATATATGATATGGCAGGAAATATGTGGGAAGTAACGACAGAAACAGGTAATATAGAAAAAGATAATGAAACAATAAAAGGTGCTACAACTCGTGGGTGCTGTTTTGGAGATTTGGGATCTCATGGTATGGTTATAAGAAGTGCAGAACCGACAGAAGCTTATTATTTCTGCCAACGGATTCCGTATGGTCTTGTATATTATGTATTAAGAATTATGACAGTAAGTCTTGGGTTTGTCAAGAAAATTAAGACAACTTTAAGAATTACTGTCTTACTTGTTTTTTTTTAGAGTTTGTGATATAAATTAATAGTGCAATAAAAGACTAGCATAAACACAAAATAAATTTAATTAGAATACTATAAAGTATAAAAAATTAAACCGAAAGGAATGTATTTTAATGAAACCAGAAGTATTACAAATTTTAAAAGAATACGGACAAGAGCACATTTTAAATTATATGAACTTATTAAATGAAGAAGAAAAAGAGAATCTAGAAGAACAAATTTCTAAAATAGACTTTAATCAGCTAAAAAACTTATATGAAATGACAAAAAGAAAAGTAGAATTTGAAGAAAAGAAAATAGAACATATTAACTATACAAATAAAGAAAAACTATCAGAAGATAGAATAAAAGAGCTAGAAGAAGTAGGAGGCAAAATAATTGAAGAAGGACATTATGCAGTTATAACAATGGCAGGTGGTCAAGGCACAAGACTAGGGCATAAAGGTCCAAAAGGTACTTATGAATTAAATACTAAGTATGGAAAAAAATATATTTTTGAAATAATTGTAGATACCTTGAAAAGAGCAAAAGATAAGTACAAAATAACAATTCCATGGTATGTAATGACAAGTAGAGAAAACCATGAAGATACAGTAGAATTTTTAGAAAAGCATGAATATTTTGGCTATGACAAAACAAAAGTAAAATTCTTCATGCAAGGAGAATTGCCACTTATTGATACAAATGGGAAGCTAATATTAGATAAAGATAAAAAAATTAAAGAAGCGGCAGATGGAAATGGTGGAATATATGAGGCAGTTTCAAAATCTGGAATACTAGAAGATATGAAGAAAAATCAAATAGACTGGATTTTTGTAAGCAATGTTGATAATATATTATCAAACTTTGTTGACCCTATATTATTAGCACTTACTATTGAAGAAAATCAAAAAATCGGTGCAAAATCAGTTGCAAAAACTAATCCAAAAGAAAAAGTTGGTGTATTTTGCAAAATGAATGGAAAACCTAAAATCATAGAATACATAGATTTGCCAGATGAAATGGCAGAGCAAAGAGATGAAAATGGAGAATTACAATTTGGAGAAGTAAACCTTGCAAATTATTTGTTCCATAGAAGCGTATTTGAAAATTTAGCAGATGTTAAACTTCCATATCATGCAGCTTTCAAAAAATCTGGATACTTAAAAGAAAATGGTGAATTTGTAGAAGTAGAAGAACCAAATGTATATAAATATGAGTCTTTCATATTTGATGTGTTTGAAAGATATGATGATATTACTATTTTAAGAGTAAAAAGGGAAGATGAATTTGCACCAGTAAAGAATAAAGAAGGTAATGACAGCCCTGAGACAGCAGTTAAACTATATAATGATAAAATGTAGTAACAGATAAGAACCTTATAAAATAAGAAAATTTGCCCAAAAATAAAAATAACATGAAAAATGTAAAAATAAAAAAAGCCCTTCAAGAATTTTTATATTAGCGAAGGCAAAGAAAGGAATAAAAGAAAATGGAAAAAACTATAGCTTTAGTAATGGCAGCAGGAACAGATGACAGAATGAAATCAAAAAAATCAAAATTAGCACAAGAATTATACGGAAAGGCAGTAATTAAAAGAGTAGTAGACAGTATCAAAAAAGCAGGAATTGATGATGTAGCAGTTATTGTAGGTGAAAACAGAGCAGAAATAGAAGAAATATTAAAAGATGAAGTAACATATCTTCATCAAGAGCAATGCCTAGGAACAGGCCATGCAATTATGCAAGCAACTTCATACTTAGAAGGAAAAACTGGCAGAATACTTATAGCAAATGGAAATATTCCACTAATCACTTCAGAAACAATAAAAACAGTAGTAGAAAAATCTGAAACAGAAAACGAGGCAGCAACAATTTTAACAGGAATTATAAGCGAGCCAACAGGCTATGGAAGAATAATAAGAAGAGACAGTAAAATAGTAGAAATTATAGAGGAAAAAGAATTAACAGAATCACAAAGAAACATATTAGAAGTAAATGCTGGACTTTATTGCTTTGAAATTTCAAAATTGTTAGATATAATAGGAAAATTGCAAAAAAGTAGCATGGGCTTATATTATTTAACTGATGTTATTAAAATGCTAGATACAAAAGGAGAAAAAATAGGTGGAGTTCTAGTAGAAGATAACACAGAAATATTAAGTTTAAACACAAAGGCACAATTAGAAATGCTTTCTAGAATATTAAGAATTCGTATAAATACAATGCATATGAACAATGGCGTTACAATTGAAGATATTAACACTACATATATTTATGAAGATGTAGAAATAGGAATAGATACAGTAATACATCCAAATACAACAATTAAATCAGGGGTTGTGATTGGAGAAGAATGTAACATCGGACCAAATGCATATATTCGTGAGGGTTGCAAACTAGCTAACAAAGTAAAAGTAGGAAGCTTTGTAGAAATCAAAAAGGCAATTATTGGCGAAGGCACTAAAGTTCCACATTTATCTTACATGGGAGATTCTGAAATTGGTTCAAAATGTAATATCGGTTGTGGTACAATTACTTGCAACTATGATGGAAAGAATAAACACAAAACTATTATTGGAGATAATTGCTTTGTAGGTTCTAATGTAAACTTAGTAGCACCAGTAACAATGGGAGACCATGTATTAGTTGCAGCAGGCTCTACGATTACAGAAGATATACCATCTGAAAGCTTAGCAATAGCAAGAGAAAGACAAGTAAATAAAGAAGGATGGAACAAAGGAAAGTAATATACAAATAAAACTATAACATACTCATAAATGTAGACACAATAGTAATAATCAATAATATAAACATAATAAAAGAGGCCAGTTGGCCTCTTTTACATTTTAAATTATTGCTGTTCGCCAGGTAGAAAATAATCTACAACACCGTATACTAAAGCACCAATAATTGCAGCCATCCAAGAAACTGTATAACCTGCAACAAAATATTGAGTTACATATAATACAACTGCAGAAAGAACAAATCCTACAAATCCTTTACCAAAAGAACTTGCGTGTAATCCTGTAAATCTAGTAACTAAGTAATCTATAATGGTAAGAACAACAGCAGCTGCTGCTAATGCCCAAAAACCGTTAATTTGAAATCCTGGTGTAAAAAATGCAGTAATAGCAAGAACAACACCAGCAGTTACTAATCTACCAATAATCTGCCATACTGTGCTTTTAGTATTTGAACCAGTTTGTGTGTTTGTTTGATTATCTGACATAATAAAAACCTCCTTATTTCAAGAATTGCCTATGATGTTTTTCATGGTTTATAAAATTATTATGAACGGAAAATAAAAATTTATTCAAACAATGAATAAATTTATTTTTTTGGTTAAAAATGATATTAAATGCCAAAAATTTATTGCAAAATTAAGCATAGAAATTTTTAAAAATTTCTATTGGAACTTAAAATAGATTTTATGAAGGATGATAAAATATGTTAGTTACACTTATTAGAACAATTTTTTTATACATAATAGTACTAATCGTTATGAGATTTATGGGAAAGCGAGAAATAGGACAACTTCAACCATTTGAACTTGCAATATCTATTATGATAGCAGATTTAGCATCAATTCCAATGTCAGACACGGGAATACCAATTTGGAACGGAATCACACCAATACTTGGTTTATTAGTAATGCATCTACTAATTTCAATAATGAATATGAAAAGTATGAGAATAAGAGAAATTCTATGTGGGAAGCCAACTATCTTAATATATCGTGGAAAAATAGACGAAAAAGCACTAATAAAAGAAAGATTTACATTAAATGAACTTCAAGAAAGGCTAAGAGGAAATAACATAGTAAACATAGGAGATGTAGAATATGCTATTTTAGAAACAAGTGGACAGATTACTGTTATTCAAAAGCCAAACAAAAGGAATACAACGCCAGAAGATTTTAATATAATGCCAGATTATGAGGGCATACCTTATGATTTAGTAGTAGACGGAAGAATTATGACAGAAAATTTAAAACAAATTGGAAAAGATGAAAATTGGCTTAAAAAGCAAGTAGAAAAATTTAATATAAAACCACAAGAGGCTTTAATAGTTACCTATAATGGAAAAGGGCAAATTTTTTGCCAAGAAAAAAATAAAAAGGGGAAAGGTGCATAATGTATAAACAAATAATTATCATATTTGTTGTAATAGTAGTTATTATTATAGCAAACATTATTACACAAAATAACACAAATAGTGCAGTAGAAGCAATGTCGAAAAATTTAAGTGAATTAAGAGAAAAAATTTACAAATTAAATGAAAGTGAAGAAAGTTCTAAAATAAATGAGGAACAAAATAGTAAATCAGATGAAAAACAGAATGAAAATCAAAATGAAGATTCTAAAACAGATGAAAGCAAAAAAGAAAGTTTAGATGTAAATAAAGAGCAAGAAGAAAGCACAAAAAAGATGGAAGATATAGAAAATTTGTGGGAAGAAAAAGATGAAACAATGTCATATTATATTGAACACAATGAACTAGAAAAAGTTAAAACAGAGCTTACTAAATTAAAGGCAAATATTGAAACAAAGGATTATCAAACTGCAGTAGAAAGCTTAGATAATTGTGCATTTATTTTAAAACATATTAAAGAAAAAAGTGCACTTAAAATTGTAAATATATTCTAATATAATAAAAAAACACATCTGTAATTTGCCCATTTTAGATGTGTTTTTTTATCTAAATCTGGCGAACCACTTTTGTGGCTTCCATTTCCTATTCTTATTTTACTATGAATTATTTTAATTGTCAAACAATTTTTTTTAAAGGAGAATATTTTTAAAGGAGAATATTTTTAAAAAATTTGACATATAATAAAAAAAGTAGTATACTATATTTAGCTTAAGCAAGAGAGTTGTTTGTAAGATGACAATTACTCGAGATATGTTGACCACATATCTCATTTTTTTTGCAAAAAATAAAGCGGTTGACCAGACCGCTTTGATTAGATTTGCACTAATCATGAGTTTTTTGACTATCTTCTTGATTATCATTACTAAGTAATAATAAAACAATTAGACGCCAAATTAATTCGTAAGATGACAAATTACTCACCTCCCTTTCAAAAAGATTTCCTTAATGAAAAGGATGTGTTTATTATACTTTATTTTTAAACATATTTCAATAAAATTCTAAAATAACAGAACATTTATGAAATGATTTTTATGTTTTCAACTGAATAAATCACCCATATCATAAATTCCAGCTTTTTTACCTACCAAAAATTTAGCAGCCTTAATTGCACCATCTGCAAAAATGCTCCTAGAATAAGAAGTATGTTTAATTTCTAAAACTTCATTATCATCAAAAAATAAAACTTGATGCTCACCTACAATATTACCACCTCTAATGCTAGAAAAACCAATTTCATTAGGTTTTCTTTTTTCCTTTTTATTAAGTCTATTAAATTCGTAATAAAATTTATTATTATTTGCACTATTTATTTTCTCTGCAAGCATTAGAGCAGTACCACTTGGGGAATCTAATTTCCTATTATGATGAACATCTACAATTTCAATTTCTGAATTAGGTAATTCTTTAGATACTTGACTTAAAATGTTTCCCATTAAAGCAATTTGGTATGACATATTAGCAGACTGAAAAACAGGAATTTTTAAGGAAGCATCTAGAATTTGATTTTGCTCATCTTTATTAAAACCAGTAGTAGCAATTACAATAGGAATACTTTTACAAACTAAATTTGGTAAAAGTGATATTGTAGCTTCTGGAACAGAAAAGTCAATAACAATATCTGGCATTTCTGAAACGAAATTAAAATCTTGAAAAGTAGGGTAGGTGCTATTGCTACTAGTAACTTTATCTAATCCGCCAACTAAGCAAATATCAGGGTAATTTTTTAAACTTTTTATAACCTCTTGACCCATTTTCCCATTTATACCATTTATCAATAGTTTTATCATAGAACCTCCCAAATAAATATAAGAACCTCACCCACCATCACAATCAAAGATTGTGGGTGGGTACCAGAGAACCTTGTTGTTTCACAATAAAAAAGAATAGAGAAATATAAATCTCTATTCTTAATTTTATTAAATAAGTTTTTAAATTATTCAAGTTAAAATATATAAATTAATCGATATAATTATTAAAATGTTTTATATTATTCAAGCCTTAAACTATACGGAAAATAAATAAACTTAAAAATACATAAGCATATTTGTAAACTTTTTTAGTATGTAATAAATTTAGCATATAGAAGAAGGTTTCTCTAGTAGCACTATATTTATCAGCAAATGTGACAACTAATGATTCACGGTACTTAGGAATACTTATTGTTACAGGCCACATATGTTTTAAAATTACATCTTGTTCAATTTCATTTAATTCAAAAAATTTATTGGCATTTTTTAAAGCAATTTTTGGATGACTAAATGCATGTAAATTTTTAAAGCCTTTTTCCTCGCTTACATGATTATGCCAGTCATATAAAAATAAGTCATGAAGCATAGCACCACGAGTAGCTGATATATAATCTAAATTTAATTTTTTACAAATAAGATATGTATAGTAAGCCACTTGCATACAATGCTGATAACAAGAAGTACGAGCATGCTGATTGAAGTTTCTCATTTTTTGTACATTTTCATCTTTAATTAAATCATTTATTATAGAAAAAAATTCAGCGTATGAGTGATTTTCTATAGTATCTTTTGTTATATTTTTTACCACGATTAGTAACTCCCTTTTTTTTATCTATAATACTATTATATCATATATTCTTAAAAAGTGAACAAATTTAAGAAAATTTTAAATAATTTGTAATTTTTCCATTTCTGCTTTTAACTTCGCTTGACCTTCTAAAGTCATTCCAACAAGAGGGAGACGAGGCTCCCCAACAGAATATTCCATAAGATTTAATGCATATTTTACTGGAATAGGATTTACTTCACTAAATAAGCTATTAACAAGAGGAATTATTTTTATTTGAGTATCTTTAGCTAAAGTATAATTTCCACTTATATAGTCAAAAACCATGTTATGGACTAATTTTGGCACTAAATTAGAAAGTACAGAAATAACGCCAATTCCACCTAAAGATAGAATAGGAAGTGTTTGGTCATCATTACCAGAATAAATCCATAAATTATCTTGGCATAAATTTGAAATTTTTGCTACTTGTGAAAGGTTACCACTTGCTTCTTTAATACCAACAATATTAGAAATTTTTGAAAGCTCTAAACAGGTTTCAGGCTCAATATTAAGCCCAGTTCTACTTGGAACATTATACAAAATAATAGGAAGTGAAACTTCACTTGAAATTTTAGAGTAATGAGCAATAAGCCCTTTTTGAGTAGTTTTATTATAATATGGGGTAACTATTAAAAGACCATCGGCTCCAACATCTTTGGCATATTTTGAAAGCTCAATTACAGATTTTGTATCATTTCCGCCAGTACCTGCAATTACAGGTATTCTTTTATGTACTATTGATAAAGTGTATTTAATAAGCTGTTTTTTCTCCTCTAATGATAATGTAGCAGATTCGCCAGTAGTTCCACATATAATAATGCTATCGGCACCTTGCTCAATTTGAAATTCTAGTAGTTTTTTTAGCTCCTCCCAGTTTATACTACCATCTTCTAAAAATGGGGTAACTAGCGCAGTTCCACAACCAATAAATAAATTTTTTTTCAATAAAAACACTTCCTTTTTTCTCTTTTATTCATTAAAATTATATGAATAAAATAGGAAAAAGGAAGCTGTCCTTCTTAAACTTAAAAATATTTTTATAATAAACTAAAACTTTTTTAGCTTTAAAATTTTTACATAATATATTTTTGAAAAATAAAATAATAAAACAACTTAGAAATTCAAGCTACTTCAAAAAGCCACTAATAATTTGTTCTTCGGCTTCTTTTTCAGTAAGACCAAGAGACATAAGCTTGATAATTTGCTCGCCTGCAATTTTTCCAATAGCAGCCTCATGGACTAAACTTGCATCAACATGGTTTGCCACAATTTTAGGTGTAGAGGTAACTTTTGCTTTGTCCATTATAATAGCATCACATTCTACATGGCCAAAGCATTTATTATTTCCATTTACATTAGAAATAAATTCTTGAACAGAATTATCTCTTGCAATAGAACGAGAAGCAACATGCACACTAGAATTTTCACCATTTAAGTTGACGTCAAAAATTGTTTTTGCAGTTTGATTTTCATGTGTCATAATTCTTTCTGTAATTACCAAATTAGAATTATCGCCAAGTTCGCCCTTGGTTTCACGAATAGTAGATGTAACACCTTTAATTTGTACTGTTTCCATTTCTAAGGTTGCACCATCTTCTAAAAATACAATAGTTTGTGGGTTTAAAATTCTATCTCCTGTGCCATTACCTTCTCCATAATGTTTTTCAACATATTTTACTTTAGCACCTTTAGCTAAATGGAAAGTGTGAATTCCGTCATGCTCAGAAGTTTCACAAGAATTATTATGAATTCCACATCCTGCAACAATTACAACACTTGCATTTTCACCAATATAAAAATCATTATATACAACATCATTAAATCCAGCCTCAGTTAATAAAACAGGAATATGGACACTTTCATTTTGAGTATTTGGTTTAACTATAATATCAATACCTGGCTTATCTTGTTTGGTAACTATATCAATATTTGCTGTTGTATTTCTAGCAATACCTTTACCATTTTCACGAATATTAAAAGCGCCCATAGGTGTTTTTTCAATATCTGCAATAGCTTTTAATAAATTTTTCTCAATTTTATCTAACTTGTTTTCCATATTCTCAGCCATATTAAGCATTTCCTCCTTTATCAAGCATTACCTTGCAAGGCTTTTTAGCTCTATTTAAAAGTAAAGGCAAAACTTCATCTTTTTGACCAACAGCTTCAATTTCACCATCAGAAAGTAAAACAATTTCATCAGCAATATTTAAAATTTTTTCTTGGTGAGAAATAATCACAATAGAAGAATCTTTAATTTCTTTGTGCATTTTTTCAAAAATACCAATTAAATTATTAAAACTCCATAAATCAATACCAGCTTCAGGCTCGTCGAAAACAGTAAGCTTAGATTTTTTTGCAGCAAGCATAGCAATTTCAATACGCTTAAGCTCTCCACCAGAAAGAGAAGAACTGATTTCTCTATCTAAATAATCTTTAGCACATAAGCCAACATCAGATAAAAGGTCGCAAGCTTCACTAAGCTTAATTTGATTGCCAGAAGCAAGCTCAATTAAATCCTTTACAGTTAAGCCTTTAAACTTAACAGGTTGTTGAAAAGCAAAACCAATGCCAAGCTTAGCTCTATCTGTAATACTCATTTTAGTAATATCAGTTCCTTCAAATAAAATGCTTCCAGAGTCTGGAACTAAAATACCCATTATAATTTTAGCAAGTGTAGATTTACCAGAGCCATTAGGTCCGGTAATTGCAATTAACTTGCTATTATCTATTTTTAAGTTAATATGATTTAAAATTTGTTTATTATCTCTTGCAAAAGAGATGTCTTTTAATTCTAACATATTTTAATATGAAACCTCCTAGTTTTTTTAAGCACTAGAATTTTATCACATTTTCTTAAAAAATACAATATGTTAAGCTAAATGAAAACACTGTGTTAAACGAAACTTCTTAAAATTTTTATTTCTTAAATAAGCAACTTCTCCAAAATTTGTACTGCATTACTAGCAGCACCTTTTCGAACATTATCAGCAACAACCCACAAATTAATGCCAGAATTAATACTATAATCTCTTCTAACCCTTCCAACGAAAACTTTATCTTGATTATTTGTATCTAAAGTAGTAGGGTAAACCTCATTTTTGGTATCATCTTTTAAAACAATTCCGGGAGCATTTTTTAAGCAATTTACTAAATCATCAATAGAAAAATCTTTTTCAAATTCTACATTTATACTTTCACTATGACTATTAAAAACAGGAACTCGTACAGTAGTTGCAGTAATTCTTAAATCAGGTCTTTTTAAAATTTTTCTAGTTTCATTTATCATTTTTTCTTCTTCTTTTGTATAACCATTTTCTAAAAATACGTCAATATGTGGCAAACAATTACTAAAAATAGGTTGTGGGAATTTTTGAAGTTCATAGTTTGCTTCACCTTTTTCAAAATCTAATATTCCATTTTTTAAATCTGTTATGCCTTTATAACCAGCCCCAGAAACAGCTTGATAAGTGCTATAAACAATTCTTTTAATATTGTAGGCTGTATCTAGTGGCTTTAAAGCTACTACCGCTTGAATAGTAGAACAATTAGGATTTGCAATTATTCCATGATGATTATTTATCTCTTCAGCATTTACCTCGGGAACAATAAGTGGCACACTTGTATCTATACGAAAATAGCTACTATTGTCAATAACTATGCATCCTTTAGAAACAGCAATAGGAGCAAAAATTTTAGAAACGTCAGAGCCAGCACAAAAAATAGCAAAATCAAAACCACTATCAAATGAAGAAGTAGTTAATTCTTGAATAATGTATTCTTTGTTTAAGAAAGTAACTTTCGTACCAGCAGACCTTTTGGATGCAAAAAATTCATATTTAGAAATAGGTAATTTTTTTTCTTCTAAAACCTTTAAAACAGTTCTACCAACAACGCCAGTAGCACCTACAACTGCAAGCTTAATATTTTTCATAAACAAGACCTCCTATTAAATAAATTTTATGATTTATATGAAATAAAAAGAATATATTCTATTGCATTTCAAAAATGGTTATAGTAAAATTTTTAAGGGGGTGCAAAAATATGAAAACTATTGAATTAAATCATCCTTTAATAGAACACAAACTTGCAATATTAAGGGATAAAAAAACAGGGACTAAGGAATTTAGAGAGCTAATATCTGAAATAGCAATGTTCTTATGCTATGAGGCAATGAGAGATGCTAAGCTAGAAACCACAGAAATTGAAACACCACTTGAAAAAATGAAAATAGGAAAACTAGATGAAGATAAATACGCATTTGTACCAATTTTAAGAGCAGGTACTGGTATGTTAGATGGCGTAATTAGAGTAATTCCAAATGCAAAAATAGGGCATATTGGAATGTATAGAAACGAAAAAACATTTGAACCAGTTAATTATTATTTCAAGGTACCAAAAGACATTGAACATAGAGAAGTAATCATATTAGACCCAATGCTTGCAACAGGAGGTTCAGCATTAGATGCAATAGAACTTTTAAAAAGTAAAGGTGTAAAAAATATTAAATTTTTATCTATTATTGCAGCACCAGAAGAAATTGAAAAAGTAGAAGAAAAGCATCCAGATGTTCAAATTTATTGTGCACACATAGATGACCACTTAAATGAAAATAAATATATTGTTCCAGGTTTAGGAGATGCAGGAGACAGGATTTTTGGAACAAAATAATATTAGATCTGCTTTCTTTATTTTGTAAGCATAAGGACAGGTCACAATAATTTTACAAAACTATTAGATAAAAAGTATTCCTTTTTTATATAAAATGATATAGAATATACGAAGTAAATAAAAATAAAAAAGGAGAGAATTGAATATGAAAATTACAAAAATAGAAGCATTAGAAAATATTGCAAATGATATTAGAATAGATGTAATTGAACAGGTATACAGCGCGCAGTCAGGTCATCCTGGCGGTGCGCTTTCTTGCGCTGATATTTTGGCAGTATTATATTTTAACCAAATGAACATAGACCCTAAAAAGCCAGATTCACAAGAAAGAGATAGATTTGTACTTTCAAAAGGTCATTGCTCTACTGCGTTATATGCAGTACTTGCAAGAAAAGGTTATTTTAGTAGAGAATTATTAAAAGACTTTCGTAAAATAGGAAGTAATATGCAAGGTCACCCAGATATGAACAAAGTACCTGGTGTTGATATGACAACAGGCTCACTAGGACAAGGGCTATCTGCATCAGTTGGAATGGCTTTAGCTTCTAAAATGAATAGTGCAGGTTATAGAGTTTATTGTTTAGTGGGAGATGGAGAAATAGAAGAAGGGCAAGTATGGGAAGCAGCAATGTCTGCTAGCAAAAATAAACTTGATAATATTTGTTTAATAGTTGACCACAATCATTTGCAAATTGACGGAAATGTAGAAAATGTAGCAGGATTAATGGATATTAAAGAAAAATTTGAAAGTTTTGGATTTTATGTAGTAACAGTTGACGGCCATAATATTGAAAACTTAATTCATGCTTTTGATACAGTAAAACAGAAAAAAGGAATGCCAAGTGTTATTATTGCAGAAACTGTAAAAGGAAAAGGAGTATCATTTATGGAAAATGATGCTTCATGGCATGGAAAAGCTCCAAATGAAGAACAATACAAACAAGCTATAAGTGAGCTAAAATTAAAATATATTGACTAGAAAAAATGCAAGTTGCAGTTAAATAACTTTAATAATTTAGAATAAATCAATAGAAATAATGCAAACAAAGAAAGGAAGAAAAAATATGAATATGGAAAAGAAAATTGCTACAAGACAAAGCTATGGTGAGGCTTTAGCTGAGCTTGGAGAAAAAAATGAAAATGTTGTTGTACTAGATGCAGATTTATCATCAGCTACAAAAACTAATATATTTGCAAAGAAATTTCCTGAAAGATTTATCGACGTTGGAATTGCAGAACAAAATTTAATGGGAATATCTGCAGGACTTTCAACTTGCAATAAAATTCCGTATGCAAGTACGTTTGCAGTATTTGCAGCAGGTAGAGCTTATGACCAAATTCGTAATAGTATTTGCTATCCAAATTTAAATGTTAAAATCTGTGCAACACATGCAGGTGTAACAGTTGGCGAAGATGGTGCAACACATCAAATGCTAGAAGATTTAAGCTTAATGAGAACACTTCCTAATATGACAGTAATTTCACCATCAGATGATACACAAACAAAATGGGTAATAGAGGAAATAAGTAAATTTCATGGACCTGCTTATGTTAGATTAAGTAGATTATCAACACCAGTAATTTATGATGAGAAGCAAAAATTTGAAATAGGAAAGGCTATTCAACATGGAGATGAAACAGATGCTACAATTTTTGCTACAGGTGTAACTGTTTCAGAAGCTTTAATTGCACAAGAAGAACTTAAAAAGAAAAATATAAATGTACGTGTTGTAGATATGTATACAATAAAGCCAATAGATAAAGAACTAATAATAAAATGTGCAAAAGAAACAAAAAGACTAATTACAGTTGAAGATCATAGTATCATAGGAGGACTAGGAAGTGCAGTCTGTGAAGTTCTAGCAGAAGAATATCCAGCCAAAGTAGAAAGAATGGGTGTAAAAGATACATTTGGTAAATCTGGCAAAGCAGAAGAATTATTAAAATACTTCAAAATTGACAGTAACGCTATTATTGAAAAATTTGTATGATAAAGCTAAAAATATTATGTTTTTTAGTACCTTGTTGTCGCAACCATATTATGTAATAAATTGTTAATACTTAACAATTTATTACTACTTGTATGTTGGTTGCTCCAAGCGCACTTCGCTTACGCTTCGTTTGAACGCTACGCGGTACTTACAAAACATAATATTTTTAGCATATATAAAAAATAATTGTAAATTTTTTGTGAATTTTGTAGCAAACCCAAAATATAGTATTATAAAGCAAAAGGCAGAAAATCGCTAATTAAATTATTGATTTATTCTGTCTTTTTTCTTCAAAATACCAAAAAAAGGACTTGCAAATAAATTAGTTTATTGTTATGATAAGGATAATAGAAAAGAGGAGTACACTTATGATAGAATTTAGAAATGTTAGCAAAACATATGATACTGGTACAGAGGCCGTACATAATGCTAATTTTATTATTGATAAAGGTGAATTTGCGTTTTTAGTAGGAAGCTCAGGTTCAGGTAAATCAACACTTATAAAGTTAATATTAAAAGAGGAAGAGCCAACTTCTGGAAACATCATTATAAATGGAAAAGATACTACTTTTTTAAAACCAAAACGTGTTCCATTCTTAAGAAGAAGTATGGGAGTAGTTTTTCAAGATTTTAGACTTTTACCAGATAGAACAGTATATGACAATGTAGCTTATGCAATGTATATAGTAAGGTCAACTCCTAGACATATAAGAAGACAAGTTCCAATGGTATTATCATTAGTTGGATTAAGTAATAAAGCAAAAATGTATCCAAATGAATTATCTGGAGGGGAACAACAAAGAGTAGCTTTAGCAAGAGCATTAGTAAATAATCCATCAATGCTTATAGCAGATGAGCCTACAGGAAACTTAGACCCAGAAACAGCATGGGATATTATGACACTTTTAAATGATATAAATAACAGAGGTACAACTGTAGTTGTTGCAACACATGCAAAAGATATAGTAGACAGAATGAAAAAGAGAGTAATTCAAATTGAAGAAGGTAATATCGTAAGAGACGATAAAAAAGGTGGTTATAACCGTGAGATATAGTATTTTTGGGTATTTAATAGGTGAAGGTTTTAGAAATGTATTTAAAAATAAAAAATCTACAATAGCATCTTTAGTTATAATGTGTGCAACTATGTTTATATTTGGAATTTTCTTTGTTGTAGGAGAAAATGTAAACCATATTACAAAAACAGTAGAAGAGCAACAAGGTATAAAGGTGTTTATTTATGATGAGGCAACACAAGAGCAGACCACAGAATTGGGAAACAAAATATCACAAATGGAATATGTAAACACATGCACATATCAATCAAAAGATCAAGCTTTAGAAGAAGTAAAGAGAATGTTTAAAAATAGAAAATCTTTACTTGCAACATATGAAGAAAAAAATCCTTTTAAAGCAGCTTATATAGTAACTTTGACAGACTTAACAAAAGTAGATGAAGTGCAAAACCAAATCTTAACATCTGATATTGTAGCTAGTATTACTAGTAAATCAGAAACTATTGAAGCTTTAATTAAAATTGCAGATGGATTAAAGATAATTACAATTATTATTTTAATAATTTTAGTACTAATTTCTATTTTTATAATTACAAATACAATAAAATTAACAGTTCATTCAAGAAGAAAAGAAATTTCAATCATGAAATATGTAGGTGCAACAAATGGATTTATAAGATGGCCATTTATGGTAGAAGGTATGTTAATTGGAGTAATTTCAGTTTTAATTTCAATTTTAGTTTTAGGAATTTGCTATAATGTAGTAGTTGAAAAAGTAGAACAATCATTACTTCTTGCTAATATGAGTGTACAGCTATTATCAATGCAAGAAATGTTTGGAGTTTTAATAACTGTATATTTAATACTTGGAATTGGAATTGGTGCAATAGGTAGTGCAATTTCAATGAGAAAATATTTAGATGTATAAATGGACAAAAAATACGAAGCACAAAATCAGATAAAAAGAGGAGAAAACGCATATGAAAAGAAAAATAGTCTCTGCTTTATTAGCATTATTTATTCTAATAAGTATGGTTACAAGAGTATTTGCAGTTAATTATAATCAGCAAAAAAATGAAATTCAACAAAACATAGAGAGTGCAAACGAAGCAAAAAAAGATATTGAAAGCCAAAAGAAAACAGCATTAGATGAAATATCAGATTTGGAAGATTCAATTTCACAATATCAATCTGATATTAGAAGATTGAAAATACAAATTGAAGACCTAGAAAAAGATATTGAAACTAAAAATAACGAGATAACTGCTGCAGAAGAAGATTTAGAGAAAAAGAAGCAGTTACTAGAGGATAGATTAGTTGCAATTTATGAAGAAGGTCAAATTACTTTCTTAGATGTTTTGTTATCAGCAGAAAGTATATGGGATTACATATCAATGGGAACAAGGGTACAGGAATTAACAGAAGCAGATAATGACCAAATGGATGAAGTAGAAAAAGAAATGCAAAACCTAGAAAAAGCAAGAAATGAGCTAAAAGAACAAAAAGATAAATTAGATACAGCTAAAAAGTCAGCAGAAGTAAAAGAAAAACAAATGGAAGTAACAAAACAAGAAAAAGAAGAAAAAGTTGCAAAATTAACAGATCAAGAAAAGAAAGTTCAAAAAGAGTTAGAAGAATACAAAAAAGATTTAGAGAGAATTGAAGAACAAATTAGAAGACAAGCAGCAAGTGCTTCAGATGTATATAGTGGAAGCTTTTCAGGAACATTAGGATGGCCAATTTCAGAAAAATCAAAATATTATAATGAGGTTAGTTCTGGATTTGGTTCAAGAAATTCACCAGTTGCAGGAGCTAGTAGCAACCATAGAGGAATAGATATACCAGTTAGAGAAGGAACACCTGTATATGCATCAGCAGATGGATATGTACTAAGTGTTCAAAGAACAAGTGCAAGAGGAATATTTGTGTTAATTAAACATGCAAATGATTTATACACTAGGTATCAACATTTAAGCAAGCCTCTTGTATCTGAAGGTCAATATGTAACAAGAGCACAGAAAATAGCACTTAGTGGAAGCACAGGAATAGGCTCAGGTGCACACTTACACTTTGAAATACTTACAACGCCATATTATATGACAGAAATTAACCCACTTACATGTTCTTTATTACAAGTACCACGTGGTTTAATTGTTTGGTAGAATTATATATAGTTTATTGTTAAAAAGGAGGAGAGTGCAATGAAAAAACAAAAAGTTCTATGTATTCTCCTTGCTATTATGTTATTATTCATATTTTCAGTTTCTTCATTTGCTAGCAATAATGGATTAAATGCTAATCAAACAGCTAATAACCAAAATAGTACTAAAGGAAACACTGAAAATTCTGAAGAGCCACTTGACCCAGAAACTTTGGATAAATTAAATAATTTGGGTCAGCAGAAAAGTGATATACAAGCAAGTTTAGATAAAGTAAATGAACAATTAGAATATGTACAAGGCGAAATGTCTGGAACACTTATTCAAATACAAGAATTAAATGACCAAATTATGGCATATGAGCAAGAAAATGATGATTTAAAAACAAGGCTTCAAACAATACAAGCTTCAATTGAAGAAGAAAAGAACAATTTAGAAATTGCTACAAAGGAATACAATGAAAAAGATGAAGAATTAAGAAAAAGATTAGTAACACTTTATGAATCAGGAGAAATTTCATATTTAGATGTATTATTATCAGCTAAAAGTTTATCAGAATTTTTATCATTATATTATGTAATGGTTGAGATGGCAGAATATGATAATCAATTAATGGATGAAGTAGATAGAAGAATTCAAGAAATAGAATATGCAAAGGAAAAATTAGAAAAAGAAACAAAGGAAGTTACTGAGCTTAAAATAAAAGCAGAGCAATCAGAAACAATATTAAGAAATACAAAAGCAATGCAACAAAAATATATAGCACAACTATCAGATGAAGAAAGAAAACTAAATGAACAAGTTGTAAAATTCAAAAATGAGCTTATTATTATTGAAGCAAAAATAAGGCAAGTAGACCTTTTAAATGCAGATTTAGATATACAATATTTAGGCGGAGAAATGATTTGGCCAGTTGCAATAGCAGGAACTGGAATTACATCATATTATGGAACAAGAATAAGACCTAATTATGGTGTTGTTATGTTACATCAAGGCATAGATATTGGAAATACCGGATATGGAGCTCCAGTAGTAGCCGTAATGGATGGAATTGTTACATTTGCTGGAGAGTTAGGCTCATATGGAAATTGCGTAATGATATATCACGGAAATGGAATTACAACATTATATGGACATGCACAAACTATTTTAACTGAAGGTGGAAAAGAAGTTAAGCAAGGAGAATTAATAATGCAAACAGGAGACACAGGAAACACCACAGGACCTCATTTACATTTTGAGGTAAGAATAAATGGAGTTACACAAGACCCATTAAATTATTTTAAAGTTGATACATAGAAATATTTTAAGTATATATTATGAATAATAAAAATATAATAATATATACTTTTATAAATTGAAAAATAGAAGCTTTACAAAAATATGTATTACTTCTAGCAGGGAAGGAAATTAGAAATGGAAAGAAATAGTGCTGAAAGAACATATAAAATTATAATGTTAATGATAATTACAATTATTGTTACTTCATTAGTAACAGCATTTGCAACATATCATTATATGACAAATAATGTAAAATTTTCAAAAAAAGACACAGATTTAAATGGATTAGAATATACTCTTTCAATGTTTAGAAAAGAATTAGAAGAAACATATATGGGGGAAATAAATGACGAAGAACTAATTGAAGGTGCAATGAAAGGATATATAGAAGCATTAGGAGATCCATATACAGTTTATTATACAAAAGAAGAAATGGATGAAATTATGCAAGAGACAGATGGTAGTTATGTTGGAATAGGTGTCTACATAATGCAAGACGTAAAAAATGATGCTATTTCTATAGTAAGCCCAATAGCTGATTCACCTGCAGAAGAAGTAGGATTACTGCCAGGAGATATAATAAAAAAAGTAGATGGAATTTCATACTCTGGAAGTCAAATGGAAGAAGCTTCAAATAAAATAAAAGGAGAAGAAGGAACAAAGGTTACTTTGGAAATTTTACGTGGAACTGAAACAAAAGTATTTGAAATAACAAGAAAAAAAATTGTACTTGAGCATATTATTGCAAAAAAACTAGAAAATAATATAGGTTATATTCAAATTTTAGACTTTGAGGGAGAGTGTGCAAAAGAATTCCAAAAAAAGTATGAAGGATTAAAAAAACAAGGAATTACGAAATTAATTGTAGATTTAAGAAATAATGGTGGAGGACTTGTAAATGAATCAATAAAAATTGCAGACTTTTTTACTAAAAAAGATGAAACTTTACTTATAACAGCTGATAAAAATGGAAAAGAAGAAGTAACTAAGGCAACAAGTGATCCGATTATTGAACTTCCTGTTGTATTATTAGTAAATGAATATTCAGCAAGTGCATCAGAAATTTTTGCTGGAGCATTAAAAGATAATAAGATTGCAACACTTGTAGGAGAAACTACTTATGGAAAGGGAATTATTCAAACTTTGCAAAGGTTATCTGATGGAAGTGGATTAAAAATTACAACTGAAAAATATTATACGCCTAACCGTAATGAAATTCATAAAATAGGTATTACACCAGATATAAAAGTAGAATTAAAAGAAGATGAAGATACACAATTACAAAAAGCTATAGAAGTTTTGAAGAAAAAATAAACTTTAAAAATATATTAAGATATTTTAAAATAAATTTATAGAAAGATGTATTTTTGAAATAACCCAAAATTGTTAGACAAAAAGTTTAACAATTTGGGCTTATTTTTTATGAAAATAAAAAAATTCCTTTAATAGGAATTTTTAACTTGGTGGCTTCAACTGGAATCGAACCAGTGACACAAGGATTTTCAGTCCTCTGCTCTACCAACTGAGCTATGAAGCCATATTATATATGTAAATAAAAAAATGGCGACCTGGAACGGGCTCGAACCGTCGACCTCTAGCGTGACAGGCTAGCGTTCTAACCAACTGAACTACCAGGCCAAAAATAAAAATTATTTTTAAATAAAAAAATATTTAGCAAATCTAAATATTTTTGAAAATGGTGGGCGCAATAGGGCTCGAACCTATGACCTCCTGCTTGTAAGGCAGATGCTCTCCCAGCTGAGCTATGCGCCCATTTCCAATGACGCTTTTAAGTATACTAAATTTTATAATTATTGTCAAGACATATTTAAAAAAAATATTTTATTTTTTAAAACCTTGATTTTTTGGAAAAATTATGTTATCATATTAAACGATTAAAAACTACCTTTTACTTAGTTTAAGAATAATACTCCACTTAAACTCAGTTTAAGGCAAATAAAATTTAAAGGAGGGAAATAAAAATGACAAAAGAAAGAAAACAAGAAATAATTAATACTTATAAAAGAGATGAAAAAGATACTGGTTCACCAGAAGTTCAAATCGCTCTTTTAACAGAAAGAATTAATGAATTAACAGAACACTTAAAAGTTCATGTAAAAGACAATCACTCAAGAAGAGGACTTTTAAAAATGGTAGGTTCAAGAAGAAATTTACTTAACTACCTAGCAAAAAAAGATGTTCAAAGATATAGAGATATTGTTGAAAAATTAGATTTAAGAAAATAATTCAAATTTGGACGTTTCGCTTATTATTGCAAACGTCCACTTTTGTAGACTATATTTTGAATTAAATAACTGAAATAAGCAATACTAATCTTTAGAACATTAAAAAAATATTATTAATAACATTTTAAAGTTATAATAATTAATTAGAATATTAAACAACACTTAAAATTAGAATGTAGCTTGTATTATAAACTAATGTTAATTTTTTATAAATAACATAAGAAAAATGATAATTTATTTTAAAATAAATTATCATAGTAAAAAATAAATTTATAAAAATAAAGAAGTTAGTTTATAATAGAGGTTACGCTAATTTTGTGTTGTATTAATATAAATTTAAAAAATTGGCGTTTGAATCATGCAAAAACATTTTAAATGATTGAACAATTGCCAACAAGAAAGGAAGAAAAAAATATGTTTAAAATTTATGAAACAGAATTAGCAGGAAGAAAACTATCAATAGAAACAGGAAAAATTGCAGAACTTGCAAATGGAAGCGTTGTAGTACGCTATGGAGAAACAGTTGTTATGGTAAACGTAACAGCAGCAAAAGAACCAAAGGAAGGAATAGACTTTTTCCCATTATCAGTAGATTATGAAGAAAAACTATATGCAGTTGGAAAAATTCCAGGAAGCTTTACAAAAAGAGAAGGTAAACCTTCAGATAAAGCAATTCTAACTTCAAGAGCAATAGACAGACCTTTAAGACCTTTATTCCCAAAAGATTTTAGAAATGACACAGTTGTTATAGCAACAGTATTATCAGTAGAACCAGATAATAGCCCAGAAGTATGTGCTATGATTGGTGCATCAGCAGCACTTTCAATTTCAGATATTCCATTTGGTGGACCAACAGCAGCAGTAAATGTAGGCTATGTAGATAATCAAATTGTTATAAACCCAACATTAGAACAAAGAGAAAAAAGCAGATTAAACTTAACAGTAGCAGGAACATTAGACAAAATTACAATGATTGAAGCAGGTGCAGACGAAATACCAAATGATACAATGCTAGAAGCAATAAAAGTTGCACATGAAGAAATTAAGAAAATTTGTAACTTTATTTCTGATATTAAAGCAGAAATAGGAAAACCTAAATTTGAATATCCATCTTTTGCAACAGACCCAGAAGTATATGCAGAAATTGAAGCAAACTTTAAAGATAGAATGTATCAAGATGTACAAGCTACAGATAAAACTGTAAGAGATGAAAATATTGAAAAAATAACTGAAGACATTAACAATTATTATACAGAAAAATATGGAGAAGAAGTAGCTACAGAAAAGGCATTAGATATTGCAAATAGTATACATGACCTAGAAAAAGCTTGTGTAAGACAAATGATATTAGAAGAACATAAACGCCCAGACGGAAGAAAAATAGACGAAATCAGACCACTTTCTTGTGAAGTAGGTGTTTTACCAAGAGTACATGGAAGCGCAATTTTCACAAGAGGTCAAACACAAGTAATGTCAGTTGTAACACTTGGAATGAAAAGTGAAGAACAAGAATTAGATGGCTTAGATGAAGAAGAATCAAAAAGATATATGCATCAATACAATTTCCCACCATATAGTGTAGGAGAAGCAAGAACATCTCGTGGACCAGGTAGAAGAGAAATAGGACATGGAGCTTTAGCAGAAAAAGCATTAGTTCCAGTAATTCCATCAGAAGATGAATTCCCATACTCAATTCGTGTAGTATCAGAAGTACTTTCTTCAAATGGTTCAACATCACAAGCAAGTATTTGTGGAAGTACACTTGCTTTAATGGATGCAGGAGTTCCAATTAAAAAGCCAGTAGCAGGTATTTCAACAGGATTAGTTACAGATAAAAATGACCCTAATAGATACATTATGCTTACAGATATTCAAGGAATTGAAGACTTCTTTGGAGATATGGATTTCAAAGTTGGTGGAACAAAAGATGGTATTACTGCAATACAAGTAGACATTAAAATAGATGGACTAACATATGATATTATAAAAGAAGCTTTTGAAAGAACAAAAGTAGCAAGAGACTATATTTTAGACAATGTAATGCTACCAGTTATAAATAAACCTAGAGAAGACATTTCAAAATATGCACCAAGAATTATGATGACAACAATTAGCACAGAAAAGATTAAAGATGTAATCGGACCTGGTGGAAAAATGATTAATAAAATTATTGATGAAACTGGTGTTAAGATTGATATATCAGATGACGGAAAAGTATGTGTATATTCAAACGACACAGAAAGTGGCAAAAAAGCACTTGATATGATTTTAGATATAGCTAAAGTTATAGAAGCTGGAAATATCTATACAGGAAAAGTTGTTAGAATTATGCCATTTGGAGCATTCATTGACCTAGGTGGAGGAAACGAAGGATTATTACACATTTCTAAAATTTCAAGCAAAAGAGTAGAAAAAGTAGAAGATGTATTAAGCATTGGTGACGAAGTTACAGTAAAAGTTTCTGAAATAGATAGCCAAGGAAGAATTAACTTAAACATGAAAGATTTAGAAGCTAGAGAAGACTAATTAATTTTAAGAAAATTATATTTTATTTAGCTGAAAAGTATTATAGTTTGTAGCACCGCGTAGCGTTCAAACGAAGCGTAAGCGAAGTGCGCTTGGAGCAACCTACAATCTATTATATTTGAAGGTTGCGTGGGCAAGGTGCAAAAACTATAATACTTTTCAGCAATAATAAATTTAAGCAATAATATAAATTATTAAACTTTTATTAATTGTATTATAAAAGTTGCAAAAAAATTTTTAACATAGTATAATAGATGTTGTTAGAAAATTAGAAAGGAATAACAAAAATGGAATATTTATACATCATACAACAAGCGTTAGTATGGATTATAACAATATTCTGGTTTTATCAAATAGCAATTAGTATTTGCTCATTAGTAAAATTAAAAGATAAACCATTATTAGTAAATAAAAATCATCGTTTTATGGCAATAATACCAGCACATAATGAAGAAAATGTAGTAGCAGAATTGATTGAAAGTTTAAAAAATCAAGATTATCCTAAAGATTTATTAGACATTTATGTAATTGCTGATAACTGCACAGATGATACAGCTTTTATAGCAAGAAAAGCTGGTGCGATAGTTTATGAAAGATTTGATCCAGAAAAGAAAACTAAAGGTTATGCACTAGACTGGTTTTTAGAGCAAAAAATAGCAGAAGATGCACCATATGATGCATTTTGTATATTTGATGCAGATAATATAGTAGATAAAAACTTTATAAAAGAAATGAATAAAAAACTTTGCCAAGGTGAAGAAGTTGTTCAAGGATATAGAGACATTAAAAACCCTACTGATAACTGGATTACAGCAGGCTATACAATATTTTATTGGACAATGAATCGTTTTTATCATTTAGCAAGATATAACATAGGTTTATCACCATTAATAAATGGTACGGGTTTTATGGTTAAATTTGATGTTGTAAAACCAGATGGATGGAAGACTAAAACATTAACAGAAGATATTGAATTTTCATTAAAAAGAATTATTCAAGGTAAAAAATTAGGTTGGGCTACTGATGCTATAGTGTATGATGAGCAACCTTTAGGATTTAAACAAAGTTGGAAACAAAGAACTAGATGGACAGTTGGTCATATTCAATGTATGAAAGAATATACAAAGCCATTATTACTAGCAGTAAAAGAAAATAAAACAATAATGAATTTTGACGGATTTTTATATATTATTGGAAGTATTCCAATGTTTATAGCTACACTTGTATTATTACTACTAAATTTTGTTATGTATCTTGGAGAAGGAATGACAAGTATGGATTTATCTATAAATGTACTTAGATATATAATACCAACCTTCTTATTACCAATTTTTACAGCACTAGTAATTATGATATTAGATAAAAAGCCGATAAAACCAATGATGAAAGGCTTATTATGCTATCCATTATTTTTAGGCTCATGGCTTTTAATAAACTTTAAATGTTTATTTAAACGTGATACTACTTGGGAGAAAATTGAGCATGTTGGCAGGGCAAATATTAACTCAATAGTAGCAGAAACTGAAAAAGTAAAAAATTAAACTAAACATAAAATAATTACAAATGATGCAACTAAAGGGGAATTTAAATGAAAAAAATAATATTTAGTCTTGGAATAATATTTTTAAGTGTGGTACTTATTTTAAATATAATATATACTGCAGACCTAGATGTTGCAGAACACATAACCATTTCTTTAAATAGCTTTGTGTATGTATTAGGGCTTATAATAGTAGGAATAGTACTATTTTTAGTAACAAGAATAATAAATAGATATTTATATAATAGTACAGATTCAAAAATAAAAGAGAAAATAAGAAAAATTTTATTTATAACTTGTATTGCCATTTATTTAGCTTTTAACATATTTTGGATAATGAAAATAAATCCACCAATTGTAGGTGATCAAGAATATACTTCAAAATTAGCACAAACATTTTATAATAATGATCCAGAAAGGTCATTTAAGATAATGACTTATGCGGAAGTCACAGTAGATAAATATGTACAAGCTCATCAACATCAAATTCCACTAGCTTTTTTATTTAACATATTTTTTAAAATAATTAAATTAGATGTATTAGAAAAATTAAGAATAATAAATATCATAGCGAATGTATTAACTGTAATAGCATTATATAAAATAAATAAACAGCTATCTAAAAAATATGAAATGAACAATTCACTAATGCTAGTACTAATATTTACTTTTATCTCATTAATTATGATGGCAAACTTTGTATATGGAGATATTGCAAGTATACCACTATGCTTATTTTCAGTATATTTTGTAATGCGTTATACAGAAACCCAAAAAACAATATATGCAATATTAGCTAGCATTTTATCTATGATAGCATATATGTTTAAAATGAACAGTTTAATATTTATTATTGCGATAGTAATATATTTATTATTAAATCTATTTAAAGAAATAAATACCATTAAGTTAAATGAAAAATTAATAAAAATTGCTGTAATTGTGTTATATATAATAATTTGTATAGTACCATCATATTTTGTAAAAAACTATTATTTAGATAAATATAATTTGGACAAAAATAAGTCTTATCCAATGAACGGATATGTATTAATGGGAATGGAAGAAGGAGAAAGAGCAAATGGATGGTACAAATGGGAGATAGGAGCTTCGGCTTTATCAAACTTAGAAGGTAAAAAAGAAGAATACAATGAAAAAATAAAGGAGAGATTGATTTATTTTTCGAAAAACATAGGTTACACTTTTAAGTTTTATACTGACAAGATAACTTCAATGTGGGCTGAAAATACATATTCTGCAATAAGAAATAATACATCAGTAGCAGACGACCCATTAGAAGATGCAATTGAACCACTAACTTTTTATCAAAAAGCATTACTTATACTTATGTGTGCATGTAGTATAATTGCTTTGGTACAAAATAGAAAAAACATTTCTTTAGAAATTATACTTTTAGTTACCATTTTTATAGGTGGCTTTACATTTCATATATTGTGGGAGGCAAAATCAAGGTATATTATTCCTTACATAGTAGCACTTATACCACTTGCATCTATTAATCTTCAAAAATTTAAAATTAAAATAAGCTAAAAGGTAGAAAACAAAAACGAACAACATAATTCACAATAAAATTATAGTGAAATTATATGATAAAAACAATAAAAAACAACTTAAAACAATACAACAAAAATGATATTATAATGATGATTAAAATGTTGAAAAAAGGGGAAAATAGAAACATGGAAAGATGGAAAAAAATTATGATAATATTAGTTGTTTTGTTAATTATAGTTTCAATTTTTATATTAGGTATAAATTTTTTTGTAATATTTAGTAGCAAAGAAAATATAATTTCACATGAAGATGCAAATAAAATAGAAAATGTAGATTGCATTCTCATTTTAGGTGCAGGAATTTGGGGTGATAGCCCAAGTCCAATGTTAGAAGATAGATTATTAGAGGGAATTTCTTTATATAATGAGGGAGTATCTCCTAAAATAATTATGAGTGGAGACCATGGAAGAGAAGAATATGATGAAGTAAATGTTATGAAAAATTTTGCTATACAAAAAGGAATAAACTCAGAAGATATTTTTATGGATCATGCAGGATTTTCCACTTATGAAAGCATATATAGAGCAAGAGATATTTTCGGCATAAAAAAAATGATAATAGTAACACAAGAATATCATTTATATAGAGCATTATATATAGCTAAAAGTTTAGGAGTAGAAGCATATGGAGTACCATCTGATCCTCGAACATATTCAGGACAAGTATTTCGTGAAATAAGAGAAATTTTAGCAAGAGATAAAGAATGGCTTAATTGCATAATAAAACCATTACCAACATATTTAGGTGAAACCATTTCAGTAAGTGGTAGTGGAGATGTTACTAATGATAAGTAATTACTAATTAATTATAATTATATAATAAAAATAGTGACTTTACGCGTACCTTGCTGTCACAACCTCTTATGTAATAAATTGTATAAATACAATTTATTACATAGTATGTTGGTTGCTCCAAGCGCACTTCACTTCGTTCCGTTTGGACGCTGCGCGGTACTGCTTTAAAGTCACTACTTTTTATTTTATTAATAATTTAATAAATCACAAAATTGTTTCCAAATTTTTCATAATTGTAATTAGTAATGTTAATAGAAAAGTCATTAAGTTCAGATTCTGAAATTACAAAAGCTTCATCTTCAGTCTTATTTTTAATCCTAGTTAAAAAGAGATTCTTATCTGAGACATGTTCAGAGTTTGTGTCATCTAGCATATCTTGAAATTTAATATATATATCAGAAGAAGGGTTGTAATATACAGCCTTTTTTTCAAGTGTTACATTTGCATAGTGAATTGCATTTGTAATTTTTCTTGCAAAACATCCTGACATATCAATTTTTTCAGTATAAAAACCATAAAGATAAATTGTAAAACCAACAAATAAAATAGAATAAATAGTAATAACAGCATATTTAAGAATCTTTCCTCTTTTTAAAGTAGAACAAAGTGCATAAATTCCGTAAAAGCTAAAAAACAAAGTAGGGAACCAAATAACATTTAGTCTATTTATATTAGTGTTTTTAATAATAAGTCCAAGTAAAAAGCTTAAAATTAGCCAAATACTCATAAAAAATGTACCTAGATTTCTTTTATCTTTGTATTTTATAAGATAAAATATTCCAACGAAGAAGAAAACTAAAGATATATGGTAAGTAGTGCCAAATGGTTTTGTAGCATTCCACTCTAAACCATCATGTTGTGAAAAAAATACTCTACCAATACTTTTTAAATTTTCAACTAAAGTTTTACCTATATTGTCTGCAAAGAAAATCATATCGTTGGTTCTAACAGAATTTTCAAAGTATTGAATAGTAATAGGCCCTAAATGAATATCAGTATCAATTTTTAAAGCATTAATTACATACATAGTAAGAATAGGACTACTAATTATAAGGTAAATAATAATGCAAATAATGATTTCCTTTATTTTTACTTGTTTTTTTATTAATAAATAAATAGCAGAAATTAGTAAGAAAAATGGAACTACATAAACCGAAACACCATATGTGTACATAGTAAGTGCAAAGAAGACCATTGAAAGATAAAGCATCCATTTTTTATCAGATATTCCACGGTATAAGAAATATACAGAAAATAGCATAAAATGTGGAAACATATTACAATCAATAGACCAAATAGACTGTAAGAAATGCCAAGGACATATACTAACAAAAGCCATTGCAAAAAGAGCAAGTTTTTTGTTATTAAATATTCTTTTAATCAAATCATAAAATACAATAATTGAAAGAATGCTGACTATAAGCATTGGAAGTCTTACACTAAACATAGAAACTCCAAAGATTTTAAAGAAAAATGCCATAAAATAAAATAGCATTATACTTTGACCTGCAGATCCCCATGCTTCTAAGTAAACAGGAAAACTTGTACCATACATATCTATGCCACTATCTGCCATAGTTTTAGCATTAATAGCAGTCATTGCTTCATCAACATTTACTTGAGAAATACCATATGGCCACGAATATATTCTAACAGCAATAGCAACAAGAAGTATGAGTACAAAGAAAATTTTATGTATTTTTTTTTCTTCTAAATTTATTTTCATTAATAAGTCCCCCTAAAATTTTATTTTCTAAATAATATCATAATTATTTTAAAAAAGATATATACAAAATAGAAATAAATATAAAATTGAAATAATAAATCGTTAGGCAAAATTTTAAATATAAAAATTTTTATACATAGAAAAAATAAATTTAGTTATTGAGAAACATATGTTAATATGATAAAATGTAACTGAAAAAAGTTTATAGGTAAAATCTTATGAAAACCTAAATATGCTACGTAAGGAACAGATAAAATGAAAAAAATAAACTTGAAATATATACATATTCTAATTTTAATAATAGGAATAATATTTATATCATTATCTATATTTCATACTAACATGTGGTTTGACGAAAGCTATTCAGTTGCAATAACAAGACATTCTTTTACCGATATATGGGAGATGAGTGGAAATGATGTACACCCACCATTTTATTATTTTTGCTTACATTTAATATATTTGATATTTGGAAATAATTTAGTAGCATATAGAGTATTTTCAGCACTTTCAATTGCTCTTATAGGACTACTTGGCTATACTCATATTAGAAAAGATTTTGGAGAAAAAGCCGGAATTTTATTTACATTTCTATCATTATTTTTGCCAGTATCAGCACAATATGCAGGTGAAATTAGAATGTATTCACTTGGAATGTTACTTGGAACAATCATGGCAATATATGCATATAGAATTTATCAAGGAAAAATAACAAAAACTACATATATTTTCTTTGGATTAAGTAGTCTACTGGTTTCATATACACATTACTATGGATTAATGCTAGCAGGAATAATCAATTTAATTCTTTTCATTTACTTATGTAAGAATGTAAAGACGAGAAAGCAGGATTTGATAAAATTTTTAGTAGTAGCAGTTATTCAAGTTGCTTTGTATATTCCATGGCTTGTATATTTTGTAAAACAAATAGGGGTAGTATCTGGTGGTTTTTGGATTTCATTATCATTCCCAAATACAGTATATGATATATTAACAACACAATTTAGAGGTAATTTGAAAATATATCCAATTATATTAACTACAGCATTTTATGCATATTTAATATTCCTTATATTTAAAACCAAAAAAGAAGAAAGAAAGCCAGCTACCTGGTGCTTATACATATACTTAGGTATAATTCTAATTGCCTATATAATTTCTATTACTATGATGGTAATTTTACTATATAGATATTTATTGATATTAACTGGACTACTTATATTTGCTATTTCTTTCTTTATGGCAAAAGATGAAAAAGTTTGGAGAATACTTGCAGTGTGTGGAGCTATTTTAGTAGTATCTACTATTAGCAATATTAAAGCTATAAATGAAAGCTATGCACCAACAAACAGAGATTGGATAGCATATATGGAAGAAAACTTAAAAGATGATGATATTATTTTATACACTAATGCAATAAATGGTGGTGTTGTTACAGCTGACCTTTCTAATAAGTTAAATATAAAAACTTATTTATGGAATGAAGATAATTGGAATGTAGAAAAATCTTACAAAGTTTATGAACCGTATATGGAAATTAAAAGCACTTTAGAAGAAGTAATAGAAAACTATAAAGGTAGAATTTGGCTTATAGAAAATTATAATGACAATAGCCTAAGAGAAAAGATAGAACAAAAATATAGTATAAATAAAATAGATGAACATGTATTTAAAGTTCCATATAGAGATTATACATATACAATTGAGTTAATTGAAAAATATAACTAATTATTATATGAAATTTAAGCTAAATAATTATATTTAAACTAATATAATAATTAGACTTAAATAGGGATAATAATAAAGAAAGGTATTTCAATATTGAAATACCCTTCTCTTAAAGTCTATACTTTAAATACATCTACGACATCTTCTATATAAACATATCCAGTTTCACCGTTTTCTAATGAAATTGTTAGCCAATGATCATCAACTTTAGTAACTTCATTAAATTCAGTTACTTCTTTTGCAGTACCATTAGTATTTTGTACATTGTATATTTTTAAGCTTTTTATACTTAACTGGCTTTTTAAAATATCTGTATAATAATCTTCATTATCATCAAATATACATTGATCTAATTCTAATTCATGATTTTCATTTAGTTTATATACTATTTTTTTATTTGAATTAGAGTGAAAATTAATTATTCCATCTAATATAGCAAATTTAGTATTTGTATAAACTCCTTCCATCATATAATTTGAATCAGGCTCTGTTACATAATCAAACGTTTTAACCATTCCTTCAGTGTATTTATTAACTTTTAATTCTTTTACTTCATTTCCGTCGTATTCTATTAATAAATTCATTCTATAATCTGGAGAAGAATCACCTAAAGTTCCACTAATATATATTTCTCTAAAAGAATCTGTATTAGATATATCTACTATTGATGCATCAGGATTATAAACATTTGAGAAAAAATTATCATTTTCTTTAATTAAGCTATGTTTTTGAGATGTTTGTCCATCTGTTATTATAATATTAAGTTTATTATAATTTATAGAATATTGTGCTGAAGAATCTTGAATTCCAGAAAATTCGATATTTATATTTTCTTCTTTTCCATCTCCATTTAAATCATAATTATATTTATATGATTTACTACTTTCATTACTATTTGTATTGGTAGAATCTCCAAGAGTATTTTCTTGAGGATTATTGCCTTTATTAATAGATAATCCAATCACTAATCCTATAATTATTGAAATTACAACAATAATTATAAATAGTGCAAAGGCATTTATATTTAAACTTCTTTTTCTTTCATTCATTTTTAATCTTCCTTTCTTTATTTAATTTAATTATATTTTAATAAAGTTTTACAAAAAAAGCAATAAATTATTTAAATAAATACAGAAATCGAGTGAGTATAAAATTTGAAAATCTTATATCTTTTACATCTTGTTAAACAAATTATAAAAGGGTATTGAAGAAAAATAAGTTTGTATGATAGAATATATTCAAAATAAAACAGAATGGAGAAATATAATGAACAAAGAAATATGGCAAAAAAAATTAAATAGATTAAGTGAAATATTAGAAACAAAATGGTTTCATATTATGCTTATTATAGTTGGAATTGTTTTTATAATGTTAGGGGCATTTCATACAACAGTATGGTTTGATGAAGCATATACAATAGGATTGATTCGTCATAATTATTCAGATATTATTAGAATAGATAGTGGGGATGTTCATCCAGTTTTATATTACTTAATATTAAAAACTGTAACTCTTATTTTTGGAGAATCAATTTTAGTATGTAGGCTATTTTCTGTACTAGCAGGAGCTTTAATGGGAGTTATAGGTTATACACATATTAGAAAAGATTTTGGAGCAAAAGTAGGTGTAGCGTTTTCGTTCTTAACACTATTTTTACCATTTATGCCATTATATGCAATAGAGATTAGAATGTACACTTGGGTAATGTTATTTGCAACATTAGCAGGAATATATGCATATAGAATATGCAAAAATTCAAAAGTTATAAATTGGGTTTTATTTGCAATTTTTAGCTTGTGTGCAGCTCATACACATTATTATGGCTTAGTTACAGTGGGAATAATAAATGCAATGCTATTTTTCTACATAATATTCTCAAAGAAATTATATACTGAGCAAGAAAAAAGTAAAAAGAGTTATTTAATTAGATTTGGAATAACTGCTATTGTACAAATTATGGGATATGTACCATGGCTATATATTCTCTTAAGACAAGTAAAATTAGTAAATTCATATTATTGGATTGAATTTAGTTTTGGAGAAAGTATATTAGCTCCATTAGGTGCACAATTTTATGGAAGATTAAGCTATGTATTTACATTTGTTTTTGCTGTTATAATGTATGCTTATTTGATTTATCAAATAGTACATGCTAAAAAACAAAAACAAAATTTAGGAGTTATTTGGGCATGCCTATTAGTTCACTTTATTGTATTTATTTCTATGCTAATTGTAAGCATATTGATAAAGCCAATAATGTATTTCCGTTATATGTTAGTAACTACTGGATTTTTCATATTACCATTTGCTATATGCATAGCCAAATTTAATCAAACTAAATGTCAAAAAATCATTACAGCAATTATAGTGTTAATAATTTTAGGAGTTAGCATATATAATAATGCTGAAGTAGTTATAAATAACTATAATAGCATCAATGGACAAGAGGTTAAATATATAGAAGATAATTATGAAGAGGGAGACATCATCGTATATAAAGATTATTTTAAAGGTATAGATATAGGAATACATTTACCAGAATATAATTGGTATTATTACTATATAGATCCAAATCATGATGCATCAGGATTTGAAACTTTTTGCCCACCATTAAAAGTAACTTTTGATGAGGATTTCTTTGATGATTATAAAGGAAAAATAATTATAGTAGATAATGATGGATTAGAATTATATAACGAGCTTTTAGAAAAATACGAATTAAAAGAACTTAAAAAGAGCAGATTTCCAACAACTTATAAAGATAGAACTTACAATATTATAGTGGTTGAAAAATAATATAATTGTGTGATATATTTATAATAAGTTTAAATAAAATAATATTTTATATTATAAAAAAATATAATTATATAAAATGTATAAGGAGAAAACAAAATTGCAAATTTTTAATAATAATATAAATATAGATGAACCGATAAGAATTTATGCTTTTATAGGTCCATCAGGTACTGGAAAAAGCTATCGTGCACAAATGGTAGCAAGTGAAAATAAAATAAACTATATTATAGATGATGGTTTACTTATTAAAGAAAATGATGTAATATGTGGGGTTTCGGCTAAAAAAGCACCTACAAAAGTAGAAACTGTTAGAAAAGCTATATTTACTAATGAAGAAGATAGAATAGAAATGAAAAAGGCAATAAAAAAATATAAGCCAGAAGCTATTTTGATTTTAGGAACTTCAGATGGAATGGTTGATAAAATAACAGAAAATTTAGGCCTTCCAAAACCTGAAAAAAGAATATATATACAAGAAGTAGCAACAGAAACAGAAATGGAAACAGCCAAAAGAATTCGTACTATTCAAGGAAAACATGTTATACCAGTTCCAACTTTTGAAATAAAAAAAGATTTTTCTGGATATATATTAGACCCACTTCAAATATTTAAAATAAAAGGAAAACCATACATGAGTGAAAAATCAATCATTCGTCCTACTTTTAGCTATTTAGGTAATTTTACTATATCTGATACAGTATTTCGCCAAATAGCAGAATATTTAGCAAAACGTTCTGAACCTATTTATAGAGTTATGAGAACGAGAGTTGAAAGCAAGCCAGAAGGACCAAATATATATATGGAAGTTTCAATAAATTACGGATATAACATACTAGAAGTTTTAAGAGAATTTAAAGAAAAAATAAAAAAAGAAATAGAAAAGCTAACCACTATGAATGTACAAGAAGTAACAATAATAGCAAAAGAAATTCATATGCAAGAAGACGAGAAAAAGAATGATTGATGAAATAATGATTGAGAAAAAGAATGATTAATGAAATATTGATAAAGTAATAAATATTAGTAATGCAAAATCAAGTAATGGCAAAAATTATTTTAAAAAATCGGAGGAAAATAAAATGTCATTTGTAGTAGCAATAGATGGACCAGCAGGAACAGGAAAAGGAACAATTACAAAACTAATAGCAAAAGAGATGGGACTTTTAAATATTGATACTGGAGCAATGTATAGAGCAATTACTTTAGAATGCTTGCAAAATGGAATTAGTAATATAGATGATAAAGAAAAAATTATAGATATAGCTAAAGAATGTAAAATTGAAATCGAACACATAGAAGAAGAACAAAAAATAATTTTAAATGGAAAAGATGTAAGTAGGGAGATTAGAAGCAAAGAAGTAACTGAACTCGTTTCTCCAATATCTTCAATACCTGAAGTAAGAGAAATTATGGTTAATCTTCAAAGAAAAATGGCAGAATCAAAAAATGTAATAATGGAGGGCAGAGATATTACAACTGTAGTATTTCCGAATGCAGATGTAAAAATTTATTTAGATGCAGATGTAGAAGAAAGGGCTAAAAGGAGATATAAAGAAAATGTAGAAAAAGGAATAGCTTCAACTTATGAAGAAGTGTTAGAAGCTATAAAAAATAGAGATGAAAATGACAGAAATAAGAAAGTGGGTGCTTTGAAAATAGCAGATGATGCTATAGTAATAGATACTACTAATATGAGTATTGAAGAAGTAAAGGAAAATGTAAAAGCAATTATTAGAAAAAAGAGAATACAATAACCAAAATATAAAATATAAAAATAAAAGCAAAAATAAAAACAAAAAATAAAATTAAAGCTAGAAATTAAAATAAAAAAAGTAAAAATAGAATATATAAATTTAGTAAAAATAAAAGACAATTTTGTGATATCATAAAATTGTTTTTTTTGTCGATAAATAAGCAAAAAATGTTGAATTTCTATTGATTTTTGAAAATATGTTATATATAATATTAAAGAATATCTTGTAATAAAAATGAATTTTAAATTTGGAGTAACTATAATGAAAATTTTTAAATCATGGGCAAAATATACAAAGTTAATATTAGGAATTATAGATATTTGTGTTATCATAATTGCATATTTTTTAACACAAGTATTTGTTCACGATAAGTACACAATTATTGCTGACTTACCTTTTAAGAGTATAATTAACTCTATAATACTTTCAGTGGTAATTTATAAAATATTTTTACATTTATTTGATTTATACAGAACAATTACAAGTTTTGAAAGTGTGAAAGAGTATTTTTGTTATGCTTTAGCTTGTATGGTTTCATGCAATGTTGTTGCAATGCTAGGAATAATACTAAATTTAGACATTTTATCTACAAAAGAGCATATATTAGCAGGTGTATTTATAGCAATAGGAATAATATTCTATAGGGTAATAATACGTTATTTTATGACAACGAAGATCACGTTAAATAGCCAAAACGAAGAAAAAAAGAAACTACTTATAATAGGTGCAGGAGAAGCAGGAGCAGCTGTAGTAAAAAGCATAAAAACAAGCCGTACAGACAGATATGATATTGTAGGAATAATTGATGATAATATTAAAAAATTAAACTGCAAGATGAATGGAGTTAAAATAATAGGTGATAGAACTCAAATACAAAAAATATGTAAAGAGAGAAAAGTAGATATTATATTTTTCGTTATTTCTAATATATCAGCAAAAGACAAAAAAGAAATCTTATCAATATGCCAAGAAACAGGTGTGAAACTTAGGATTCTTCCAGGAATTCAAGATTTTATTGATGAAAAAAATATCATGCAAAGCTTAAGAGATGTACAAATAGAAGATATTTTAGGACGTGACCCAATTGTACTAGATAATAATAATATAGGGGAGCTTATAAAAAACAATGTAATTATGATAACTGGTGCAGGTGGATCTATAGGCTCTGAATTATGCAGGCAAATTGCAAAATATGAACCAAAAGAAATGGTTTTAATAGATATTTATGAAAATAATTTATATGATATTGAATTAGAATTAAAAGCACAATATAAAAATATTAAAATTGATGCAGTTATTGCAAGTGTTAGAGATAAGAAGAAGATGGAAAATACATTTGAGGTATATAAACCATATTTAGTGTTCCATGCAGCAGCACATAAGCATGTACCATTGATGGAATATAGCCCATTAGAAGCCATTAAAAATAATGTATTTGGAACATATAATGTGGTAAACTGTGCTGATAAATACAATGTTAAAAGATTTATATTAATATCAACAGATAAAGCAGTTAATCCAACTAACATTATGGGAGCAACAAAAAGACTTTGTGAAATGATTATACAAGCAAAAGATAAAGTAAGTAAAACAGAATATGTGGCCGTACGTTTCGGAAATGTATTAGGAAGTAATGGCTCAGTAGTTCCACTATTTAAAAAACAAATAGCAAATGGAGGACCAGTTACAGTAACACATAAAGATATAACAAGATTTTTTATGACAATACCAGAAGCAGTAGGTTTAATTCTTCAAGCAACTACTTATGCAAAAGGTGGAGAAATTTTCGTACTAGATATGGGTGAACCTGTTAAAATTTATGATTTAGCAGTAAGCTTAATTAAATTATCAGGATTACAACCAGATGTAGATATTAAAATTGAAATTACAGGATTAAGACCAGGCGAAAAATTATATGAAGAAATATTAATGTCAGAAGAAGGGCTAACCACTACTGAGCATCATAAAATATTTATAGCAAAACCTTCTAATATAAATATGGAAAAAATAGAATCAAAACTAGATGTGTTAAAAACATTAATAGAAGATGAGAATACTCCATTAACTCAAATTAAGAATAATATGAAAAAAGTAGTGCCAACTTATCATGAAGAAAAACAGCACTAATATTCAAAAAAGAAAGGAATAAAAATAATTATGAATATACCATTTTCACCACCAGATGTAGGTCAAGAAGAAATAGAAGAAGTTATAGATGCTTTAAAATCAGGATGGATTACTACAGGACCAAAAACAAAGGAATTTGAAAGAGAGATTGCAAATTTATGCCATACTGAAAAAGCAGTTTGTTTAAATTCTGCTACAGCTGCCTTAGAGCTTACTCTTAGATTATTAGGAATAGGCGAAGGTGATGAAGTAATTACTTCTAGTTATACTTATACTGCATCAGCTAGCCCAATTGCACATGTAGGAGCAAAAATTGTTTTGATAGATACAAAAAAAGACTCTATAGAAATGAATTATGATATGCTAGAAGAAGCAATTACGGAAAATACAAAAGCAATTATACCAGTAGATATAGCAGGAATATTGTGTGATTATAATAAAATATTTGAAATAGTAGAAAGAAAGAAAAATTTATTTACTGCCAAAAGCGAAATTCAAAAATTATATAATAGACCAATAATCATTGCAGATTCAGCTCATGGATTAGGAGCTAAACAAAATGAAAAAATGTCAGGCGAACTTGCAGATTTTACCACCTTTTCTTTTCATGCGGTTAAAAATTTAACAACAGCAGAAGGTGGAGCAGTTACATGGAAAAATGTAGAAGGTCTAGATAATGAAGCAGTTTACAAGCAATATCAATTATTATCATTACATGGGCAAACAAAAGATGCACTAAATAAGAATAAATTAGGTGCATGGGAATATGATATTGTAGCACCATATTATAAATGTAATATGACAGATATACAAGCAGGAATTGGATTAGCTCAAATGAGAAGATATCCTAAACTTTTACAGAGAAGACAAGAAATTATTGCAAAATATAATGAAGCATTTAAAAACTTACCAGTATTAACATTAAATCATAAAGATGGTAATCATACTTCATCAGGACATTTATACTTAGTAAGAATAAATGGAATAAATGAACAAAGAAGAAATGAAATTATTATAAAAATGGCAGAAGAAGGAATTGCTTGTAATGTACATTATAAGCCATTACCACTGCTTACAGCATACAAAAACATGGGGTTTGATATAAAGGATTATAAAGTAGCATATAGCTTTTACGAAAATGAAATAACATTACCTTTATACAGCAAACTTACAGATGAAGAAGTAGACTATATTATAGAAAAATTTACTAAAATAATAGAAAGAATATAAAGTCAAAATAAGATAAAATAAAATATAATATAAACGAATTTTAAACATAAAAAAATAGTAAGGAGAGTACAGAGATATGCTTTTGAAAAAATGGGAAGACATACCGGACAATTTAAAAAATTCAGCTGTAAAAGAATATTATGATATTCTCTCACACAAAAAATTACAACTAATATTAAAAAGAATAGTAGACATTATTATATCTTTTATTCTATTAGTTATATTATCTCCGATTATGCTTATAATTGCTTTATTAATAAAAATAGATTCCAGAGGGCCAGTATTTTATAGACAGGAAAGAATAACAACATATGGACAAAAATTTAAAATATTTAAGTTTAGAACAATGGTACAAGATGCAGATAAGATGGGAAGTTTAGTAACCATAGGCAAAGACCCAAGAATAACTAGAGTTGGAAGCAAAATAAGAAAATATAGAATTGATGAAGTTCCACAACTTATAAATATTTTAATAGGTCAAATGTCTTTTGTAGGAACAAGACCAGAGGTTGAAAAATATGTTGAAAAATATAATGATGAAATGAAAGCAACTCTTTTAATGCCAGCAGGTGTAACTTCAAAAGCAAGCATTGAATACAGAAACGAAGACGAAATAATTACTACATTTCTTAACAAAGGGGAAAAAACAGATGACATTTATATAAATAGAGTATTACCTGAAAAAATGAAATGGAACTTAGAATATATTAAAGAATTTAATGTATTTAAAGATATAAAAATTATGATAGATACAGTTATTAATGTAATAAAATAAGTAATAGGATATGAAAGATATAATAAAAAATAAACCTAGTAAATAAAAAGGAGTTCTTTATGATTGTTAGTTTTATAATTGTAGCATATAATGCAGAAAAAGTTCTTAAATCTTGTTTAGATTGTTTGAAAAAGCAAACTTATCCACACAATGAAATAGAAGTAATACTAGTAAATAGTGCTTCTAGTGATAATACTAAAGGAATAATGAAAGATTTTCAAAAAGATAATAATGATTTTCAAAGAGTACTTGTTCTAGAAAATGAAAATAAAATATTACCTTGTGGATGGAATGTGGCACTTAAAGAAGTAAAAGGAGAAGCAATAGTAAGAGTAGATGCTCATTCTACTTTTCCAGATAATTTTATAGAAGAAAATGTTAAAGAACTAGAAAATGGAGAAAACATTGTAGGAGGACATAGAATTAGCGTTACTGAGGAAGATACTAAATGGCAAAAGACTTTATTAATAGCAGAACAATCTTTATTTGGAAGCGGAATAGCAAAATATAGAAGGACAAATGAAAGAGAATATGTAAGCACATTAGCACATGCTATGTATAGAAAAAAAGTATTTGATGAAGTCGGGTTATATAATGAAAACTTAGCAAGGACAGAAGATAATGAAATGCATTATAGAATGAAACAAAAGGGATATAAATTTTTATTATCACCTAATATTACTTCTTATCATCATGTAAGAAACACATTAAAAGGAATGATAAAACAAAAATACAATAATGGAAAATGGATAGGAATTACTATGAGATATTGTCCTAAATGTTTTTCTTTATATCATTTTATACCATTGTTTTTTGTTTTAGCACTTTTTATAAGTAGCGTATCAGCGCTTTTAGGATTTCCGATTTTTTTATATATGATACTTGCATTATATGGATTATTTAATATAGTTAATTTAATTTTGATATTTATTCAAAATGGATTTTCTATACAATTTTTTTTATTACCATTTATATTTTTAATACTACATTTAAGTTATGGAATTGGAACTATTGTTGGACTACTAAAAGCAATATTTATAAGAGAGAGGAAATGATTAAAAATGATATCTGTTATAATGAGTACATACAATGAAGAAAATATGCTAATAAGGCAAGCAGTAGAGAGTATATTAAATCAAACATATTCGGAATTCGAATTTATTATTGTACTTGATAATCCTAAAAATATTGAAATTGCAAATTTAATACAAGAATATGCTAGTAGAGATAAAAGAATTGTCATTTTGAAAAACGAAAAAAATTTAGGACTTGTAAAAAGCTTAAATAAAGCATTAGAGATATCAAAAGGCGAATATATAATGAGAATGGATGCAGACGATATTTCAGAAAAAGATAGAATAGAAAAAGAGTATAAATTTTTAAAAGAAAATAACTTAGATTTAGTTGCTCGGGAAAGTTATAAAAATAGATGAAAATGGACAAGAAATAGCTAGAAATTCTTTAAACAAATTATCAGAGAAAAAAATAAGAAAAGCTATGAAAATAAGAAATATATTTGCACACCCTACTTGGTTTGCTAAAAAAGATATTTTTATAAAAAATAACGGATATAGAGAATTAGAAGCTTGTGAAGATTATGATTTTTTATTAAGGACACTAGAAAAAGATTATAAAATAGGAATTTTACCAGAATACATATTAAAATATAGAGTAAGGCGAAATAGTATATGTAATACCAAAGAATATATACAATATAGAAACACACAGATAATAAGAAAATTTTACAAAAAGGGAATGATAGAACAAAGTGAAGCTATAACAAACGAAATAAATAAAGATATAGATAAAAATAAAGAAGAAAATCATTTGAAAATAAACAATTATATAAAAGAGTTTTATAAAATGAGTACATTGAATAAATTGATACAGATTCCAATAATAATAGTAAAATTAATATTTAATTCTCAGTTTAGAAAAATAGTAGTAGATCACATAAGATTAAATATATTAATTGGAAAGGTATAAGACATGATAAAGAAAATATTGCATGAATTAAGATATATTAAATGGAAGGATATTTATCAAATTGTATTATTTATAATATCAATACCATTGAGCTTAATATATAAAATAATAGTTAGTATAAGTGGAAAAGAAATATGGTTAATTTGCGAAGATGAAAATGAGGCTAGAGATAATGGATATTGTTTTTTTAAGTATTTAAATGAAAATCAAAAACCAATAGTATCATACTATGCAATAAATTATAAATCCAAAGATTATGAAAAAGTAAAAAAAATAGGTAAAACTGTAAAGTATGGTAGTTTAAAACATTGGATATTGTATTTTAACTGTAAATATAATATTAGTACACAAAAAGCAGGAAAACCAAATGCGGCAATATGTTATGTTTTAGAGGTTTATAATATTATAAAAAGCAAATTCATATTTTTGCAGCATGGAATTACAATTAATAAAGCAGAATGGTTATTTTATAAAAATACTAAAATGAGATTATTTATTTGTGGGGCAAAACCAGAATATGATTATGTAAAGAAATATTTTGGGTATCCAAATGAAAATGTTAAATACTTAGGTTTTTGTAGATTTGACAATTTATACAATTTAAATATAAATAAAAAACAAATACTTATTATGCCTAGTTGGAGAGAATGGTTAACAAGAAAAACAGATGCTTATTATCAGTTTAATTATGACGGGATTTTTGAACATTCTGATTACTATAAATATTGGAATAATTTTATAAATAGTAAGGAATTATTAGATTTTATAGAAAAAAATAATTTAAAAGTAATTTTTTATCCACATAGAAATATGCAAAATTTTTTAGCTAGTTTTAAAGTTAATTCAAAAAATATTAAAATTGCTTCATGGAAAGAATATGATATTCAAGAATTATTAAAAGAGTCAGCAATAATGATAACAGATTATTCTAGTGTATCGCTTGATTTTGCATATATGTATAAACCTATTATTTACTATCAATTCGATATAGAACAGTTTAGAAAAGGTCAATATGCTTCGGGATATTTTGACTATAAAAATAGTGGTTTTGGTGATTTTGCAACTGATTATAAAAAGGTTATAAATTTTTTAGAAGATAGTTATAAAAATAATTTTGAAATAGATAAGAAAAATAAAGAACAAATTGATAAATTTTTTAGCATACATGATAATAAAAATTGTGAAAGAATTTACAAAGAAATAAAAAATATATCAGTGAGGAGAAACATAAAATGAAATACTTTAGTAAAATAAAGCCAATGTTACTGTTAGCATTTTTTTATATTCTATTTACTTTTACATTTAATAAAATAAGTACAGTACAAACATTGATAATTTATGGAATATGCGTTATATATATATTAATAAATATAAAATATTTAATAAAATATATTTTGATAGTAAAAAATGGATGTTTAAAATATTCAGTTATAGCAATTATGATATGTGTAATAGCAGCTATTTTAGTCCCAATTATATATAAAACGTTAGATTTTTCATATTTAGATGTTTTAGTAAGTATAGCAAGGACAACAATAAAGTTATTAGCCCTTTTAATTTTATTTGAAAAAAAACACAAAGATGAGGCAAATATATATTTATTTTCGAAATACGTAATAATAGCTACAAATATGTATATATTAACAACAATATTCTTTGTGATTTTTCCAGGTTTGAAAGAAGCATGGAACAAAATAATATATGATCCAAGTTATCATATAATACTAGAAAATGCTAATTATATGACAAGATATGGTATAGATGGTTATTCAGGATTTCAAATTGCATTTAAAGTTATATTTGCTGTTATAATAAATGGATTTTTAATAATTGAGGAAAACCTAAAAATAAAAAAAGAAAATGTAATGTTATACATATCTTATATAATGTTATTGGTAGGTTCAACTTTATATGGAAGAATAGGAGCAACTGTTTCAGCAATATCTGCCATAATATTAGCATTTATTTTCATAAAAAAGGACAAGAAGAATTTACTATATATAGGCTCTTTTATAATAGTTATTGCTACAATATTAACAATATTATATATATGTAATGGAACAATGAAAATTTGGATGGATTGGGCATTTGCACCAATTATAAATTTTATAAAAACAGGAAAATTATACACTGGTTCAAGTGATATAGTATTTGATAGAATGATATTTATGCCTAATATTAGAACTTTTTTTTTCGGAGATGGATATTATACAGCTCCTTATTCAAATTATTATTATATGTCAACAGATGTCGGATTTATGAGACCGATGCTATTTTATGGAATAATATTTACTATTATTGGCTATTTATCGATAATAATACCAATTATTAAATTAATATCACAATCAATCAAACAAAAAAATAAGGCATTAACTTTTTTATCTATCAACTTTTTAATTACAATAATAATAGAAATAAAAGGAGAAATTTTTTATAGATTTTTGCCATTAGTGGTAATATATATAATATTATTGCAACTAAATTCTAATAATGATATAAATATAAATCAAATATCTAAAAGCGTAATACCTAATAAATTAATATTATTATTCAAAAATTCAAAAAATTATTTTTATGAAAGAAGAAAAAATTCAAAATAGAAGTATAAGTTGTAATTATAATTATGTGAGATAAGTTACAATTTTATCTAGGAGGAAGAAAAAATGTCTAGGAAAAATTCAAATGATTATGGTGAGCAATATGAAATAAACCAATATTCTTATTCGAAGAACAAAAGAAAGTCTACTGGAAATAAAAGAAAAAATAGCAAGGGAATGGATTTAATATTTAAAATATTAACAGGAGTTTATTTAATAATTACTATTTCATTTTATATTTCAATATTAAAAATGAATTTATTACCAAATGCATATATTATAGCATTTACAATTGCAGAAATTATATTTACTTTTGCAATGGTTATAGGATTAGGAAAAAAGAGAAAAAAACATAGAATAAACATAATATGCCTTGTAATTGTAGTTATAATTTCAGCTTTATATATTTTTGCAAATAAATATGCTAATGCAACATCAGATTTTTTTGATAACAATTTTGGAAGTGACATAAAAATAGAGGAAACAGAAGATTACTACATAGTAACTAAAAAAGATAGTTCATATAACGAATTAGAAGATATAAAAGGTAAAGAAATACATTTCTATCAAATAGAAGATGATGTAAGATTAGAAATAAGTAGTAAAGTTGCAATTAGACTAAAAGCACAAGATAATTTAGTAGAAATAGGAGAAAGTTTATTAAAAGATAAAGTAGATGCAGTTTTAGTAAGCTCTGCTCAATATGGTATGCTTGAAGACGAAATATCTAAATTTAAAGAAAATACAAAAATTATTTATACAGCAACACATAAAATCAAGAAAACAGAGGAAGAAGAAAAACCTACAGAAGAAAGCAACGATGGTATTTTCAATGTGTACATTAGTGGAATAGATACTACTGGTAGAATTAGTAATGTTTCTAGAAGCGATGCAAATATTGTTGCAACAGTAAATACTAACACACACGAAGTACTTCTTACTTCTATTCCTAGAGACTATTATGTTACATTACATTCTAAAAAAGCAAAGGATAAGCTAACACACTCTGGAATTTATGGAATAAATGAAACAGTTACAACAGTAGAAGATTTATTAGATATTGATATAGATTATTATGTTAGAGTAAACTTTACAACTGTAATAAAATTAGTAGATACTTTAGGTGGAATAGATATTAATTCTGATTATAGCTTTACATCACAAGATGGATATTATTTTAGCAAAGGTATTAACCATGTAAATGGTGCAAAAGCATTATCATTTAGTAGAGAAAGAGATTCTTTTGCAAGTGGTGATAACCAAAGAGTTAAGAACCAACAACATGTAATAGAAGCAATTATAAAAAAAGCTTTAAGTGGTTCAATATTAACTAAATATACAAATATTTTAAAAACATTAGAAAATAGTTTCCAAACTAATATTGATCAAAATGTAATTAGTGATTTAGTAAAACATCAACTTGAAAGTATGCCTTCATGGACAATAGAAACTAATAGCTTAGTAGGAAAAGATGCAAGTAGAACTACTTATTCAGCAGGAAGTCAATACTTATATGTTATGCTACCAGATGAAACTTCAGTTGAAAATGCTAAAGACCAAATCTCTAAAGTTATGAATAAATAATTTGTAATGAACATATGAAAATAAATTAGTCAAATTTTTTGATTAAAATTATAATTAAAAAGTTTGACTAAAATATTTATAAAAATGATATAACAAAAAAATAATGAAAGGTAATAAAGCAAATGATTAGAAAAGTAGCAATTTTCTTTGTACATTTATTTTGCCTAATTGTATTTAGAGTAAAAAAAGTGGGAGAAGAAAATATAAAAAAAGAAGGAGCATATATTATTTGTGCAAACCATAGATCAAACTGGGATCCACCAATCTTAGTTTCATCAACTAAAAGGCTTACATATGTAATGGCAAAAGAAGAACTATTTAAAAATAATCTTATAAAATGGTTTGCAAAAAAATGTTGCGTTTTCCCAGTAAAAAGAGGAAAAATGGACTTAGAATCCATGAAATTTGCTTTAAAAATCCTAAAAGATGGACAAATTCTAGTAATATTTCCAGAAGGAACTAGAAATGGTTTGAGCAAAAATGGAAGAGCACAAAATGGTGCAGCTTTCATGGCACTAAGAACAGGAGTGCCTGTAATACCAGTAGGTGTACAAGGAACATTAAAGCCATTTCATAAAATAAAATTAAATTATGGAAAGCCATTAGATTTTAGTGAATATAAAACAAACAAGCCAGAAAAAGAGCTATTAGACAAGGTAAGTAAAGAGATTATGGACAATATAATTATGTTGACAAACGAAGAAATATAAAGTATAATAGTAATGTTGTTATTAAATATAATATAAATGAACAATATAATTTTTTCTTATGTCTTGCTGTCTGGGCATAAATGTTGCTCCAAACGCGCTTCGCTTGAACGCTGCGCGACATGGCGCAAAAATTATATTGTTCATTATTGTGATATATTATACTTTTAGAAAAAATAGAAAAGAGGAAGCAAAAATGAATAATCAAAATATAAGAAATATTGCAATAATTGCACACGTAGACCATGGAAAAACAACATTAGTTGATGGTCTTTTAAAACAAAGTCATGTATTTAGAGATAATGAACAAGTAGCTGAAAGAGTTATGGATTCAGGTGATATTGAAAAAGAAAGAGGAATTACCATCTTAGCTAAAAATACATCTGTTATGTATAACGGAATTAAAATAAATATAGTAGATACACCAGGTCACGCTGATTTTGGTGGAGAAGTAGAGCGTGTACTTAAAATGGTAGATGGTGTACTTTTATTAGTTGATGCTTTTGAAGGACCAATGCCACAAACAAGAGAAGTGCTTAAAAAATCTTTAGCACTTAACTTAAAACCAATAGTTGTTATAAACAAAATAGATAGACCAGGTGCAAATCCATTAAAAGTAGTAGACCAAGTATTAGAATTATTTATAGAATTAAATGCAAATGACGAGCAATTAGATTTTCCAGTTATATATGCATCTGCAAAAAACGGAATTGCTAAAATGCATTTAGAAGACGAAAGTGACAATGTAACTTGTATTTTTGATACAATAATTGACACCATTCAAGCACCAAAATGTGATACAGAAGGAACTATGCAAATGCTAGTATCGAACATAGATTATGATGATTACTTAGGTAGAATAGCAGTAGGTAGAGTTGAGCGTGGAACAATAAAAGCTGGAATGAATGTAGCTATTTGCAAAAAGGATGATAAGGTAACACAAGGAAAAATTGCAAAACTATTTACTTACCAAGGCTTAAAAAGAACAGAAGTAGAAGAAGTAGGTGCAGGAGATATTGTTTGCGTTTCTGGTATACCAGATATTAACATAGGTGAAACAATTTGCGATAGTAATAATCCAGAAAAAATAGACTTTGTAGACATTGACGAGCCAACAGTATCAATGACATTTAGTGTTAATAATGGTCCATTTGCAGGAAAAGAAGGACAATTTGTTACTTCAAGACATATTAGAGATAGATTATTCAAAGAATTAGAGAGAAATGTAAGTTTACGTGTAAAAGAAACAGATTCTCCTGATAGCTTTGAAGTATGTGGACGTGGAGAACTTCATTTATCAGTTTTAATTGAGACAATGAGAAGAGAAGGATTTGAACTTTTAGTATCTCGTCCAAAAGTTATTATAAAAGAAATAGATGGCGTAAAATCAGAGCCAATAGAAAGATTAGTTGTAAATGTTCCAGATGACTGCATAGGAAATGTAATTGAAAAATTAGGAAGAAGAAAAGCTGAAATGATTAATATGGAGCCAGCAGAGGCAGGACATACAAAAGTAGAATTTAAAATCCCAGCAAGAGGTTTAATTGGTTACCGTACAGAGTTCTTAACAGATACAAAAGGTGAAGGAACAATGAACAGCGTATTTGAAGGGTATGAACCATACAAAGGTGAAATTCAAGCAAGAACTAGGGGGGTACTTGTTGCATTTGAGCAAGGAACATCTATCACTTATGGTTTATACAATGCACAAGAAAGAGGAGAGCTTTTAATTGGTGCAGGTGTTGAAGTATATGAAGGAATGATAGTAGGAATTAACTCTAGAAACGAAGATATTTCAATAAATGTATGTAAAGAAAAACACTTAACAAATACAAGAGCATCTGGCTCAGATGATGCCCTTCGTTTAGTACCACCAGTTCAAATGTCATTAGAAAAAGCCATAGAATTTATAGCAGAAGATGAGTTAGTAGAAGTAACACCAAAAAATATTCGTTTAAGAAAGAAAATATTAGATAATAAAACAAGAGAAAGAATGGCAAGAAGAACAGTATCTGAATAAAAACTACTTATTTTAATTAAATATGTATCTTTATTATTTAATAATATGAAAAATATTTTATTATTTAATAAAAGGAATAGGAGAAGTGATAATATGGATTCAAGAAAAATTAGATCTAGAGAGATTAGAAACATAAGATATGCAAGTAATTTGGCTGCAGTAGCACAATCTAATGCTAGAGAAGAAAAAAGAAAGAAAAATCCAAGTGAAGACACAAAAATAAGAATAGAAATTCAAAAAACTATTAGAAATATGTGTTTTGAACAAAAATTATCTAAAGATGAAGTTTTAGAGCAATTAAATGAAAAATATGGAGATTTTAAATATTTAAAATATAGGCAATATTTTGAAGCTTGGGTTAATAACGTTTTGGGCATAAAAGAAAATAAAGTTAAAAATGAAAGTAATTTTAACAATATATAAAATTCATAAAAATGTGAATTGATTATTAAAATAAAAAAAGTAAAAATTAAGAACATAAATAAATTAAAAGTTTGATAAAAATAAAATAAAAAGCCTAAAAGGAATAAAAATAATGAACGAAAAAGAACTTCAAAAAATAAAACAAAAAGCATTAGAAGACAAAATTCCAATTATCATGGATGATACATTAGAAGTAGTACAAAAATTATTACAAGAACAAAAACCAAATAAAATACTAGAAATAGGAACAGCAGTTGGCTATTCTGCCATCTGCTTTTCTAAATATTTAAGTGAAAATGGAAAAATAGATACAATAGAAAGAGATGTTGAGAGGGTAAAAGAAGCAAAAGAAAATATAAAAAGGGCAGAAGCAGAAAATAAAATTAACATATATGAGGGAGATGCAGTAGAACTTTTACCAAACTTTAATGAAAAATATGATGTTGTATTTATTGATGCTGCAAAAGGCAAATATCCATTTTTCTTAAAAGAAGCTATGAGAATGTTAAATGAAAATGGACTAATTATAGCAGATAATGTTTTATATAAAGGCTATGTAATGAGTGATTATAACAAACATAAACAACGTACAGCAGTAAGAAATTTAAGAGAATATATAAGTGAAATTACTGAAAATCCTAATTTAGAAACTAAAATTTTAGAAGTAGGAGATGGACTTAGCATTTCACGAAAAATAAAAAGATAAATTATAGAATCTATAATTTATATCTTATGAAAGATGCAATGGTATCTATAGAGCCAATACTACATAACAGACGTAAAATAGCCACTTGAACTTTATAAGGTATTTTAGATAAAAGTATATTTATTTTCTTTTTTAAAAAAGGGAAGATGTGATTTATAAAAACAATCGCTATAACACCCCAAGCAAGAAAATAAAAAGCCCCAATACGACCATTTAAATTTAAAAATTCACCTGTATAATCCCACCAATGCATAGAAAATATAGCTTCTAAAATGTAACTAACAATGTATTCAAAAGCAGAAAAAATAAATGCAGAATATATAAATAATTTTAAATTATCTTTTTTATATTTTGATAAAACCATAATTAGGATTAATCCGCCAAAGCCATAAATAGGACAAATAGGTCCAAATAAAAAACCTCTCTTAGTAAAGTAACCTAATTTAAAAACACAAAATATAGTTTCAAGTAGCCAACCTAAAAATGAAAATAAAAAGAAATATAGAATTAAAAATTGTGTTTTATTTAACCTTATTTTCTTTTTCTCCATAAATTATAAAATCACCTCTAACTACATACTTAATAATATCAAATTTTTATAAAAAAGTAAATAAGAATTGAAAATAGAATATTGACAAAGTTCGACAGAAAATTATAAATTAATATAAAGGCATATAGTTAAAAATCCTTCAAATAATACTAAAAGAAAAGTATAAAAGGAATTAAAAATATAAAAATAGGTAAGCTTAGAAATACAGAACTTAAAATAAAAGAAACGGAGAATTAGTAGATGGAAAATTTAAAAAAGCCAGAGCTATTAGCACCAGCAGGTTCTTTTGAAAAAGCAAAAACAGCATTTTTATACGGAGCAGATGCTGTATATTGTGGAACAGGTGCACTTTCATTAAGAAGTAGAGCAGAAGTAAATAATGATGATTTAGCAAAAACAATTAAATATGCACATAGCATAGGAAAAAAAGTTTATGCAACAATAAACATCTATGCTTGGGATAGCTATTATGAAGAAATAAAAAAACAAGCAATTATGCTAAATGACTTAAAAGTAGATGCCATAATAGCTTCAGATGGTGGCGTAATAGAAGTTTTAAAGAAGTATGCACCAGATGTAGCAATACATGTTAGCACACAAGCAAATACTGTAAGCTACCACTCTGCTAATTTTTGGTATAAAAATGGTGCAAGTAGAGTTATATTAGGTAGAGAATTAAGCAAAGCTCAAATATTAGAAATAATGAAAAACAAAGAAAAAAATCTAGAAGTAGAAATGTTTGTACATGGTGCAATTTGCTTCGGATACTCTGGAAGATGCTTTTTAAGTGACTTTTTAGCAAGTAGAAGTGCAAATTTAGGTGATTGTGCACAAAGTTGTAGATGGGCGTATAATGTTTATGTAGAAGAAAATAACAATCCAGGAAATTTAATGCCTGTAGAATATGATGAAAAAGGCACATACATTTTTTCTTCTAAGGACTTATGCTTAATAAAAGAAATTCCAGAAATTATAGAAATGGGAATAGATAGCTTAAAAATAGAAGGAAGACTAAAAACGGAATATTATCTAGCATCAGTTGTAAATGCATACAGAAATGCAATAGATGATTACATGAAAAATCCAAAAGAATATGATGCAAGTAAGTATTTAAAAGAACTAGAAAAAACAAAAACAAGAGGATTAACAACATTTTACTTTAATGATAGGAACAATAAGGATTTCCAAGAATATGAAGGAAAACAATACAACCCAGATTATGAATTTGGAGGAAAAGTATTAGACAATTCAAATTTAGAAAATAAAAACGAGAAAACAAATTTATCTAATAATGAAGCATTAGAAGAAAAAAATAATAAATTAAACAATGAAGAAAAAATCAAAGTAAAAGAAAATGAGGGAAGCCAAGACAAAAAATACATAATTGAAATTAGAAATAAGTTGACAGTAGGCGATGAAATGGAAATATTAATACCGGGAAAAATAGAAACAGTAAGCTTCAAAATAGAACATTTATGGGATTCAGAAACAAATGAAGAAGTTACAACAGTAAATCCAGGGAAAGCAGGGCAAACTATTTTAATGACTTTGCCAATTAAGGTAGAAGCAGGTTGGATACTTAGAAGAAAGAAATAATATTAATATAAAGCTGAAAACACTAAGTTTTGCAAGTAAAAAACATAGTATTTCAGCTTTTAAATTTCATTAACAGTTAATTAGTTTCTAAGTTTTCAAATTTTAATCCAACAAAAAAGCCTAAAGCAAGTAATAGAAGTGAAATTAATCCTTCTAAATTAAAACTGAATCCGAGGATAGATAACCAAAACTGAACCTAACACAAAACCAATAATCATATAAAAAGTATGTGAATAATAGTTAGCAAATAAAAATTGGATAGCCTTTAAAAAAATAATAGAGCCAATAACTAATCCAATTGCCATAGGAAATAAAACTGCAATATTTACACTAGAAATAGCATTTAAATAAATAGAATATACACCTAGGCACATTAAAATAACACTACTACTGATGCCCGGAATAACAATTCCAACAGACATAATAAACCCAGATAAAATGAAATACAAAAAGTTATTATTTAAATTACTACTGACTAGAGTCATGTTAAGCGATTGTGATAAAAACTTTTCAAGCCCAATAGATAAAAGTCCAATCAAAAAAGCAAAAGCTAAAAATATAAGGTAATGAAGGCGAAAACCTTTAGAATTATTAGCTCTTTTACACAAAACAGGTATGCTACCAATAATTAGACCAATAAAACAAAATTTAGTTGGCATCGGATAAAAAGTAAATAGAAAATTAAGCAATTTTCCAACTAAAAAAATACCAGTAAGTGCACCAAGAAAAAAAGGCAAAAGAAAGATAAAATTTTTCTTAAAATCTTTAAATATATTTAAAACACTATTTACTAATTTTTCGTAGATGCCGAAAATCACACAAAATACACCACTACTAATACCAGGTAAAATAGCACCAGCACCAATTAAAATACCTTTACAATAATTTAATAAAAAGTTCATATATTTTTAAAACCAACCTTTATTTGTTTATTTTAAAGGTATATGCAAAAAGTTAAAAAAAATTCGCAAAAAACATTGACAAAAACGAGAATAGCCTTTATAATTATATCTGTTCCAAACAAAAAAACTAAATACTTGCAGGTGTAGTTCAATGGTAGAATTCCAGCCTTCCAAGCTGGCTATGTGGGTTCGATTCCCATCACCTGCTCCATTGATAAATCTGTTCGAACTTTTATAGAATAGTAGATACAAAATCAATCAGAATTAAACTGGTTGATTTTTTCTTTTGCAAAAAAATCATCCTAAATCTATAATGATGTTTATGCATCTAACTTGACTAAAAAAATAAAACTTAGTATAATTCTAGCAGATATAAGTAATAAAGGAGAGTAGATTACTATGAATGTCGAACCTAAAATAGGAAAAGATGTCGTTATAAAAGATTCAAAAATTGGAAAATTTACAGAAATCAATGATAATTGTATAATAACTGAATCTATAATCGGAGATTATTCATATTGCAATGGATATAATCAAATAATGTATGCCGAAATTGGTAAATTCACATCAATTGCGTGGGGTGCTAGAATTAATCCAAGTAATCATCCTTCATATACAAGAGTTGCACAGCATCATTTTACATATCGTTCAAAACAATTTGGATTTGCTGAAGAAGATGATGAAAGTATTTTTGACTGGCGAAGAAAAGATAAAGTAATAATTGGTAATGATGTTTGGATTGGGCACAATGCAATAATAATGCCTGGAGTTACAGTAGGAGATGGTGCAATTGTGGGAAGTGGTGCAGTAGTCACACATGATGTTGAACCATATACAGTTGTTGTAGGTGTTCCAGCAAAACCAATAAAAAAGAGATTTGATGATGAAATAATAGCTAAAATACAAAAATCAAAATGGTGGGATTGGTCTTACGAAGAAATAAAAGAAAGATTACAAGATTTTAAAAATATTAATGAGTTTATAAAAAAATGGTGTTAAGGAGAAAAATATTATGAAAGATATAAAAACAGTTATTTTTGATTTAGGTGGTGTTTATTTTACAGATGGAACTAAAGGAGCAATAGATATAATAAGTAAAAGATGGAATATAGATCCAGTTCTTGTAGCAGATGTATTTAAAGGAAAGATAGGAACTGCATATAGAGAAAATCAAATATCTCACGAGGAATTTTGGAGACAAGCTAAAGAAACTTTAGGAATTAGCGCTCCTATGGATGAATTGGCACAAATTTGGTTAAATGGGTATGTTCCAATTGAAGGAACAGTAGATATAATTAAAGAGTTAAAAGAAAATGGATATGAAATAATATATTTATCTGATAATGTTCAAGAAAGAATAGATTATCTAGAAGAAAAATATCATTTTTTACAATACTTTGAATCTGGAGTTTTTTCGCATATTGTAGGAGTTCGTAAACCAAACCCTAAAATTTATCAATTAGCTTTAGAAGAAGCATCTAATCCTGCAGAAAATTGTGTTTATATAGATGATAAACCTAATTTATTAGAGGAAGCTGATAAACTTGGTATGTCAACAATAGCTTTCGTTAATCCAGATGAAACAAGAAAAAAGCTTAGAGAATTAGGAGTCAAACTGTCTGAAAAAAGCATAGAAGAAAGATAAATATAATTATAAAAATTAAAATTGATTATAAATTATTAGAAGTTTGATAAAAATAATTCTTTCACTCCAAAATTTATTTGACATTTTTTTAAATCTCAAGTATAATAAATATAGGAAATGACAATTCCACAAACGTGGTTTTGCCGAAATAGATATAAAAACTCACATCTAAATCGTCAAATTTACAGATGTGAGCTTTTTTTATTTATGTAGTTGCTTATCAACCCAGTTCTTATACAGAACTGTAGCCAAGGCAACGTTTAATGTTAAAGATAACATAAAGGATATTATAAAAAATAGTATCACTTTAACCATAAACATCACCACCTCTCCTACGATAATTCGTATAATTGGTGGCAAAACCACATCTGCTTATCATCATTTCCTATGTTTACCAATATACAACATTATTAAATAAAATACAAGCGAACAGAACAAATTTTTGAAAAAATAATATATTTATACTATTGCGCCTTAATGGTGTTTTTTTTTGACTAAATTTTCACCCATTTTTGAGATAGTTGTGATAGGGCATATTGGGTCAACAAAAGTTATGGAACTAAAGAACAGTGCTACGAATAAAATAAAAGAGAAGATATAAAAAAGATAGAGTAAAATAGAAATAATTGATATATAAGAAAATAAAAGCAAAGATAGAAATAAGATAAACAATAAAATAGATAAGAAAATAAGAGAGAGGATGAAAATTTTAATAATGGCTTTTATACAATTTATAAAAGAACAGATAAAAACAATAAAAGAAAACGATCCAGCAATTAAAAGTACATTTGAAGTATTCCTGTATCCAAGTTTTAAAGCACTAATATACTATAAAATATCACATTACTTTTATAGAAAAAATCATTTTTTAATAGCAAAATATATAAGTGAAAAGGGAAAAAGAAAAACAGGAATAGAAATACACCCACGGTGCAAAAATAGGAAAAGGCTTATTTATAGACCATGGAACAGGAGTAGTAATAGGAGAAACTGCAATAGTAGGAGATAATGTAACAATGTTTCATGGAGTAACTTTAGGTGGGACTGGAAAACAAAAAGGAAAGAGACATCCAACAATTGGAAGCAATGTATTTATAGGTAGTGGAGCAAAAATACTTGGAAACATTACAGTTGGTGATAATGTAAAAATAGGTGCTAATGCAGTAATATTAAAAGATGTACCAAGTAATGTAACAGTTGTAGGTGTGCCCGGAAAAGTAGTAAAAAAGAAAATTTGAAAGTATAATTTTAAGAATTAAACCTTTTTAAAATAAGTAAAATTGCAAGATATACAAATTTTAAAAGGGTTATTTTTATGCTCTTAAAACTATTGATATTTTTATTAAAATAAAATATAATATGAACGAACAATTTAATAAATAAGATATTAAAAAATAGTAAATTTTTTAAGCAAAAAAAGTAATAAACCAAATAAATTTCAAACAAACGAAGGAGAAAAATAACATGCCAGGATTTCACATACATTTAGCAATTGGAAATAGATACATAGAAAAACATGGAATAAAAGATAAAGAAAGCTTTTTATGGGGAATAATTGCACCAGATTTTGCAGAAAATAAAACTAAAAGTCACTATACTAAACCGTCAAAACCAAATGCATCTATAATAGAATCATCTAAAAATAAAGTTTGCATAGAAGATTTTTTGAAAGAAAATGAAGTGAAAACCGATTATGAAAAGGGTGTATTTTTACACTTACTTACAGACAAAATATTTTTTACAGAATTTTTTCCAATAGATTATTTAGAAAGTGTAACATATGAACAGTTTTTAAAAGACTTATATACAAGTTATGGTTTGACCAATGCATATGTGGAAAAAAAGTATCAAATTAAGTTTTCAAAAGAACTTTTAGAAAAGATATCTTTAAACATTAAAGAAAATGCAAAGAAAAAACATATAGAAGGTCAAAAAGGAAATAACATAATACCTATTGATAAATTAGATGAATTTATTGAAAAAATGTCAGATATTTCAATAGAAGATTATTTGAAGCAATATTCTAAATGAAATGTTATACATTTATGAAAATGTTAAAAAGTTAAAACGCAAAAAAGAAAGCACAAAAATAAATATGAAAACGTAAAAAAGAAAAAAACATAAAAAAGTAAAAAACTCAAAAAGAAGGGAAAACAAAAATGAGCGAAGAAAAAAATTGGTTTAATAAAACAATTAAAGAAGTAGAAGAACATTTTGAACTTGACGAAAATCAAGGCTTAACAACTGAACAGGTAGAAAAAAATAGAGAAGCTTATGGAATAAATGAGCTAGAAACTAAAAAGAAAAAAAGTTTAATTGTAAAGTTTTTAGAGCAATTTAAAGATTTCATGATTATAATCTTAATTCTTGCAGCAATCATTTCAGGTGTTATAGGATATATTCAAAATGAAGGAATTACAGATTCAATAATCATTTTAATTGTTGTAATAGTAAATGCAATTATAGGAGTAGCACAAGAAAATAAAGCAGAAAAGTCATTAGAGGCTTTGCAAAAGTTAAGCTCACATGTAGCAAAAGTAATAAGAAATGGAAATATAGAAGTTGTAGCATCTCGTGATTTAGTACCAGGAGATATAGTGGTGCTAGATACAGGTGATTATGTACCAGCAGATTTAAGAATAATTGAAGCAGTAAATTTAAAAGCACAAGAAGCATCTTTAACAGGTGAGTCTGTTCCAGTAGAAAAAATTACAGCCGAAATTGAAAAAGAAAAAGTAGGAATAGGCGATAGAACTAATATGTTATTTTCTTCTAGCTTAATTACATATGGTAGAGGAAAAGGTATTGTAGTAGAAACTGGAATGAATACAGAAGTAGGTAAAATTGCAGGAATGATAAACACAGTAGAAGAAACAGAAACACCACTTCAACAAAAATTAAATAAATTAGGAAAAACTTTAGGAATAGCTGCAATTGTTATTTGCGTAGTTATTTTCGTAATTGGTATGTTATATGGTAAAGACCCAGTTGATATGTTCATGACAGCAGTTAGCTTAGCAGTAGCCGCAATTCCAGAAGGCTTAGCTGCTGTATCTACAATAGTTCTTGCAATAGGTGTTCAAAGAATGGTTAAAAAGCACGCTATTGTAAAGAAGCTTCCAGCAGTAGAAACTCTAGGAAGTACAACTGTAATTTGCTCAGATAAAACAGGAACCTTAACACAAAATAAAATGACTGTTAAAAAAGTTTTCTATAATGGAAACTTAGTAGATATAGAAAGTATAGATGTACAAAACATACCAGAAGAGCTAAAAAAACTAATTTCAGTTAGTATGTTTTGCAATGATACAAAAGTAGCACAAGATAAAACTTTAACAGGAGACCCAACAGAAACAGCACTTATAGATATGGGCTTTAAATTAGACTTTGACCCAACTAAACTAGAACAATATCCAAGAGTAAAAGAGTTGCCATTTGATTCTGAAAGAAAGCTAATGACAACAGTTCATAAAGTAATGGATAGTTATGTTGTTTACACAAAAGGTGGCATAGATGAGTTATTACAAAGGTGTAATAGCTATAGTTTGAATGGAAATATAAAAGAAGACTTAGAAAATTATAGAAAAGAAATATCAAAACAAAATGAACAAATGGCAAGTGAAGCTTTGCGTGTACTTGCTATGGCATATAAAGAATTAGACCATGAACCAACAGATGATGAAATGAAACAAATAGAAAATAATTTAATATATGTTGGAATGGTTGGAATGATAGACCCACCAAGAGAAGAAGTAAAAGATGCAGTTCAAAAATGTAAAACAGCTGGAATTAAAACCGTTATGATTACAGGTGACCATAAAATGACAGCAGTTGCTATTGCAAAAGCATTAGGAATTCTAGAAAATGAAGATGAAGCAATTACAGGTGCAGACCTTGAAAATATGTCTGATGAAGATTTAAAAGCGAATGTAAGAAAATACAGTGTATATGCTAGGGTGTCTCCAGAACATAAAGTAAGAATAGTAAGGGCTTGGCAAGCAAATGGAGAAGTCGTTGCAATGACAGGTGATGGCGTAAATGATGCACCAGCACTTAAAACAGCAGACATTGGTTGTGCAATGGGTATGGTAGGAACAGATGTAGCAAAAGAAGCAGCAGATGTAATATTAACAGATGATAACTTTGCAACAATCGTATCATCAGTAGAAGAAGGAAGAAGAATTTATGATAATATTTTAAAAGCAATTCAATTCTTAATATCTAGCAATATTGGAGAAATTCTTATACTATTTGTTGCAATTTTAATTACACCGTTACTTAGCAATTGGTTTGGAATTGATATAAATTTAATAGTACCACTTTTACCAATGCATATTTTATGGATTAACCTAGTTACAGACTCACTTCCAGCACTTGCGTTAGCAGTTGATCCAGCAGAAAAAGATGTTATGAATAGAAAGCCAATTAAGCCAAATCAAGGTGTATTTACAAAAGGAATGACATGGAGAGTAATATATCAAGGAATTATGATAGGTGCAATTGCACTAACAGCATTTATTATTGGTTTAGCTACACCAGAAGAAAGCTTGCCAGTTGTAGAAATGACGAATGCAGAAGGCGTAGTTAGAACTTTAAGTGCAGAGGAGGTAAAAGTAGAAATAGGACAGACAATGGCATTTACAGTTTTAGCACTTTCACAATTAGTACATGTATTTAACATTAGAAACAACAAAGAATCTATATTTAAAACAGGAATTTTCAATAATAGCAAACTAATTTTAGCAACAATTGTATCAGCTTCTTTAATGCTAGTAATACTTTTAATTGAGCCATTAAGACATTTGTTCAGCATACCAGTATTACCACTTATGAATATTATTGAAGTTGTAATATTAGTATTTATGCCAATTGTAATTGTGGAAATATTTAAGTTATTAAAAATAAATACAGTAAAAGAGGAAAAATAAATATGATAAATTATAATATAGAAGTTGGAGAAAAAAAGAAAAATCCAAAGAAGGAAATAATAATTTTATCTATTATAGCAATAATTTTAGTAAGTGTTGCAATTTTTGGTGGAATAGAGTTAGCAAAAATAAGAAATTTAACAAAGAATTCAATAAATCCAGAAAATACAGAGTATGCACAAGGTGGTCAAGAAAATAATTCACAAAGTGATAAAGAAAGCAACTTACAAAGTACAAATGAACAAGTAAACACAAATCAAACAGAAAGTAGTGGACAGGCTCAAAATAATGGTAATACGGAAAATAATGAACAAAATCAAAACAATCAAAATGGAATTTCAAATAGCAATCAACAAGCCCAAAACAATAGTGCAGAGCAAAATAATCAAGAAGCTAATAGCTCAAAATTAACGGCTAAACAAATAGAAGCAATAGATAAAATATATAATTCAAAAGAAAAAGTAGCATATTTAACCTTTGATGATGGCCCATCAAGTACTGTAACACCTAAAATATTAGATACATTAAAGAAAGAAAACATTAAAGCAACTTTCTTTGTATTAGGAACAATGGCAAAATCAAATGCAAGCTTACTAAAAAGAGAAAGAGCAGAAGGCCACTATATAGCAAACCATGGGTATTCACATGTATATAGTAAAGTATATGAAAATGAAAATAAACCATTAGAAGAATATGAAAAAACAAATAAAATTATAGCAGAAGCATTAGGTGATAGCACATATCAAGCTAATGTGTTTAGGTTTCCGGGTGGATCAGTTGGTGGATATTATGACAAGATAAAAACCAAAGCTAAAAAAGTATTAAAAGCAAATGGTATTGCATACTTAGATTGGAACTGCTTAACAAATGACGCAGCAGGATCTGATACAAAAGAAGAAATTATGCAAAGCTTAAAAAGTACATGTAAAGGAAAAAATAGTATAGTAGTTTTAATGCATGATGCACCAAATAAAAAGTTAACAGCGCAAACCTTACCAGATGTTATTGCATATTTAAGAAGTCAAGGCTATAGCTTTAAAAATTTATATGATATTATTTAAATATTTATTATTTTCAAGTTAAAAATATAAATCTAAAAATATTCTGTTTTTTGCACCTTGCTGTCGCAACCTCTTATGTAATAAATTGTATAAATACAATTTATTACATAGTATGTTGGTTGCTCCAAGCGCACTTCACTTCGTTCCGTTTGAACGCTGCGCGGTGCTACAAAACATAATATTTTTAGATATAAATAATAAATTCTTGATTAAAATTGCGAAAAATGAATATTCTAGTATAGAGGTAAAAGGAAAATATGTATGATGTAGTTGTAATAGGTGGAGGTCCAGCAGGAATAACTGCTTCAATTTACGCAAAAAGAAGGAAGCTTTCAGTTTTAGTTATAAGCAAAAAAGAAACAAGCTTATTTAAGGCAGAAAAAATTGAAAACTATTATGGATTTCCACAAGGAATTTCAGGCGAAGAACTTTATAATAATGGAATTAAGCAAGCAGAAAATTTAGGCATAGAAATTGTAGAAGATGAAGTGGTAGCACTTTCTTCAAATGAATTTGATGAAAAAATTTTTGAAATAGAAACAGTAAATTCAAATTATCAAGCAAAAGCAGTAATTTTAGCAACAGGAAGCAATAGGCTATCACCTAATATTAAAGGAATACAAGAATTTGAAGGGAAAGGCATTAGCTATTGTGCCATCTGTGACGCTTTCTTTTATAAAGGCAAAGATGTTGCTGTTTTAGGAAGTGGAAACTATGCATTACATGAAATGCAAGAATTAAAACCAATAGTAAATTCAATTACAATTCTAACAAATGGAGATAAAATAATAGAAAACAGAGACATAGATATAAGTAAAGATGAGAAAGTACAGGTAATTGAAAAGAAAGTAAAAGAATTTAGAGGAGATAGCAAAATACAAGAAGTAGAATTTGAAGATAAAACTAAAAAAGATGTGCAAGGTGTATTTGTAGCTATTGCAACTGCATCAAGTAATGACTTAGCAAGAAAAATAGGAGCTAGAATAGAAAATGGACACATTGTAACAGGTGAAAATATGGAAACAACAGTAAAAGGACTATTTGCCTGTGGAGATTGCACAGGAGGACTTTTGCAAATCAGCAAAGCTGTATATGAAGGCACACTTGCAGGACTAGCAGTTTTAAAAAATTAAAATATAGTACTTAGATTAAAAAAGCATTGTAAATGTTGCATTTCAAATATATAAGAAATAAATAAGGAGGAAAATAAAATGTCTGTAATTACATTAAATAGTGAAAATTTTGAGCAAGAGGTATTACAATCTAGAACGCCAGTAATAATTGATTTCTGGGCAAGCTGGTGTGGACCATGCAGAATGATGGCACCAGTAATAGACGAAATAGGAGAAAGCATGGGAGCATCTATTAAAGTAGGAAAAGTAAATGTTGATGAAAACCAAGATCTAGCAGAAAAATACGAAGTAATGAGTATACCAACATTTGTAATTATTAAAGATGGAAAAGAAACAGCTAGAACAATAGGTGTACAACCTAAAGAAGAAATTTTGAAATTGATATAGTTGACTAGTTTTTTGACATAAAAAAAGATATGCGTCTCTACACACATATCTAATGTTGCTTAATGAACGGATACCTTTTAATTAAGCTAATATTAGTATAACATTACTTTAAATAAATGTCAATGATTACAAAAATTTGAGAAGGTTAAATATAAAAGTAAATTCCACTTTTAACTGAATTTACTAGTCCAAGAGAAAAGTCCAGTAAATTAAGGACT
>CANRGT010000008.1 GCA_947630185.1 uncultured Clostridia bacterium | reverse complement strand
CTCTAAATCAATACATTCATTTAATAATTCCTGGTATCTGCTCATTTGTTCTTTTCCTTTCTTTAAACTAAATTTGCCAACAAATTAGCTATAATCATTAATCCTGTTAGCGTGCCACATAAAAATGTCATTTTTGCCAGATCACTTAATATTTCTTTTACTTTCTCTTTCATTTTTCTCAACTCCTTTCTATATAACTTTGTTTAATTCTCTGTTAATTCGTAATTTTTCATAGTCAATATTTATAGTTTTTGATTTTCTCTTTTGTTTAATTGTTCTAACTGGATATATAGCTATTAACTCTTGCTGTGCTAATTCTTTTAAATGTTCTGCAAATTCTTCAACGTCTTTTTTATCAAACCTGTAGTCTCGTGTTCCTATTGGTATATATTTAAGCCCTTGTTTTATAAATTTTTTGATTGTCCTGGTATCTTTTACTTGAAAATAATTTTTTACTTGTTCTGTTGTTAATAAGTTTTGTTCCACTTCATCGCCTCCTTTACTTATTTATTAAAATTTTGTATAATTACCTCGAAAGTGAGGTGATTATATTGAATAGATATTTTGTAAATCTAGCTACTATTGGTTGGGTTGAACTTCATAATAATGATTTAATCAATGGCGTGATGCCTGGAATTTGGTTTTCAAAGGCTAATTCATTAGAGCCATTTGTTTTAGTCAAATATAAAAATGAAGAATATAAAGTTCACATTTCTCAAATACAATCTAAGTGGTAATATAAATTTCTACACTTTCAAGTGGAATAGTAAGAATTAGATTGTTTTCTCGAATATTCTCAGTTCTTACTATTTCATATTTTTTTACAACCCCTGATATATTACAATTTCCTATAAGAATCTTTTTTGAGTTTTTATTCTCTATTATTTTTATTTCTTTTTCCTCTTCCATTTGTTTCCCTCCTACTCTTAATTTTAAAATTGTATATTTTTTCCACCTGTGTTATAATTTTGTTGAAAGGTGGTGATTATATGTCTAAAAATTTTTTCTCAAGAAAATATAATAAAATTCTTATTTATAATGAGCTTGTTAAGATACAAAACGAAAACTCTAATGGCATTAATAATAAATTAATAATTAATACTTCTAATGGATTATATTTTGGCGAGCTAAAACAAACAAATCCTACTAATGACACTGAAATAAAAAAAGGTGATGATTTTTTAACTCTAGCCAATAAAATGTATCTTTCCCTCTTAGAAAAGTATGATAAAAGCTTGGACGCCAAAGTTAATGAGGAAGTTGCAGAAAATCCAATTACTATTGAATTAGAAGATGTTACACTCATTACTAGCGGTAAAACAATAAAAATGCCTTTCGTTTCAATTTTTGTAGATAAAATTATTGGCGTTTCTATTGGTTCTGTTGAACCTTTAACTGACTCAATTTCTTAATAGCTTCATCGTCTAATTTTAAATTTGTAGTTATAGTATCAGTTGCCTTATCAACTGGTACTATTTTTATTAGTTCTTTTAATTCTTTAACTGTGCACTCTATTTTCATACCTTCCTCCTTAATTTTATTTGTTTATCATTGTTGAACTTTTAGAGTAAAAAATTTTGTTATTGGCTCTTTTAGTAATTTGCATATTTTCAATACTTGACTAATTTTTGGTTCTACTATTCCTTTTTCTATATTGTAATATGTTGCTGAACTTTTTGCTCCTAGAAGTTTTGACATATCCCTATGCGAAAATCCTTTAATTTCTCTAGCTTTTTTTAATTCTTCAGTATTAGTTATTAATATTTCTTTTTCCATTTGCTCACCTCCATAGTTTTTTATTGTTGAACTTATTATAGTATATTGATGTTGAACTGTCAAGCACTTTTATTAAAAAAGTTTATTTGTGTTGAACTATTCTTACAGTCCCTAATAAAAAATTTTTTAAAGTGTTTACTTTTATTGAACATTGTGCTAAAATATATAAAAAATGGGTGAGGTAAAAATGGAAGATAGTAAAAATATTTTAGGTAAAAAAATAAAACAGCTTCGTAAAGAATTTGAATTAACGCAAGAAGAATTAGCATTGAAATTAGGATTAAAAGGGAAATCAAGTATAGCAAACTATGAAGCTGGTAATATAACACCTAGTGATGACATTAAATTAAAAATGTGCGAAATATTTGATTGTACTTTGGATTATTTAATGGGCAAATCAGATGTGCGTAAGCCAGAAAAGATAAATATTGATGACGTAGATGTTGCTTTTTCTTCTGGATATAAAGGATTAAACGATACTAATAAAATGATAATAAAAAATACACTAGAAGCTTTATTAGCAAAACAAGAAAAAGACGAAGAAAATAAGAAATAAGGAGATTGTATGGAAGAGAATGAATTATTAAATGCACTAACCGATAGACTATTAAAAAAATCTCAAGAAGCTTTATTATTAGCTTTAGAAATATATAATAAACCAACTATTCAATATAGAGTTGAAGGTTTTGCATTTTTTATATGTAATGCTTGGGAATTAATGCTAAAAGCTCACCTAATAAAAACTAAAGGAAATGAAGCTATATATTACAAAAACAAACCTGATAGAACAATCAGCCTTTCAGATTGTGTAAAAATAATCTTTACAAATGATAAAGACCCATTAAGAATAAATTTAGAAAAGATTATAGAATTAAGAGATACTAGTACACATTTTATCACTGAAGAATATGAAATGGTATATGTTCCTTTATTCCAATCTTGTTTATTAAATTTTTGTGATAAAATTAAACAATTTCATAATATAGATATTTCGGATATTATGCCTGCTAATTTTTTGACCTTATCTGTAAATTTTAAAGTTTTAGATGAAAACAATATAATTGCTAAATACCCAGAAGAACTAGCAAATAAAATTTTAACATATAAAAATAATATTGAAGATTTGTCAATAAATAATAACGAAAAGTTTTCAATTAGAGTAGAACATAAATTTTTTATTACTAAAGATAAAAATGAGGCAACCGCTTTTGTAAAAATCGATAATTCAGGAGAACAAAGCGTTCAAATACTTAAAGAATTAAAAGACCCTAACAATACTCATAAATATACAGCTAAATCTTGCATAGAAACTATTAAAAATATGTTGTCTAGGGAAGGGATTGAATTAGAATATAATAATAAAGTAGCAAAATTTAATCACTTTCATTTCACAAACTTTGTTAAATATTTTGGATTAAAAAACAATGAGGCTTTTTGCTATATTCATAAACAATTTTCTTCACCACAATACTCATATTCGCAACAAGCAATAAATTTTATTTTTGATGAACTAAAAAAGGACCCAAAAGATATTTTAAATAACATAAAAAAGTGAGTTAACCCCAGGGGCAAAGGATTTCTAAATATATTCTCGCAAATATATCTACTCCCATTCAGGAACCCAGCCTTATCCTTCACAAGTTAACTCTTATACTATTATTATACACATTTTTTTTAAATATGCAAGTTTTTTACAAAATGTAATGCAATTTTAACCTAATTGACATCGTTTTGTAACATAGGAGAAAATTATGAATTTAGATTATATAGAAGATTTAATAAAAAAAGAAAATATAAATTTAATAGATACATATTTAGAAGATACTTCTGGAGCTTATATAAATTATGATAAATTAAATATAATTTTATACGATACTTCTAAATTAGATTCTTCTAATATGAAAAAAGAAATCTTTGCTGAAGAGCTAGGACATTATTATTATGATGCTACTTATAAATTTAATTCTGATTTACAATTTATAAGTAAACAAGAATATAGAGCAAAAAAGTGGTCTTATTATATATTAATTCCTTTTGAAAGTCTCCGTAGAGCAATTTTGAATCGGGATTAATAATTTGTATAGCCTAGCTGATTATTTTAGCGTTACAATTGATTTTATGCGAAATGCAATTAATTTCTATATTGAAAAATATGGAGAAATTTTGACGAAAGAAGAAATGCTACAAATTAGCATTTAATTTTTGATTATAGTAACAAACTTTTGTTTAGGAGGTATTTGTATGGCTGGTACAATGCGAAAAAGAGGAAAAAATAGTTATTTTCTTGAATATATGTGCGAAGGAGAACGTTATAGTCAATCTGTTAAAGCTAATTCTCCAACAGAGGCTAGTAAAAAATTAGCTTTATTTGTTTCAGAAGTAGAAAAAGGGAAATATAGAAAAGATACTGGACTTACATTTACAGAGTTTGCTCAAATGTTTTTTGATAAATATGCAAATGATAATCTTTCACCAACTACAGTAAGAGATTATAAAAATAGAATAAATAAATATATTGCTGATGAAATTGGAACTATAAAAATAACTAAACTTAAAAGGCTTCACATTCAAGAATTAGCCAATAAATTAGTCATAGAATATAATCTGTCAAGTAAAACTGCTAAGAATGATATAAACCTAATATCTTCAATATTGAACAAAGCTATTGAATGGGATTATTTAGATTATAATGTTGCTGATAAAATATCTATCCCAAAAAATCTTAAAAAGCAAAAAAAGAAAGTCATCTTGTATTCCTATGATGAAATAAAAACTTTTTTAGAACAATTAGAACAATTAGAAGATAAAGAATTGCAAATTGCTATTTATACTTCTTTTTATACTGGTGCTAGACGTGGTGAGGTAATGGCTTTAACTTTTAAAGATTTTAACTTTAAAAGAAATACTATTGATTTTAATAAAAATAGAGTTAATGTTAAAGGAGGCACTACAGAAAAAGATATAAAGAATCATAAAAACAGACAATTCTATGTTCCAAAAAAATACATAAAAAAAGTTGTGGAATATTATAATTATTTGGGAAAACCAAAAAAAGAAACAAGACTATTTAGTATACACCCTGATACATTATCTAATAACTTTAAAGAATTTTTAAAAAATAATGACTTAAGAGAAATTAATTTAAAAGATTTAAGAGCTCTAAATGAAAGCATATTAATAAATAAAGGTAGAGATATTGTTAGCACTGCTAAACGATTAGGACATCTTCCATCTACAGCAACAAATTATTATTTAGACCAAATACCAGAAGAAGATAAAAAAGCAAGCGAAATTTTACAAAACTTGTTTTAATTTTTATATCAAATTACGTCAAAATTACGTCAAAACATAAAAATTAGGTTTCAGCAAATTGCTGAAACCCTTTATTTTACTGGTTGCGGGGGTAAGACTCGAACTTACGACCTTCGGGTTATGAGCCCGACAATATTTATCTATACTTCTTATATTCTTGATTTCGTTTTTTCTTACTCTCCCAACATATTCATAAATTTTATTGTTGTATATTTTTTTATGTATTTTAACCTATGTCCCTTTAATGTCCCTTTAACCACATTTTTTACCATTTAAAAATTCTGGCATAATCTCAATATTACTTATTGGAGCTAATTTTTGTATTTCTTTTTGATTCGTTTCTTCATCATATCCAACATAATAGTCCATAGTAGTACTTGCTAATGCATGACCTAAGTATTGCTGTATTTGATTTATAGGAATATTAACATCCACACATCTTGTCGCAAATAAATGTCTTAAACCATATACACTTAAATGAGTAAAATTATGTCTTTTTAACATTCTGTCTAATGTATCCCATAAATAATCTGAACTTAATGCATGACCTAAACTATTAATAAACATATAATCATTATCCATTTCTTCTTTTTTTGTGTATCCTTTTATCTTCATTATACATAGCATATATTCGTGTAAGATTTTATTTAGCCAAGTTTGTAATGGTATTGTCCTATAACTTGATGGTGTTTTTAATTCCTTTTCTTCTAAAACAGTTTTAATCTTATTAAAGTTTTCGTCATAGTAAGTTACTTTTCCATAATTATCCCTTACCTTTATGTTAGATTTTTTATAATTATAATGTTTCCATTTTATTCCTCCACCCTCACCAGGTCTTAGACCAGTATTCATTATAAAAATATAACTTAGTCCGTTTCGCTCTGAAAGCAATATTTCTATTAACTTCCTTTGTTCATCTGGTGATATAGTTGGCTTTTTCTTTTGCTTTAATACTTTCGGCGTACGAATACTTGGTATAGGATTAAATTTTATAATTTTGTCTATCTCTGCATCCGTAAATGCCATATTTAAAATACTTTTTATGTCCTTTATAGTTTTAGGAGCATATTTTTTTATAGACTTTTCTTCGTTACCCATTGTCATATTAGAAAAATACTCTTGAAGAATTAACCTGTCTATAGATTGTATAGGATAATTTCCCAAATAAGGAAGAATATTATTTTTTATTTTTTCAATGTACCCTTGCAGAGTTCTTGGTTTTACAAAAGGTTTTTTATGTATTTGTATCCATTTTTTTAGCCATGTCTCTAATGTAATGTTGTCTTTATTTATATATTCATTGTCTTTTGCTTCTTGTTGAGCTTCCATCATCTTCTGTACAAGAACTCTTTTATCTTTACTAAATAAAGATATTTGTTTTGATTTACCATTTACTTTTATTGTAATTCTACCTTCATATCCCCCATTTTTTGCTCTAATTGACCCCATTCCTCTAGTATTTCTCTTTTTAACAGTAGGTGCTTGTTTATTTGAAGTTCTTGACATTTTTCCCTCCATTAAAAATAGAGAACATTAAAAGTAACTATAAAAGTATAACATTTAATATTCTCTATTATATATTTTTTTCCTTTAGAAAACAACTTTCAAATAAAAAATCTGCCAGAATTTTTATCAAACCAATCTTGTAACATTTTTTTATTTATAACAATTCTCCTTTTAAACTTTATACAAGGAAAATCTGGATATTTTACTAATTCGGCCATCAAATTTTTGCTAATTCCCATTAGGTTTGCTGCTTCTGCAATATTTAGTCCTATTTTTTCATTTATATTTTCATTCATCAAATTCACTTCCAAACTTAACTTTTCTTAATTCTTTTGATGCTTGAATTTGTGCTTTTGCAATATTTTCTACAATATCGTGCGAATATAACTTAAAGCATTGTTTCATTTCTATACCAAAATTTTCTGGTGTGATATTGCCATTATATTTTTCACTTTGCATATAATTAAGAGTTATTTGTGCATATGCAATAGCTTCTTTTTTATTCATTAGATACACCTCCTATATAGTAGCTAAATAATCTAATAACATTATCTAGTTGTATTTCAGAATTATTAGATAATCGAATTTCACATCTTGAACAACATGAAAAATTGTCTTTTAATCTAATACATATTTCTAATATTTTTCTATTGTCAGCTTCATAAGAAATTTGAGCATATACTTTTTCTTGTTTTTCATTTAGTTCATCTGCCAATTTAAATATTTTTAATAATTTTTCTTCCATAATGTCCTACCTTTCTTTAATATATTTTGGAACATCATATGAACGCCCTAGATTACTGTCAAACTCATATCTTTTTTTCAAAGGGTTATAACTATAAGCACTTTGGTTCCATCTCCTATAACCCTCATTACTTAAATGTTTTGATTTTGATAATTCATTTACTGCTTCTCTATGTTGAGATTGTACATAAGCATAATTGTCATCTATTCTTTTTTGTTCTCTTTTTTCTTTAATAAATTTATTTTGACTGATTTTTCTATTATTTTTTGTTTTGTCTGCCCTATATTTTTTTTCGTCAATATATCTATCATCTTTTTTTACAATCTTTGTAATGTATGCAGATGAGCAATTAGCTGAATTAGCAATCTCCTTTTCTTTTAAATGTTCTTCATAAAAAAGAATAATAATTTTTTCTTTTAATCCTCTCATTTTTTCGTTCACCCTTTTGGTTAATTTTTTGTCGACACTTTTTGAATATAGCAATTTAGTTAGAAACTTACTTAATTTCTAACTTATTCATCATCTTTTTATATTCTTTTTGTCTTTTTCTTTTAAGCTTTAATTCTCTATGTAACCAATATTTTCTTTTTAACTTAGGTATTAGAAATTCAAATATAAATATAACTATACCAAGTGAAAGACCTAGCAATAGAAATCTAAAAACCATCTTTCTTCTCCTTTCTTTAGATTTAGATAAAGGCAGATAAGAGCTTGTCCTACCTGCCTTTAAAATATAGTGTTTCCTTTTTATTGCCCTTCACTTTATATACATCCATCAAATTTTAATTTTTCTACCCTAAATTTTAAATTTTTTTAAAATTTATATTTTTTAACACCCTCAATTATTCTTAAAATTAAATACTGGTACCTATCTTCGTCTCCGATAACTATATTTCTTTAGCATTTTTTTCTTACGCTCTATAATTTCTAACATGGCCATTTCATTACCATCTTGTGCCATTTTTCCTAACTCACATAAAGTTTTATTTTTCATCTTCTAAATCTCCTTTTAAATATTTCTTTAATTTATTAATCGCTCTTATTTTTATTCTACTAACCGATTTTGAGCAAATTTCTAATATTTTTCCTGCTTCGTCTTGGTTTAATTCTTCTTTGAAAAGCAAAAAAATCACTGACTGCTCAATGGCAGACAGCGATTTTAACGCTTTATTTAATTCTAAAGTGTCTTCAACTTCGTCAAATGTGTTGTTACTAACTAATATCTTTTGTGTTAATGATGCATCTGCATCATCATCTACAATAGTTTTTTCTTTATCACAAATATTTATATGTTTTTTGAAATATTTTTTTGAAGAAAAAATGATAATTTTGTTAAGGTAACTATCAAACCTTTCATTATCATAGACATTATTTTCTTTCATAGTGTTCCCTCCCAAATTAAATTTGGGCTATAACATTCCTGTTTTAAGGAACATATGAAGAAAACAAAATCCTCCTTTCATATACATTTTTTTGACTATTTTTTGACACATAAAAAGAGCCATATTCCTGTTTTAGATGTTTATACTTTGTCTCAAGTATCTTAAGAAAATATCTTTCGTAGATATGTTCTACTTAAAACAGGGATATATCAAGCCCTTGCGCAAAAGTATACCAAATTTTTCTAAAAAGTTATGTCGAATTTTGTCGTTAATTCTCCTAAAATTTTCCAATAAAAAAGCGTTAATTTCAGAAATAGTATTAAAATCAAGTAGTAACAAAAATCGACATACTTTGACAAAGTATGTCTTTTTACATATATAAAGTATATTATGTTCTTCTTAAAGAATATAAAATATACATATATATTGCTGGAGGTGTTTTATGGCATTAGATAAAATTATTATTGGCACTCGAGTGAGAAAGATTAGAGAAGAAATATTTGAAGAAACTAGAGAAGAATTTGCTACAAGATGCGGGCTAACTGAAAGACACATTGGTCAAATAGAGCGTGGGGATTTTTTACCTGGCTTAAAAACATTAGATAAAATTATTGTTGCAACTGGTATTGGAATGGACTTTATTTTGTATGGGAAAGGTTCTACTAACAAGCTTCAGGTAAAGGAGAATTTATATAATATTATTGACACTAGTGATAAAGAAGATTTAAATATATATTATAAATTTATTTGTAACATAAGAGGATACATAGAGAAAAAAACTAGAAAATAAGTACAATTTTTCTGTTCATTTTATTTAAATTTACGAAAAGAACCCAAATTATTAAATATATTTGGGTTCCATATAACTATTTTTATTTATATTCTATTTTATAGTATTCATCTTTATTTTTACATAAAATATAAATCCGATTATTCCAATAATAGACAAGATTGTCGATATTTTACTTAATTTTGTTCCAGTATATTTTACTTCAACTATTCCTTTTTCTTCTTTAGGAATAGTAATACTAATAAATCCATTTGTTGATTCTTCATACTTAATCTCTTTTTCATTCATTTCTATACTATAACCTAAATAATAAATATATGGCAATTCCAAAATACTTTCTTCTGAATTATTTTCTACTGTGAACTTCATATTAGTTTGTTCTTTAGTTTCATTTTTGATTTGTGCATTACCATATAAAACTATTACATTATCTCCTCTAGTTTGTATATATGGCTTTCTTGCTTTTACAGGTAAATAATCATAATTTGTACATTGATCACTAAATGAATTAATATTTTCTATTTTTTCTACTTCATATAAATATGATGTATCAAAATCAAAATTAAAATCTATTATCTTAAACATAATATTTACACTATATATGATTGCTATAAATGTTATAATAATAAACTTTATAATTTTTTTATTCGTAATACAAATATTAATATTTATACCTGCTATTATGCTTAAAAAAAATGTTGAAAACAATAATATTCTCCATGGAAATTGTATTAATAATAATATATTAGGCATAATATTCCATGGAAAAATTTTTGTTGCTATAATTGCTGTTATAGTTCCTAGAATTAAAATACCAATATATAAATTTCTTTTGTTTTTATCTATTTTTTTGTAACAAATTAAAGTAGGTAATAGTGATAATAAAATTACTGGTCCTATTGTCATTATTAATTGACTTAAATTTATTTCTGAATTTATCACAAGTTCTCTTGATGTCATTCCATTATTTATCATAGCAACATATTCTGTATCTAACCTATGTTCTAATAATGGTAACATAAAAAAAGAAACAATTAAGATAATAAAAAATGCATTTATGAATAAGTCTTTCCATATTTGTTTTCTATCTTCTTTTTTCCATAACTTTTTACAGTGAAATAAAATAATGACAAAACATAAAATTGCAACAATTAAGCTACTAATATTGTGTGATAGAAAAATTCCAACTGTACCAATTGTTAGTAAATAACTCTTTTTTCCCTGTTCATAAAAGATATTATATAATCCCCAAAATAAGAGTGGTAAAAAAACAAAAACCATTATTTCGCCAATTGCTAATCTCTTATATATATCTACTATAAAATATGTAGATGTTATATAAAAAATTGATGCAATCAATGAACTACTTTTATTTTTAGTTAAATTTATCATAAATTTAAACATAAAAATACCTGCACAAGCAATTGCAAGCATAATGGTTAATTTCATATCGATAATATAATTTTGTATTATAAAATAAAAAATAGCATTTATATATGTACTTAATGGTGGATAAAATAAATTCCATGAATACCCAAATCCTCCACAAAAATTTGGAACTATAGCTGATAATGGTATGCCATTTTTTATTCCTTGAATAGTACCAAAGTTCCTAGAAAAATGTGCTGTTCCGTCATGGGTCATAATAAAACCTTTTTTGAGCAATGGAATAAAAATCAATACTGCAATCAGTATTATTATAGCATAACAAATAATATTATTCTTTTTATATACTTTATAAAATTTATCTTTTATATTTTTTATCATTTTTCTCCTATTTTAATTCTATAAATATATCTTTTTTAAACATTTTATTACATAATATATCATTATTCATTTTTTTTCAATAAAATTACTCATATTAAATGTAAATATCTTTAATACTACATTCTTTATTTATGCTTTCTATAATAATAGAGAAAAAAATCACAAAAAGTTACAGTTAAATAAAAAAATCATGAATTTTTTTATTTTAGAGACATATATAATTTTTTTACTTATAAGAAAAAGGGGTTCCCCCCTTAATTAAAAAATAGCAGATAAAACTAATTGTATTCCGTCAATAACACCATCTTTGTAGAAAAGTTGAAATTCTTTATAATTGCAATCAGCAATAGCAGTAACATTTTTTTCAATTAGTTTCTTTAGTTCATTTCTTATATTAGGTTGTACTTTAGAATCTATACAATTATAAAGTGTTTCAGAAGTATTTGATATATTTTTTCGATAGTTTCTAAGTTCTCCCTTTTTATTGAAATGAAAATTATCTTCATCCATTTTTCTGTCGAACAGAAATTCAAGTATGTCCTGTTTTGCCATCTTTTTTCACCTCCAATATAAATTTTACTTGATTTTATAAAATAAGGGAACGCTCAAAAAAAATATTTTTTAACATTTATAATGCTTCTTACTGTAAGAGCATATTGATTTTTTTTAAAATTTTCTTATTACGACATAAAAAATGATATAAAAATTATTTTAAAAAGCCTAAAAATCAATCAAAAAAAATTTTTTAGTGTGTTTATTGAAATGAAAAAAATTTCTTTATACAATATATTTGTGTATAAAGATTATGTTATAGTTTTTACTATAACTACCCACAATACTATTTGTGGCATAGCTACTAAAATTTAGTTAGTAGTAGTACATCTACATTTTAAATGTAGCAAAAAATGGGTATAAGGCAAGTAAAATATATAGATTATTTTTTGTGCCTTAAAATTAATAGAAAGTAATAAATTTATTAGAAGCCCCTAACTATTAAATTAATTACTTTCTCTTTTTTTACCCAAAAATAAAAGAAAGGAGGATATATCAAGAAAATCTTTTTACACAAAAAGTGAAAGAAAGGAATTTTAAATTATGGAAAATGGTTTTAAATTTGAATTATATGAAATGATGTTTGAAAATTGTTTTATTTTTAATTCAAGATACCCTAATGGGAATCTGCAACTATCACTATTTGGAACTGACCCTGAAACAAATGAAACTGCACATTTTGCGGATATTACATTAAATCAAACTAAAAAAGAGCTAACTGATAATGAAATCGTAGTTGACTGTAAGTACAGACCTAATATGATACCTCAGTTATTAAAACTTGGGATTTTAAAAGAACAAACTGGAATTTGTGTAGTAAATAGCTCTATCTATCCTATATATAGAATTGATTTAAATAAAGTATCGGAAAAGCAATATTGTATGCAAGCAGTTGCTGCATAAGAAAGGAAGAAAAAATGGAAGAAAATAAAAAATTAAAAAAATTACCAGTTATAGGTAGAGTTCAACATGGTGAGCAGCTTTTAATTAATGGTAAAAAAAGAGTCAAAGAATATGGTCATTTTATTGCTAAAATTAAAGAAGAAAATATGAAACCATATTTAGAAAAATTTAATAAAATATTTAAAGAAGCCAAAAATATCGACATAAAATTGGTAGGAGATAATCCATTATCAATAAGGCAAGAGCGATATAATCAAGGTGGAGCTGTATGTTATTGTTTAGAAAATCAAACTACAGGAAGACAAAAAGTAAAAAACCTATGGCAACCTATTGAATGTAAATCAGATTGTAGCTATCGCCAAAAAGGTGAAAATGGAAAATCTTTATGCAATAGGATTGCATGGCTAAAGTTTCTTATTCCAGAAATAGCTAATGATAGAATTTGGTTAATGAAGATTACAGGACAGCAATCAATTGATAATTTAAAGGCTTATATAGAATTTCAACAAACTCAAGGAAATTCTTTAAATAATATGTATACTATATTCTTACAACAGAAAGAACAAATCAATTTTAATGGAGATACATTTAATAATTATATTCTTGATATTATTTTAAAAGATGAATTTATTTCTAAAAAATCAATTCCCGAAACACCAAAAAAACAATCAGAAAATACTTCAAGTTTAACAAGTGATAAAGTAACAAATAGCATTGTAGAAAAAAGAGTAGCTTCTACATCTTCTACAGATAATATTAAACCTAAAGAAAGTTTAATAGACAATCAAAAGGAAGATAAGAAAAAGACTACAAATACGACTAATACAGCTGAATCAAAAGGAAAGGAAAAAGCATCTAAAAAGGCAAAAACAGATAACGAAAGTAATCAAAAAAATCAACAAGAAACAGCAATAGATGAATATAAAGATTGCTATGTTTTATTAGGTACTCATCAAGAAAAAATTTTAGATAAAGACTATCTTGTTGGTGAATTTACTGACATGAATGACCAAGTTTCAAATATTTACATACATCCTAATTTCAAAGATGAATTATTGGAATGCGAGCTTGGCTCTGTTATGAGATTAGGACTTCAAGAGGTCAAAAATAAAAAATTTGCTGTAAATATAGAATTTGTAGAAAAACACATGAAAAAAATAGCAGCATAAGATAACGACTCTTATACTACTAACTATTTGCAAATTACATTTGCTTTAACTTGATATAGCAATTATATATAAAACTAAGTAAAAAGTAAATACTCAAAGAAAAAATTTTTAAAAGGAGATATAAAAAAATGCACAATGAATTTAAAAATGGCGAATTGGTAATAGTTTTCGGTCCTGGCAAAAACGATGGAAAATTTTATAATAATAAATTTGCTAAGGTTATTTTAAGAGACCCGTATTTTAAAGATTATCAAGTAAGGTTTAAAGATGGAACTGAGGACTGGATTTCACCAAAATATTTAAGAACAAGATATAAAAGAAAAAAAAGGAGAAAAAAGATATGAAAATTACCTATATTAAAACAATTGGATTTAGGAAGTTTGAAAAAGTGTTTGAAACAAATCTATATGATATTACATCTGTTACTGGCAAGAATAGGTCTGGCAAAAGCAATTTGTTATATGCCATAGTAAAAGCTTTTTTAAATACAAATATATATGGAGATGAAAGAGACTCTAATTTAATAAATACTAAATGCGATTCTACTTTTGTAGAAATACATTTCATTGATAACAAAGGCGACACACATACATTAATTCGTGTAAATAATAGGTTTAATAATAATATGAATTATACTACTTTAGATGGCTTGGCTGTTAAGCAACAGGATTTAATACAATTTTATAATAATAAAAAATTATTTTTATCTATCATAAATCCATTATTTTTCTTATCTAAACAACCGGCAGGTCAAAAAGAAATAATAGATGTTTGTTTATCTAATATAAGCCCCAAAAAAATATTTGATACTTTAAATGCAGATGACCAAAAGTACTTAATAGATAAATATTATAACCCAGATAAATTGCATAAACAATATGACGAGCTCTCCACAGAAGAAAAAGACGATTTTATAAATCATCTTATACATATAAATTTAGATATGGCATATAAAGGATTATCAGAAGAAGATAGAAATATTATAGGCTATATGCCCTCTAATATTCCAGACTATGTTAAAGAATTAAATGAAATTATAAAATTTAATACATTAAAAGATGCTGAATTAAAGGGTAAAATTTCATGTATGGAAGCTATTGTTGAGGAGAAATTGCCACAGCGTAGATTTTTTGAGAAAGATGAAGAATTATCTTTAGCATTAAAAGAATTTAATTTTTTACATCAGAAGAAAGAAAGCTCTGATATAGAAATGCAAAAACAGATAGTAGACAATTTAGAAAGTGAAATACTAAAAAAAGAAAATGAAAATGACAAGATAAAAAAATCAATGCGTGATGGCAAAAAGAAATATAATGAAATTAGAAATAATATATCTGCTAATTGCCCTATTTGCAATCAACCACTAGAAAATACTAACAAAAACATAGCTATTATCAATTATAAGAATGAATTGTTAGAGCTATATGATAAAAACCAAAAATTAGAAAAAGAAATAAAAGATTTAAAGTATAAGTTATCTATTGAGCGTTGTAAATATCATGCTTTGGAGGGCGACATTAGTATAAAAGAAGAAAATAGAATAGCTATCGTTGAAAACACTATCAAAGAATTGCAAGAAGAAAAAGCGGAAATAGAAAAATTTAATCTTGAAATATCTATAAAGGAAAAGCAACAACTAGAAGCACAAGAAAAAATTAAAGAATACGACTCAGATAGGGACTTCCGTTTAGACAACATTAAACAAGCTAAAAAGGAACAGAAGGTAGTACAAAAATTATATATCGGATACATAGAACAAAAAATGAAAATTGCTAAACATTTCTTACACGATGTTGATATTAAGTATTACTCTGTTGCAAAAGATAGCTTTACATTAAAAGATGATTTTGTAATAACTTATAAAGGTCGCAATCTATCTGATTTATCTAGGTCTGAAACATTTGCAACAGCTTTAGAATTTGCAAATATGTTTAATAAAGTTACTGAAATTAATATTCCTATTTTTATTGACGATTATGAAAGTTATGAGGATTATGATTTTATTAAACAATATGGAAATGATACTCAGCTTATACTTACCAAAGTTCAAAAAGGAAAAGCTCTTAAAATAGCAGATTATAATAACTCAAATGATTTTACAACAATCAAGCCTACTATAAAAGGTTGTAAAACAATTAAAATATATCAAAAGAATACTGCAGTAATTCAAAAAGCTGCATAAAAAGGCAGAGAAATCTGTCTTTTTTCAATATTTATAAAGAAAGGAATTACATATGAAAATTAAATGTTTATTAGTTATGCCTGGAAGTGAAGTTCAATTAGTCAGACTACCTTCAAATATTAAATTCATAAAGGCATTTATAGGTGAAAATTTATTAAAAATAAAATTAAGTGAAAATACAATTTTAGTAGCTAATAAAGATGCTAGAATTGGTGAGTTTAACAGAATTGTTGGAGAAAACATTATATTGGGAACTTTTTTAATTTTCTCAATAAAAAACAATCGTAGAGTTTCCATGAAGAAAAAAGATATTAGAAAATACAGTAATATGTTTAAGTTAAGGAGGCATCAAAGAAAAATAGAACTCTATCGAGAAGAATATCTTGAACAATTTTATACAAAACAAAGAGAATTAAAATTAGAAAATGCAAAGCGAAATATTGAAAAAATATTTAGAGCTGCATAAGAAAGGAAAGAAAGAATATGAAAGATTATGAAACAGTTTTTATTATGAATTGTGATGATTACACAGAAGAACAAAGACAAAAAGTTGCTAAAAAAATAGAAAATCACATTAAAGAAAATGGAAAAATAAACAAAATTGAAGATTTAGGAAAAAAACGATTAGCTTATGAAGTAAAAGGACATTCTGAGGGACATTATTATATTATCCAATGCAGTATGAAAAGCGAAAAAATCTCAGAATTAGAAAGACTATATCGAATAACAGGCGAAATACTTAAATTTATAACTGTTAGGCAAGATTAGAGAAAGAAAGGAAGGTAAAAAAATCATGAACAAAACAATTTTATTAGGAAGACTTACAAAAGATCCAGATATTAGATTTTCACAATCTACTAATACAAAAGTAGCAGTATTTACATTAGCTGTAAATAGAAAATATGTAAAACAAGGAGAAGAAAGGCAAGCAGATTTTATTAGTATTGTTGCATATTCTAAATTAGCTGATTTCATAGAAACCCACTTAAAACAGGGCATTCAAATCTGTGTTTCAGGCAGAATACAAACTCGTAATTACGAAGATTCTAATGGAAATAAACGCTATGTTACAGAAGTTATCGCTGAAGAAATTGACTTTGCAGATAGTTTTAAAAATAATAAAGAAATTGAAGAGGATAAAAACGATACTGTAAAAGAAACATCTACAAATGAAAATGAGGAATTTACAAGTGATGACGACTTGCCATTTTAAGAGGTGAACATATGAAAGAAATTAAATATAAAAAGTATTCCAAAAAACAAATGCTAAAAATTATTCAAAAATATGGTTTTCTATTTGTAGAGACGAATTTAGGAGATGATTACATAATTAGTAAAAATGATATAGCAGATTTTATAATGCTTGAATCTCAAAGAACTTGTTATACAGCAGATATGGAATTTTATATCCCAAGTATTGATGAACCTGTCTTAACTACTTTTGGCTGTTTTCTAAATAAAGTTAATCCTATTTTAAGGGAAGAAATAATAGATAGGTTAGTATTATTACAAACAACCAGTATTAAGCCTAAAAATATAAAAATCTTTGATAATGAAATGTTTATAAAATTAAGTCCTAAGGAAAAAGGTATTATTAACGGAAAAGTTAATAATTTTGCTAAGCTCTACGAAAAATATATTGTTACACAATAAAATATTATATGAGAAAGGAGAAAAATCATGCAAACAAATATAATAACTGTAAAATACGAAGATAATTTTATCCCTAAAACATTTGGTGGTAGAGCATACAGCTATTATACTGCTGTAGATGTAGATATTGGCGATTTAGTTGTAGCTCCTACTTCTTATGGCGATAAAATTGCTCGAGTATCAGAAATAAACATTCCAGAAAAGGCTATAGAATTTATAAAACCAAATTTAAAACTAATTACTGAAAAGATTGATAAGCAAAAATATTTGCAAGAAGATGAAGTTATAAAAGAAGTTGCTTAAAGTTATATAGGGTCATCCAAGGTGATGACCTTATATTTATTTTTTAGATTTAAAAAACTAATAAAAAGAAAGGAGAAAAAAATGAATGGTTTTGATAGATTAAGAGAACAGATAGAAGATCAAGAAGACGCTGCTCTAAGGCAAGTAGTTGATTACTTAATATCTCGCGAAGATATGGAACAAAAGTATTTAAACGAAGAAAAAGATGTCAAAGGAATGTGCAGTTTTATTAAAGGAAAAGGTAATGCACACGCAAAAAATGGATGGAATTTTATTTCTAATGAAGTGGTTTTTGCTTGGGCTATTATGTATTGGTCTTTACCTAATTCTTTTCTAAAAATAAATCCACCCAGCACTACAAAAACTGCTACTACATTATCTAAAACATCAACTGTAAAGAATAATGTTGTATCAATGGAAAAGGCTAAAAAAGTACTTGAAGATAAGAAGCAAGTTGAGCAATTAACTCTATTTGGAGGTGTTGCACAATGAAACAAGAAGAAATTGATGCACTAATGCAAAAAATAGATAAAAAGTGCAAACTTCCAAAACATTGGGAGGAATTTATTAAGGAAAACTCTAAAAAACATCATCTCATAATAAAAGATAAGGAAAAGAAAAAACTATATTGTTCTAATTGCAATAGATATTTTACTGATAAAACAATAAAAGTACGCGATTATGTAGAATGTCCCCATTGCCATAAAATGTCGTGTGTATATGGAAAAAATTATGATAGAAAATCTTTTGAACAGCCTATTGTATTAGTTCAAAGAATGGATAAGCAAGTTGTTATAAGAATATTTGAAATATACTCTTACTTTGATATAGGAAAAAAACGAATAAGTAGAAGTTGTATAGAATATGCAAGAATATTACCTGGTGTTGGTAGATTTATGGGAAGTAATGTTTATATCAATATGTTTGGAGTTATGTATGTATATCATAATTGTAAAAAGCTAAATTGGTATGCATATAAAGGACATAAATTTTTAACTGACCACCCTACATATCCATACAACAAAAAAAGACTTGTAAAAGGTACAATTTTGGAATATGCACCTATTGAAGAATTTATGCAGAAATTTTCTTATTGTTATTATAATTATTTAGATGTATTAGAACTTGCAGCCTATGGTAGCTTTGAATTGTTATGGAATATGAAATTATATAATTTATGCTTTTATTCTAAAGCATTAAATAGAAATGGCAGTTTCTATAAAAGATTTAGAGTACCTAAAAATTTCTTGAAATTTATGCAAGATAATGATGTTACCTATAAAGAACTAATGCTATTACAACTATTTCAAAAGGACGATAAAAATTTAATCAAAAGGTTTAGTAATACTAATATTAATTATATACGATTTCTAATAAAAAATAATGTGTTTGATGATTTCATAAAATCAGATTTAGAACTTAATTGTAATAATATTGAACTTATAAAAAAGATTAGCAAATATGTTCCATTGAAAAAACTTATGCAATATAAAAAAGGATTAAACAATCTAAATATTTACAAAGATTATTTAGATATGGCAAAAAGGCTTTCCTATAATTACAAATCTAAGAAAGATTTATTTCCTCGTAATTTAATTGCTAGACACGATAAAATGCAAAATAAAATTAAAGTTATGGAGGATATTGATACACAATGCAAGGCATATATAAGATATTTAGAATTGTCAAAATATACTTATTCAGATAATAAATATATTATCTTCCCTGCTCCAAGTATTGATAGTATGAAAGATGAAGGAAGTCAGCAAAGAAATTGTGTAGGATATATATATCTTAATCCTTACATAGAAGGTAAAACAGAAATATTCTTTATTAGAAATTTAAAAAATGCTGACAAATCGCTTATTACATTAGAATTTAAAAATAATCATATAGTTCAAAAAGAGTTGCCACATCATAGTACAGATTTTTCAGAAGAACAGTTGAAATTTATTGATAATTGGGTAAATTTTAGACAATTTATTGATAATAAAGAGAAATATAAACAAAAAATAAAAGTAAAAAGTATTAAATATAATTTAAATCGTATGGTAGCATAGAAAGGAGTAAATTTTATGAAATCAAATAAAAGTAAAGAAAATAGAACTAAAGAAATGTTTGAAAATATTGTAAATAAGTTTCAAGAAATAATAAAAAATGGAGATTATAAGAAATTTTTGAGATTTCAAAAATGTTTTAAAGGATACAGTTTTAATAATATGGTGTTAATATATTCGCAATTTCCAGAGGCTACGATGGTTGCTGGAAAATCTAAGTGGCTAAAACTTAAAAGAGAGCTTACAGAAAATGCTAAAAAAATATGGATAATAGCTCCCATTCCAAGACAATATAAAAAAAAAGTAAAAACTATTGAAGATGGAAAAGAAGTAGAAAAAATCGAAATAGTAAAATATAATGCTTATAAATATGTGTATGTTTACGATATATCCGATACTACGGGAAAGGCTATACCATTACAATCCGAAAGCGAAAGAATAAATTGTGACGATAAAGCTTATCTTTATGATAAATTAAAAGAATTTAGTAATGTACCCGTTATAGAAAAAGAACTATCAGGAGGTACATTAGGTTATTATAGCGAAAAAGAAAATATAATTGCTATAAAAAATACTTTATCTATAAATGATAAAGTAGCAGTTTTATTACATGAAATAGCACATAGCATATATGATGACTTTGATTATTCAAAAGATAGAAATTTATCTGAAGTTTTTGTTGAGTCGATTGCTTACATAGTAGCAGACCATTTTGGATTAGATACCTCACCTTGTAGTTTTAATTATATTATTAAATGGGCTGAAGGAGACCCAAATATTATACTTGATTTAGGAAATAAAATACAGAAGTGTGCAAATGAATTTATTGAAAAATTAGAGGAATTTAAAAATGCACAAGAAAAATTAGTAGCATAGGAGGAAAATTATGAACAAGAATATAATGGAAGAAAAAGAATTAAAGTTAAGAAATGAAATTGAAGAATTAGAAAAAGAAGTAATAATGTATTTAGAAGCTGATAAAAACTCGCAGGCAAATAGAATAAGAAGAAAAATTTATAAAAAGGAATTGGAAATACAAATATTACATTATGATGATTTGCAGAATGAATTAGCAATATATAAACAAGTTGTACGCAACTATCCAGGAATACAAAGTGAAATTAAACATAAATTAGCAGACAATGGTTTAAATAAGGAGAATTCTGATTTATGGATAGATTAGATTTTGAAGAAGTGAAAAAACATATTGATATATTAAATGTAGCATATCATTTATGTTTAGAAATTGTAAATAATAAAGGATATGAATATAAAGTAATATGTCCTTTTTGTCGGTTATAATACAAATAGCAAAATACCGACTATGAGTTTAAATGCACAAACAAATAAGTATTGTTGTTGTAGATGTGGTGCAGGTCGGTTATTCTATTGGCTTATATGCTAAAGTCAAGAATATTGATAATAAAGAAGCATATAAAGAATTACTAGAAAGAGAATGTTTTTCCGTCGACAAATCTAAAATTAAAATTAGCCCTATAAATTTACTTGCTGACATAGAACAAAGAAATGCAGTATATATGGATTTTTTGAATATGTTAAAATTAGATTTAAAGCATAAAAAATATCTAAATAATATTGGTTTTTTAGATAGTTCTATCGAGCATTGTCTTTTTAAAACTATACCAAAGAATTATATCAAGAGAAGATTGATAGCACATAGTCTTTCAAAAAATCATAATCTTTGTGGCATACCTGGTTTTTATCAAGAAGAAGATTTTATGTGGAATTTTAATGGAATAAATGGTTTCTTTGTACCAGTATTTGATGACAATGGTTATATAAAAGAATTATCAATTCATTTAGATACACCATTTAATAATTCTTCAGATATATGGTTTTCAAGCAATAATAAGATAAATGGTACTAATGCAAAGAATTTAGTTATGAGAAATAATATAGCAGAAGATAGTAATAGTGTAATATTGACTGATAATTTTCTTTTAGGGCATTTAATTACTGAAACGATTAATTTTCCTGTAATAGCATTTCAAAATATCTCAAACTCATATACTATTTTAAAAGAAATTGAAAACACCAAGATAAGTAATATTATATTTGCTTTACAGATTTCAAAATGCGATAAAAATATAGATTACATCATAAATAGAATATTTAAAGATTTATTACCATTAGGCTATAATTTAGATATAAAATATGTTAGAAATTATAAAGATTTTCTTGAAGAAAACTTTAGTGAAAATTATACACTAGAAAAAGTAGCATAAAAACATTAAGACCTGCTCTATTTGAGTAGGTCTTTTTTATGCTTTATATTCAATTATATCTTCTATTTTGCAATTTAAAATATTACAAAATATTTTAAGGTATTCTACATTTATTAAACTTACATTACCTTTGCAGTAGTTACAAATTGTATCATACCTGATATTTGTAATTCTTGATAGATGGTATTTAGTAATTTTTCTATCATCTAAAACATTTTGTAGTTTAAAAATTACATTTCCATCGACTTTTATTAAGTTATTTCCAATGGTATTGCTCTCTAATTTACTCATAATTTATCTCCGTTATTTATATAGGATAACAAAAATATAGCGTCTTGACATTATGCGTTCGAAACGGTATATTATTATTATGTACATATATATTTAAAATTATTTTTCAAGAAAGGTGGAAAAAGTAATAAAAAAATGGAAAAAAGTATTGGAATTGTTAGAAATTTAGATGAGTTAGGAAGAATTGTTCTTCCTATGGAACTAAGAAACAAATTAGGTATAAAGGAAAAAGACCCTATTGAGATATTTACCAAAGGTTCTTCAATTATTTTGCAAAAATATGAACGAAGTTGTATATTTTGTGGTTCTTCTGAAAAATTAGTTACTTATAGTGACAAATTAGTTTGTAATAAATGTTTGGAAAAATTGCAAAAGCTTAGTTTTGAAAATATAGAGTAGTTAAAAATATATTAACTTACCTTAACATAAGTTTGTTGCTATTATGTCTAATGTTTTTAATAATTAGTTTAAAAATACACTCTTAATATTAGAAAAGAATCTAATTTAAGAGTGTATTTAATTTATTATATCATTATAGATTAATTTCATGATTTGATATTATGTATAACATATTCGTATAAAATTTTTTAAGTAATTTATAACTTCTTCATCGTTTAGATTATCAGTTACCACATTGATATTAGCATTTAAATTTGAATCAAATAAAGATATGTTTAATATATTTGAGTTTTCTTCAATAATACCATTTATTCCATTAATTTTAATATTCTTTTTCATTGTTTCTATTGGTTGTTCCTTATTTTCTCTATTTAAGTCAAATGTTATTTCAACTATATGATTATCATTCTTATTTTTTGCCTTAATGTATAGGTATCTATCATAATAATTTTCTATCGATGCTGATTTTAATGATACAATTTCATATTCACTTAATAACTTGTCCGAAAAAATGTTAAAATATGCTTTAAAAAATAATGGTATATCTTCAATTGTAATATCAGATATTTTTCTTTCTTTATTTTCTGCAAAATTTTCGAAAATTTCTACATCTGCATTATTTATCAATTTATATTTCCATATTTCAAAATATACATTAAACAATGAATCATAATAATTATTTTTTAGTTGCTCAATTATATTATCTTTATCTGTTTTAGAAATATTCTTATTCTCTTGTTGGTTTATATACTTTTCTACATCTTTAATTATGCTATTTTCATTATACTTAACAAAACTTTTAAAGTTTTCTTTTTGAAGTTCTTTAATTTTTTCATAAACTAATCTATTTTTTAGTGGAGCTTTATAATTTTCTATACTTCCATACTTTTCTACTACTGAATTAACAACTATATCCCCCATTTCATTTAGCATAGCTATACTTTCTTCAACTTCACTATCTGTTACAGTTATTCCTAATTTATCTGCTTCGTGTAAAGTTAATTTTTCAGCTATTAAATCTTTTAGTAAATTTTCTTTTTCAAAATTAGGATATTCTTTTTGCATTTCTTTCAAATCGTTTTCTGTTATAAATTCGTCATTAATTCTTGCTATAGTATTTGTTGTCTTCGTAATGAAATGCTTATATATCCATATGAATATAAAAGCAGAGATTATTAATAACAATATACATAAACAACTTATTATTAATTTTTTTTTCATTATATTTTCTCCCTAAAATTAGTGTAAACCTTTATTATTTTTCCATTGATTATAATGTGTCGTACATAAATGATTATAATTAGTAGAACTATTTCCCTGTTTCATTACACATGTAACGGGAGCATCGGGGTCGTCATGTCTTAATCCATACAAATGACCAGTTTCGTGTTGTACATTGTAAGCATTAGTAGCAGCATCATAATCAAAAACAACGCAGTAACTTCCTCCAAAGTCGTTAGCCTGTCCTAAAGCTCTATTATTATCACTATCAATTATTACTTTGCCAGAAAATGCTATCATTAAATCAGCCTGCTTAGAGCCATTATATACTAAACCGTGCTGACCAATAGCATCATATAATACTTGCATCGAATCAGATTTTGCACCATTATCTTCCCAAAGAGGTTGTGCTACACTTAAATAGTCAATACCTAATTTACTACCAAGATAATCGTCAGCACTTTCTATAGCTCTATTAGCAACTTGAGCATAAGTGCTTGGATATTTTTTACGAAAAGACTTATCACATGGAGATGTTATATTTATTGTAGTTGAAGCTAATGTTGATGTAGGTAATAAATTCTCATAAATTGGCTCATCCATTAGTAAAGAATCGAACTTATTAATTTCATCATTTTTAACTGTGCATATTAATCCTGGATCTGAACTAATATAAGCAGTATCTGCATAAACGCAAGAACTAATAATTAGAATAAAAAATAATGTAAAACCTAAAATTGAAATTTTTTTCATAATAATATACCTCCTAATAATATAAAATATAAAGTTTAAATAAAATAATACCTCCTTTCTCTTATATTTGTTGCAATTATTAAAATGTTATTATATTAAATCTTTAAGGTATGCATTACATTGAGAAAAGTCTTCATTAATAATATTCTTTATTAAATCAACAAACTCAATATCTGAGAAATTATCAGATTTAATATAATAATGACAATCATTTTGATTAAAAATTGCTATATGTTCTATCTTATCTTTGAATATTAAAATTTCTATATTATTTATAGTTGACTTTTTATAATTATATGGCTCTCCAAAGTAAGTGCTATCAATTAATCCATCTTCTAAATCTTTTTGTCTTTGAAAAAAACGGCTTTCATACGCTCCTTTTTTTTGTCCATCTGTTATATCAATTCTAACCGATTTATCATTATTTCTATATCCTAAACTAAAACAGTCGAACTCTGTAAATGGAATATTTTTCATGCCCCATACAAATTTCTCAGGGTCAGGTTTATATGTTACCATAATATAATTTAACTTTAAATCCATATAGCCTATATTTTGAAATTCTTTTGCATATTTTGTATCTATATAATCTTGCTTTATAAGTATATTTCCACTTTCTAATGATTCTAATTCTGAAATAATATTTATATTAATTACATCATGATATTCAGCCTCCGAAATTAATACATTATTTTCATTTGTATTATTATTTTTGATAATAATAATGCTAAAAGTAAACAATGTAATTATAAAGAAGACAAAACCATAAGAAAGTACTACTCTAAAACTTATTTTTTTAACTTTTTTCATATTGTCCATTTCACATAGAATACCATAAAGCAATTCTTCCTTTGCATTATCGCAAATATATATATTATTCCATGAAGAATAAATTTTTTCATTTCTCATACTAATCACCTCCCAATACATCTTTCAGTAAACTTCTTGCTTCACTTAAATAATTACGAATTGTAGAACTTGGTTTAGATAATATTTTCGCTATTTGTGATGTTGTATATCCCTCATAATAATATAAATATACAACAGTTTTATACTTATTTGGTAATTTCATAACAGAATACATTGTTTCATCTATTTGTAAAAAACTAGGATTAAAATTTTCTTCAGTATCTTGTAATTCAACATTATTTTTCCAAAAACTCTTTAATTTATTTTTACAAATATTTGTCATAACAACAATAAACCATGCTTTTTCATGTTCAACATTTTTAAAAAGAACTTTATTTTTAAGTAATTTTACAAAAGCATCATGAATGGCATCTTCGACATCATCTTTATTTCTTAGATATGCAAAACTTAATCTATAAAGCATATCTATATTTCTATTATATATTTCTGTAATATCTTCTTTGCTATATAATGAGCTTTGCATTTTCTCCTCCTATTCATAAGTTTTTGTAATTTATTATTTACATTTAATTGTTATAACAATTTTGTTCTTCTATATATAAATACAATTGACATTAAAAAAATGTCGGAAAAATTTGTAAATTTTTTTAATTTTTTAATATATATTACTTTATTTCGTTATTATAAATTCTTAAAATCATTAGCTATATATTTAGATTTTTGTCTTTTATTTATATAAGATGTTTTTTATATTCAAAATAGTTGCAATTTTATTAAATTATTTTGATGATAATAAAAAAAGCAGATACTTATAAAATTTACTTTACTATCGTATCTGCTTTTTAACAAAAAATAATTATATGAACTCATTATTTATAAAATATCATAATTTTTCCCTAAAATCAACCTTATTGATTATTTATTATCTCTAACTTTGGGTAAGTAGTATAGACAAATGGAATTTTACAATCAATATTTTCTAAGTCTGTACTATCTGGAAATGCTAAAATTAGTTTATCTGCTTTAGGTATAGACAAAGGATACGAATTTACTAACTTTACTATTCCTTTGCTATTTTCTTCATTTGCTATAATAATATGATATAGCAAATTTTCTTTTGTAATAAATGTTATAAATATTGGTTCATAACCTAAATAGTATTTATAAAGCCTGTTTTTATACTTACATAATATATCTAACGCAACAAGCATAGCATCATCAATTTTTCTAGTATTATGCACAAAAATATCATTTTTCTTACTAACTAAATTACTATTTAAAATGTCTTTAAAGTTATTATCTTCTGCATTAAATAATTTCTGGAGATGTTCTAATCTTGCACAACCAAAGTCTTGCAAGAAATTTATTACTTTTATTTTATCTATCATAACTTGCCTCCTTGTATAATTCTGATTAGATATCCATATATTAATTTTTTATCTTCCTTTATTTCAGTTATTTTAATTAGTACATTATCTAAATAATGCGGATAACTATTAAATCTTGCTGGTACTCTTACTAAACAAGTAATATTGTTTGTATCTAATTGCACTATTACCCCACTATTCTTTTTAGGAAATGCAATTATTTTTCCAGTATATTCTCCACCCTCAGTTATATACTTTCTGATGCTAATATATGGGTTAGAAATGAAGTCTTTTGCGCTTAATTCAAATATATCTTTCTGTATGTCTATGTCTTTTATTCTCACTTTAAGATATTCTCCTGGAGAATAACATTCTTTACAATTTACAATATAGGTATGCTGTAGATTTTCAGCTTTCATAATTACTTCTTTTCCATACAGCTCAACTAAAATATGCTTAATACCTACTGCTAAAACTCTAACTTTTACAATATCATTTATTTTTAATTTTGGTAATTCAATTTCTGCTCTTAACTGCATTGCATCTTTTCTACTAGCTATTGCTATGTTTGAAATTTTGTCAAATTCAATTACAATAAAATCAATTTCTGCTCCTAACATACCTCTAATCATAGATTTATTTATTTTTTCTATTCCTAAATGTGTACTAGGAATAAGCACTTTTATATCTTCATACCATATTATTGCACAAGGAATTATCTCATTTTTTATTTTATAATATTCATTTTCTATACCACTTATCTTGCCTGTTAATATTCTTTTTTCTTCTTTACTTCTCATTATTTCTTTTATTGCTAATTCTTTCAAATTTGCACCTCCAAAAAAAGCACCTACCTACTGGTAAATGCTTTATATATTTTATAATTTTTATCTTTAATTATCAATTTACTTAAAATAAGTTTGTGTAGCTATTCTTCAGCCATTAAGTTTGATTGTTCTATTATTTTTTCTAGTTCGTTCTGACTAGCATTTTTTATTTTGTTGAAAGATATATTTGTATAATAAACTTTAATTTTATCTTTGCAATTTTTAATATCAGTATTTTTATTTATTATTATTTCTGAATTGAAATGATAATTGTCTCCGTTGTTTAATTGAGCCATAGAATCCCAAGTTTCAAAATGACTACGAATTTTATTTTGTAATAACATTTTCCCATTTACAAAGATTAATGTTTCCTCATCTGTATTAATTTTTTGAGAAGATAATATAACTAAACTCGAACCATTAAAAGAACATATAATATTATCATTTTCAATTTTACATTCTATTAGTCTATCATCATACTTGACACTAGTTTCAATATTTTTATATGCAATATTTGTAATAAATATCAATAATAAACAAAGAAAAATAACAACAGTTACTACTATTATTCTATTTTTTATTTTTCTATTTTTATCAAATTCCTTTGCAATACTTATAATGTTTTCATTTGCTTTTTCTTGATATTCTTGCTCTTTTAGATGTTCTCCACTTAATAATTCATTTACATTAATACCAAGATAATTACATAATTCAAGCATAATAGATGAATCTGGCATTCCTCTGCCTGTTTCCCATTTTGAAATAGACTTATAAGACATATTTAACTTTTCTGCTAATTGTACTTGTGTAAGATTTTTTTCTTTTCTACATTCTGCAATAAATTTTCCAATTTTTTCTTGATTCATAATTATTCCTCCTCCAATTATAATTTGATAAAATTATAACTAAAAGATATAATACTGGTAACTCACTATTAGTAGAATGCTATATTTTATATACTCTACTAATAGTAGCAATCGACAACTAACTATTTATCTAACTCACATAAATTGTAATTTGTATAATTCTATTCAACTGCTCCTGCTATACATTTATTAAACATATACATTTCTATACTTGTTATTTTCTTTTCATTATTGTTAGTATATCCATATTTAACAATAGTTCTATATCCTATTCCTTTATATTCAATTAAGCCTGTTTCTTCATACCAACTAATATTAAATATAGGTTCTCTAAAACTAGTTACTCTGCTCATATCTACTGATAATATAACACAATATAGAGTTACTATAACTATTACAATAGATAATACAATTTTTAGAGTTTTTTTACAAAACTTAATTACTAAAAACATAGCCAACAATAATATTATAAAAATTCCTATCATAAAATTTTCTCCTTAAACAAATTACTCACACAAATTTATCATTATTCTTTTATATTTCATATAATTAAAAAGATTATGTTACAATTATATGCAATTTCTTTCTAAAATTTTTTCCTGACATTTAAAGCAAAATATACTATAACAGATATTTATAAGTAATATTATAAAAAATTGTGTTATATTGGTTGTATATACTTTATTTACATAGTTATCTGCATTATAATTTACTACTTCTGTATTGCTTGATTTATCAATTATCTTTTGTATTATTGGTTTCCAATCAGTGCATGTTTTGGTTTGGTCAATATATGCTACACTAATATCAAACATTAAAACCAAAAAAATTATTAATTGTATTATTGCTACTGCTTTCATTATATTTTTCTTATCATTTTTTTTAATTTTATATTTTTTAAAAATAAGTATTGAACTCACAAATGTATATATAATACTGCATAAAATTATAATTATAGAACTTATCAAAATAGTATATGACCTATTAATTAGCAAACTAACAAACTTAGGTATGTCTGCCATAACTAATCTATTAGTCCATTGAAAAGATTCATTAAACACATCTAAAAACTTCATATCTAATACATTGAAAATTATTTTATATATTGTAAAAAATACCAATGATATTATTGTATAATTTCTAATAAATAGCCATTTTATTTTACTTCCTGAAGCAACAACTTTTCCGTTATTGGTCAATTCAAAAAAATCTAAATTTGAATTTGATTTATCCTCCATTAGTACCTCCTCTAAATCAAGACACATATTCACTTGTTGTATAAATTACTATTTGTTTTACTAATATAAATTTTCTAAATCATTTATTGTCATATCTTTAGTACCAATATAAACATCTCTATTTCCATTTAAATTATGTACTTTTATAATTGTATAATTATCATAATGGTATTCCATACTTCCACCATCATCATAAGATATTGTATCAGGAAAGTCTTTGTTAGCTTTTGCTATAATTTCTTCCATTGTTATCTTATCTTCTAATAATGCTTCTTTTAATGAATATTCTTCTCCATCAATTCTAATATTTACACTTCCATCGTACGCATATATATTATAATTATATTTATTTGTTTCAGATTTATCTAGTATAGTATAAATTTTATTATAGCTATCGATTGGTTGCCTATCTTTAAAAAGTATTTCAAAATCTTCAGCTGATTTTATTTCAATTTTTGTTGCCTTAACTTTTGCTGGATAACTTTCCATTATAGGTCCTTCATAAGTTATTTTTACATTAGTTCCTACCTCATAAAGTGCATCATTATATTCTCCTAATCCTATATCTATTTTATCTGATGATTTTCTTATTTCTTCGTTTTCGTTTGGCTCTACTATAATATAATTAGTACCAGACTCAATTACTTTACCAAAAAAAGATTGTTCTTTGTTTGTTTCCAAATCTACTAATTCTTCTGGTGGAGCATATTTTTCCCATCTATAAACTGTTACTTTTTCTCCATTAGTAAAAACATAGGTATATACAAAAATTCCTTTATCAACATAATCTACATTTCCTCCATCACGATTATATCGTATTTTTATTAAAGGGTTATTATCAAATACTTTCGCTTGTATTGTATCTACTAATACAGCAATTGCTAAAATAACAAAAATTATTAAAAATATCTTTATACCTTTCTTCATAACATACCTCCTAAAATATAAAATACTATTTAACTGATTAAAGTATAGCAAAAAAGCAAGTAATTGTAAATAAATTAACTTGCTCATATAAATTTTAATTTATTACTATCTTTGTACAATTTCAATAATCTTTAAATCAACTTCATCAACATAACCAATATCTTCTTTTAAATCCCATAGCTTTATTTCATCATTTTCATCTTCATCATTTTTAATAAATTGGCTTATACTATCTTTTTCACAAATAAAAATTGCATTATATACAATTTCTCCACTTGGTCTTTTTTTCTTAATTAAACCTTTAAATTCAATATTATCAACTTTTTGATGTGTTTCTTCAAATAATTCTCTAATTGCTGCCTGCCTAGCACTTTCTCCTTTTTCTATTCCTCCAGCAGGAATTTCCCATTGTTTTCTCCAATTATTAAAACCAATTAAAAACTTATCTCCTACTTTTACTACTATTCCAGCTCCAGTAACATTTTTATAATTCATTATCTCTTGTTCTTTACAAGGTATATATTTAAGTAATTCATATCCACATTTATTTTTTATTGTCATAATTCATATCTCCTAATTACTATTTTTATGAATAAAAAGTATAACAAATAGTAATATTTATATCCACTGTATATATATGTTTTTTTGATTTTGCTTACTAGTTCCATCGTAATAATTATAATAATAAATTTCTCTTTCTATTGCTTCTTTTAAAATAACATAGGCCGAATCTTTAATTTGTAAATATTTTTCTATAACATTTTTAGGGAAAATACTATAATCGTTAATGGCTTCTGAATTTAGTTTATCTGAACTAATTATTTTTGTATCTTTTAGTATAAATTTGTATAGTTTTGTAGTAGAGTTATAAAGCTTTAATGATTTATTTTCTATATTGTAAGCATCACTTAAAACCAATACATAATATTCCACATTTTCCTGATTTTTAATTATATCAATGTCTGTATAAGCAATGAATGTTTTTAAAGTATTATCATTTTTTTCATTTTCTAATATAAAATCTTCTATGATTTCTCCATCTATAATTTCGTCTCCAATTTCGATGGGAGATGGTACTCTATCCATACAAGTATAGATGTAATAGCCTAATGATATAATTAGTAATAAAGAAGTTATCAATATTAATAATATTATTAAATTCTTTTTTTTCAAACTTGGTCTCCTTGATATTCTATTTTCTGAAAAAATAATATCATATAAGACAAAAATTATCAACTTATATTATTTGTATACATCATGATTATACTTTTTCTTTTTAAAAGTTATCCCATGTTATTTTCTTCTCTTTTTCTTCCTTTTTAGTTTTTTCTTCTTTTAAACTCTTTGTTTCTACATTCTTTTTTGACCACTTTGGACTATATTCTAAAATAGAACTATCTTTTAATTTGCTTGCTAATTTATGTTTTTTATAAATTATTTTATCTAATAATAGTGGTTTATTACCTCTAATAACTGCTAGCAATTTTGTAGATGGTATTCTTAATATTTCGTCTACATTTAAAAGGTTTCTCTTTAATGTAGAAATATTCTTTTGTCCGTATTCATTAAACTCTCCCTCAATAGAATTAGACTTTCTTATTGAACTAGTCTCTACTGTTGATACACCTATTAAATCACAAAAATACTTTGCTGTTAAAGCATCTGTTACACCCATGTCAAGTATAATGTCGCAGTTACCTATTATCTCATCTCCTAGTCCGTTTGGATAACGATTATCTAGTTGCCCGTTTATTTTGAAGAATTGGAATTAAAGCAATACCTCTACCTCTAACTGTTGATATCTTTTTATTGAAATCTGGAATTTGACCGAATATTTGCAAATTCATCTAAAAAGCAATATACTTCATTTTCACATTTTCCATCTGGTCTTGAATCTGCATATCTAACTAATTTTATAAATAGAAATGTATAAAATAGTGATGCAATAAAATCAAATGAAGAATCCATATCGCTTGTTATTATATAATAAATACAAGCCTCTTTTCCTGGCAAGCTTAAATCAATATCTGTTTCAGATGTTAACTTTTGCAAATCTTCATTTTGGAATAGCTGTAGCCTAGTTCCTAATCCTGTTATTACTGATGCTTTTATTGTATCAGAGCCACTTGCAAATACATTATAACTCATTCTGGCTGGCTCATCTTCTGAAATAGTCTTAAATAATCTATCTATTTCGGTAATATCACCATTTGATATATGTTTATAGATGTTTGTAAGATTATTATTTTCTGATAAATTTTTTAATTGATAAAACTCAAAAGCTCTTAATAAATTTTCTTCAGCTCGTGGCCAAAACTCATCTCCACCTTTGTCGTGTTTTTGTGTATTAGAAATAATTACATCAGAGCTTGTCTGTACATCAGTTATACCTTCATTTTCTTGCAAAGGATTCCACCTATCACTATGTTTCATATCTTTTAGATTTAATACTTTTACGGTATAACCAATATTCTTAAAATAGCTTGAAGTAGTCCTATAAATCTCTCCTTTTGGGTCAGTTACTATAATTGATTTTCTATATTTTGAAAGCTCTAATAAATTTGTTAATAGAAAGCCTATTGTTTTCATACTTCCAGAACTACCAAATACGCATATATTTTTATTAAAATAGCTATCAAATGGCAATTTTACAATATGTCTATCATATTTGCCTAAAATAATTCCTGGAATATCATCAATTCCTAAAACATTTGATATTTCCTTAAAAGGCATCCAATTTGCTGTTCCATAAGTTCCATCTTCGCTTTTGAATTTAATTCCTTTATTTTCGTCTTTCTTTTTAAAGAAGACAAGTAATATGTCTATTATAATTAAAATTGAAATCAGGGCAATTATGAAACAAATAAAGGCATATATTTTATTAGTCAAGATAATGTTTATTTCAAAACATTCATTTAATACTTTAAAATAATTTTCTATATTCAAATCTAAAATAATATTTAACAAAAAACTCAAAAATAGAAATATACCAAAAATAATTTTTTTAGCCATAAATATTTCTTTCTTTATCAATATATTTTTCATAATTTACTATAATATAGTTTGCTGTTGGAAGTTGCTTTTTTATTTCTCCCACTATTTCAGAGCAACATATAATATCTATATTTCTATTTTTATTTTCTCTTAAAAAGTATTTTATTCTATTTATCTTTTCAGTATCTATAAAGTAAAATGTAGCAACATATTTGCTTTTATTGTCTGTATAATCACAAAAATTGTATTCTGAGAAATATACTTTATTTTTATATAAATCGTTAATTATTTTAGACCACCTTATACTATGTAGATACTTTAACTTTTCTCTATTTTCTTGAGTATCTTCTAATACTAAAACATGGTTCATACCAAGGCTAAATTCATTTATATTAACTCTTTTCAAGTTATCAATTAGAATAATAATATTTTTATACTTTTTTTCTTTTTGCACATCATACAAAATATTTGCTAAATATCTATTATCATTTTCTTCAGATATATGGTAAGTTAGATATTCTATTCCATTTATTTCTAGTATTCCTATAAATCTTCTAGCAATTGTTGTAAAGATTTGTTTATCTTTTATCTCAAAAGATGGTTTAAATTTTATTGTATTTGAATCATAAAAAAAAGCTCCAAAATTACTTAAATAAAGTAGTCTTGGAAGATATTTTACATTTCTATTCATTTTACTATATTTCAGATTAAACATTTTTGCATATTCAACACCTATTTTTCCTAATACTAAATTTAATTTGGTTCTTCTTAATATACCTTTTGCCACTAAATTGCTAATCCTTTTTTGGTAGTATGATTTAGATTTAAAAAAATATTTAGCATCATTCACATTTAAATATTGATATCTTGCAATAAATTCTATTAGATTTTTTTCTTCTTGATTGTTTGGAAAACAGTTCAATAGTTTCACCTCCGAAGCGAATATATAAGGGTAGGCTATCCGATAGCTTTCGCTATCGTCTACCTACCTCAGCACATTAAAATATATTTTAAAATCCTTAAAGTCTTTATTTCTCTAAGCATTTTTTATTTTATAAAATGTCTTATATTTTTTGATAAGTTTTTATAAAAATCAGACATTTTTACATACTATATTTTTCTAAAAAGTTTTCTACTATTTTACTATCAAATACATAAATTTCTGTATGGGGGATTTCTGAATATTCTCCTTTTACACAATAAGACATTTTAGTCATATTATCATCTTGAATAACTTTAGATAAAATTAGTCCATCTGCTATTGGTTTTATATACTTGTTATCTACATCCCAGCCCATAATCTTATCAAATATTTTAATATAAATAAAAACTGGCTCTTTAAATTCTCCTTCAAATTTTTTAGTAACCTCTGCAATATTTAATAGAATTTTCTTATGTGCATGAGTTTTTAAATTTTTGTATGATAAGATAACTTCTGGCACATATATTTTTAATATGTCATCAGTAAGTGTAGCTTTGTATTCATTATCAATCGTTTTTATTTTTTCACTTTCAATTTCTTCAGTATTGTTATATAGTTTTATTTCAGTTAATAAATTATATCTTGCTTTTTCTAACTTTTTTAAAAAATTTTCTAATTGTATGTTTGTTAAACTTGAACTTGCAAGTGGTATTTCTAATGCTTGATTTAATTCAAATAATTCTTCTCTTAATTTCTCGTTTATAATCATAATAAAGTCCTTTCGAATATATATTTTTTGAAGGGCAAAAAAGGCTTTTACTATTCTTCTGTTTCTTCTATGAATTTATCATAGGCTGCAAATATTGCATCTGTTAATTCTTTTCTTACTTCATTGTCTAGTGGATGACATATGTCTCTATATGCTCTCCTATCTACATTTCTTAATCTCCTTCTTGGCATTCCAAGAAATCTTCCTGTTTTTTCTGTTTCTAGTAAAGTAATTCCTCTAATAATAAATTTTTTCTCTAAAATAATATTTGCATAAGCTAATACTGGTCCATTTCCTCTTGCTTTAAATATTTTTATTTCTGTAATTTCCATAAAAAAAATTCCTCCTATAATTTTATTTTGAAGGGCAAATTATAAAGGAAATATTATATTATATTTTATTTACCTGTTCTTGGTAATGTTGGCTCTTTTGGTTCTTCTGGTGTATGAACAACAGTAGTCCATATATCTTCTGCTTGTGCTAATAAATCACCATAAGTTCCTATTGTAGTAGTTTTGTTAATAAACTTATCATTATTTTTTAGATTATCATGTGCTGTACAGTTTAAAATTGGAGAAGTTTCTTCTCTAAATCCTTTTTTAACTTTTCCAAAATCAAAATAAAATTCTGTAACATACTCATCTTCTTTAAATTTAGATTTCATATCTAATGCATAATTTACTTTAGAATCTAAATTTTCTTTAAATAATACATAGCCATTGCTTTTATTTGTTTTTACATAAATGTCATAATCAATATCTTCATTATATGTACCAGTTTGTAATGTATCTGCTACAATATAGTCAGTTGGCAAATATTCATACCATTTAAAGTTTTGTAAGAAAGTATTGGATGTATTTGCAATATTAGAAAAAACATATTGCACTTCTTTTCCCGGTTTTGTTTCTACTGTGCCCTCTTTTCTTACATCTACATCAATATCTACTGGCTCATTATCAATAGTTAATTCAATTGTTTGCTCATGATATTGGATTTCTGCAGAATAACTATTTTCATTTAATAAATAATAAATTGAACCAGTTTCTAATTCTTTTACAGTATAAACACCCTTTTCTAAAAGTGATGTCGTTGCTTTACCCTCTGCATCTGTAGTAATTTTTTCAACTAAATTACCTTCTTGGTCATATATTCCAAAAATAGCTCCCTCTAATAATTTAGAGCTATCTTTACTGTCTACTTTTTTAACTACAATTTTTCCTTTGATTTTTTGGTTATCAAATTTAAAATCTACAATTTGGTTTTCTTTTAAAGTAATTTCTTTTACTTCATCATCTAATACATATTTTTCATTTGTTTCTATTTCTTGAATATATAATTTTTCATAATCTCTAACTGGATATGCTTTTGTAAGTGCTTCACCCTCAGAATTTGTAACAATAGTTTCAAGTATATTATCTTGTGCATCTAGTACATTGAATTTAACATTAGGAATTTTAACTTCATTATTTTCTTTATCTACTTTTATTACCTTAATTTGACCCTTTTTTAGTTCATTTTCAATAGTTTTTTCTGTTATGTTGTTCCACTCGATTTTAAGTTCTGTATCTTCAGCTAGGTTATACCATTTATTTGTTTTTGTTTCGATTAATTTATATGAGCCTGTTCTTAAATTTTCTACTGTAAATTCGCCATTTGCATTTGTTTTATAAGTTCCTATTACTTTTTTGTATTCATCACTATATAAATTAAATTCAACATCTCCCAAAGCTACTTTATGATTATCTTTATCTACTTTATATACTTTTAAGTCGCCTTTTTTATGCTCGTTTGTAATTTCAATATCATGAACTTTGTCATAAGAAATAGTTACCTCAATTGGTGTGCTATCTAGTATATATTGAGAATTTGTAGAAACTTCTGTTAAAACTAACTTTCCTGGTCTTAAATGGTCAATAGTAATTTTACCATTACTATCTGTCGTATAATTGCCTAAACTTTCTCTATCTCCATCTGCATATTTTGCACTAAATACTACCCCTGCAATTTTTTTGCCATCTTCTTTATCTGATTTTACAATATTTAGAGTAGATTTGTGAGAATCTACATCTAATGTAGTTCTTGTACTTGTAAGTTCATAAGGGTCTGCAATGATAATATAGTCTTGGTCTTCATTGTTTTTAGCTTCACAATAAAAAGCTGGATAATTTTTAACTTCTGCATTAGTAATAAATATAATTCCTGTGTAGTCTCTGTTAATGCTAGATTTTGGTATTTTTACTTTTACTACATTTCCGTCTGCTTTTTCATATGTTGTTCCTGTTGGAAAATCTCTTAATGATACTTCAAAAGAAGCTATTTCTTTATTTGCTACTAATGTATAATTTTGTACCATATAATTGCCAGACTCGTATAAATCACCATTTTTCTCTAATTGCGCTGTAGCTCTTACAAAGTTATCTTTTCCATTTATAGCATAATTGTATAATTTCTCGCATTCGTCTAATATTTTCTTGCCTCTTCTTTTAATGTCAGATAATGTAAGTCCTGCTTTTGAATCTGAATTTGCAATATGGTCTGGTACTTCAAATACTGTTTTAGGTGCTGTATGATTTACAACACATTGAACTGCAACTTTTGTTACCATATACCAATCGTCATCTGTTTCTACGGTAGTTTCATTCCACTTTTTACCGAAATATCCACCGTACATTACTCTCCATACTTGTTGATCTGTTACTATTTTTGATATTGTACCTTCATAGCTATTTCCAGAACCTGTTCCTATTCCTGGTTTACTTGGTTCTATACAAAATGCTGGTAATTTATTATCACCACTTTTATAATATACTTTTATTACTTGTCTTAAATATCCATTTGCTTTAATTTGCAAAAAACCAGGTAGTTCTCTTTCATACATTAGATTTGACCTATCTCCAACTTCAATATGAACTGCTTTTACAATAGGCAAAATTAAATTTAAAAACATCATTGTAATTAATACAATGATAGTTACATTTTTTATTTTATTCATGATTTATCTCCTTTTGGTTTTAAAATTTATAGTTTTTATAGAGTTTATTACTATGACAGAAAACTATATAAAACTGACATAATAAAAAGAAGCCCTAAGGCCTCTAAAATTAAATTATTCTTGGGTTTGATATATGTACGCTTTTGTATCATATAAGTAACTATTAATTCCTTTAGAATCATAGACATATTCTTCTTCCACATATACTTTTACAATTAGTCCTGCTAAGCAAAGACCATCTAGCTTAAAATCTCCCGTATACGAAAACCAAAAATTTGTAGGTTTTTCTGTAACTACTATTGCTTTGCCTCCCAACTTCTCATAAAGTTCATCTTCTTTTATTTTGCTATTGATATAATCAACTGCGTGCTGTGTCTTTGTTTTACTATATTTAGTAAAATGTGTATTAGCTAAGTCAGGATTTCCTATAATTTCTTCTTTTTTAGTTTCTGTTTCTGTAGATTTATTTTCGTTTTCATTTTTATTTTGCGATGTCTCTTTATTTGAAACAGTTTCATTTTTAGTTACAGTATTTTGCTCTTTTTCATTTGTTGGTACATTTTTTGTTTCAGTATTTGTTTTGGAAGAACTATTAGTTTCTTTTTGTTTTGCAATAGAAGAATTAGAATTTTTCTCTTTTTCTGTACTACTTTGATTTACATTCTTTTCTTCTACCTTTTGTTTTTCAGTATTACTATTTGATTTAATATTTGTTTCTTCTTTGTTTTCTGTATTGTTTTTTTCATCATTATTATTTTTTTCATTATTTTCAGTTTCTTCTCTATTTATATCTACAACAACATTATTTATTAAAGTTTCTTTAAATTTTACAATATTCTTTAATGATAATTCATCTGTGTTTTTATTATGATATAAATAAATAATAATTCCTATCAATATTAATAAAATTAAAATAATAGCTACTAATATGTATTTTCTTTTATTCATAAGACATCATCCTTTCTATTTTTTTAATATATAGGATAACACCTTAAATATAATTTTGACAATACTGAAAAAAAAATTTTTTTATTTTATTTCTAACCCTTGAACACAAAGTCTTTGAGATGGCTTTCCTCTTACGCAAGTTATAAGTGTTATTCGATTGTCTGATGTTTCTTCGAGCATTGACCAATCAGTTTCTTCTATTTCAGTTACCTTTGATATTTCATATTCTTTAGTTCCTAGAAAACTTGTATAGGTTATTTTGTCTCCTACTTCTACAGTATATAGTTTTGACCACTGATTTATTGTATTATGAGCTGCTAAACATACATTTCCCTCGAAGTATGGAGAACTTTCAAAATGTCCTACACCTTTTGATAAAGTATCTAATGAAGTTCCATCATAAACAAGTCCTTCATAGCTTATTTTATCTATTTTAATAATTCCTAGTACATTTTCGCCATTTTTAATTTCCATTAATGTATCATTTTCTGTATTTTCTGCATTTTCAACATTTATATCTTCTAATAATCTATTTTGTATAGTATTTTCTTCATAATTATTATAAATGTCATTAATATCTTTCACTCTTTGATACCATAGAAAAAACATAACACTCATTAAGCATACTATTAAAATAATTCCTATAATTAGTATTATTTTTAATGCTTTCTTGTTTCTCACCTTTCTTACCTCCTTTCTTTCTAAAATATATTTATAAATCACCTCCTTTAAAGTAATCTTCTGGATTAGTAAAATTTCCATTTATCCTTACTTCAAAATGTGCATGGGGTCCTGTAGAATCCCCTGTAGAACCTACTTTTAAAACTGCTTGTCCTTGTACCACTTCTTGATTTGTTTTTACTAATAGTTCACTACCATGTGCATAAAGTGTTACTATACCATTTCCGGTGGTCTATCATAACCATATTTCCATAACTACTGTTATATGTAGCAGTTAATACTTTTCCGTCTGCCATAGCCACAAAATTAGCACCGAATTGGTGCTCCTACATCTGTTCCCCTATGCAATTTATATGCACCGACTAATTGGATGTACTCTCATTCCAAAATGAGAAGTTATCGTTGTATATCCAGGTATTGGCCACACAAACATTCCAGTTGGAATAAGTCCTTCTCCCTCTATAATTTCTGTACTAGAAGAACCAAGCCAATTTATATTTGCACTACCCTCTGAATATCCATTTGCAGTTTGAATAATAATTTGCATATTTGTATCAATATCACTTTCTTTGATATTTAATTTATTTATTAGATATTCTTTTAATCTTATATACTTTTCTCCAATTAATTCTTCATGTGTAAACACCTTTTTAGTTGTTTTTACATTATCTTCTTCTGTTATTTTTTCTTCGTAGTAATATTTATAATGTCCTACTATGCTATCACTTTCTATTAGTAAATATTGTATTTGCTCACTAGTAGAGACTTGTTTGTTCCCTTCTTCATCTTCAGTTGTAGTTTCCGTTTTTATAATATTTTTTTCATACTTAAATGTACTTTTAAAACTTTCTGCAACTTCATTTAAGAGATTTTCGTCCATTTCTCTATTATTTGCCATATTTTGAAAAGCCATAATTGCATATAAATGCGACCATTCTACTTCTTTTTGCATCTCTCTATCAGATACATCTAATAAATAATTTGTTAATGTATCATCAATATAATTATCAGATGTATTTAGGTATTTTGCCTTTTCTATACATTTATTTTTTAATTCTACTTGAACTGCAGACATTGAAGAATTATCACTTTGAACTTCTTGCACAAATACTGCATCAATAATAGTACAAATAGCAAAAAATAGCCCTAGAATAATAATGATAAATGGCAAAAATGGCTTTAACACTTTAAATGCTATTTTCTTAGTCTTATTTTTTAGTTTATCTTTTACCTTATTTTTTGCTTTATCCACTAGGTTCATTTTCATCACCTATTTTCTTTATTTCATTATTACTTGCTATTTTATTGGCAAATTCTTTGTTGTAAATATTACTTTTAAACTTATTATTTTTTTCTTTATTGTAAGATATTTTTGAAAAATCTCCTTCTGCCATGCTAGCACCAACATTAAGATATGCTTTTCCTACATTAAAACCTGTTTTTACAGCTTTACTAGCAATAGAACCTAGATTAGATTTATTTCTGTTTATTTTATTATCTTCATTAATTTTAGATACTGTTTTATTTTCTTTTTGCATTACATTTCTAATAGGATTTATATTTCCGTTATAATCTTTTTCATTACTTAGATTTATTTCAGGATTTATAACTGATTTTGCTCTACTTACAAATCCTTTTAAACCTCCACCATTACTTGAATTATCATTTGAATTGCTACTTGCGTTTGAGCTTTTGAATTGTTCTTTTATTGCACCCAAGCCAAATCCTAACATAGCGCTCATTCCCATTACTCTACCTGTCATTTGCTCATTATCAAGACCAGCAATTCTACTTGTTAGGTTTTGTAAGCAGTTCATTAAAGTATCTGCAATAGGAAGTATCATCATAGCCCAAATTAAGCTTACAGCCCAACCTCCACCACTTGGAAGAAAAGCTAAATAAACTAAAAATAGAAAACAATAAATAAATTGCATAAAAATGTTCATTATAATTTGACCAGCCCAAATACTTGCCGCAGTTACATTTTTGTTTACTATCCATAAGCCAGTAGCAACTGGTGTAAATATTGTAAAAATAATAATTGTAAATTGCCTAATAATGAATTTAATATTTAACTTCACAAAAAGATAAATAAACATTGCAATTACTAAAGCTGTCGTTATTGCATTTCCTGTCTTTATTGAAGTTAGCATACTATTTCCAAGTGTGCCCTCTAATGACCCACTATTTAAAGCTGTTATTAACAAATGTACTAAACTATTGTTAATAAATATCAAAAATCTAATAAACATTGGTCCAAGAGCTATTGCTATACCACCAAAACATAATCTCATTAGACTTTCTTTTGCTTCATTCTTTTTAGCTGTATTCATACCGGCATACATAATTTTATATGCTAAAATAAATACTGCAATCAAAATTAAACTTCCAGAAATAATGCTAAAAACTTTATACCAATTCATTGTTTTATTCCATAATTCTTCTGTAAATGGTGATAAACTATCATTTTCTAAGTTATCATTAAATATCAAAGTATCATAGTCTTTAAATCCTACATTAGCTTCTTTTCCTGTTGTAAAATCAAAAACTGTTTGTGCAATTCCACCAATACATTCAGCTATTATTTTTTCAAATAAAGATCCATCTTCTTTTTTTATTTGTTCTTTTAAATTTACATCACTTGCAAAAGAAAAAGTTGGACATAATAAAAAAAGAATTGTAATAACAATTACAAAACTTTTAAAAATTTTTTTCAATTTTATCGCCTCCTGATTGCCTTATCTTTTATGTGAAAACATATTTCTTTTCAAAATTTGTTACAATAAATTTAATGGTTGTAACATTATTATCTAAACTAATTATACATTCTCCGGGACTTGCTGTTGTTAGAAATTCTTTCGTTCCTTCAGATAAATTAAAAAATTCTACAACATCATCTACACTACCTGGACTTTGTTTAAATATATATCTTGTTGAGCATATATTTATTATCGTTTTTCCGTTCTTCACAATTTAAAAACTCATCTATAAATTGACTAGCTATAATTAGTGGTACATTATATTTACGACCTCTACGAGCAATATTCACTAAAAAATCGGCAGACTCTTTAAATTGTAAAAATAACCAAGCTTCATCACATACAATAATTTTTTTCTTTTCTTTATTTTTCAATATATACTTTTGCCAAATCCAAGTTAATATTACAAATGATGCATATAGTTTTGTAAATTCATCTTTAATTTCACTCATATCAAAGCTAATTATATCTGCATTTGATGTAATTTGAGATTCGCAATCAAAAATTCCTAATGAATTTCCTTTAAGAAATACTACTAATAGTTGAGCAAGCTCTACACAATTATTTCTTTCTTTTAGTTTTCTTTGAAAATCGCTTAGTGTTGGCATCTTTTTAGCTACTTTTTCTTTTATGTATTTTCCATTATTAAGTTTTCTACCTTTTATTTCAAAAAGTGAATTGATATCACTTGTAATTCCGTCTTTCTGAATATAGTTGATTAACAATAATTTCTACTTCTGTCATTTCTGTTGCATTTAATGGTCTTCCCATAAAATTTCTACAAATAGTTGCAAGTAAAGCTCTTATTTCTGCCACTTTATCTAATATATTTAAAAATGGTTTATTGCCTCTAACATCTGGCTCTAATTCAAATGGATTTATTCCTGCGCTTTCTCCGTTGTCTAATTTTTATTACTTTGCCACCTAACATTTTTGTAAGTTTAGTATATTCTCCCTCTATATCTATAAAAAAAGCCCCACATCCTGTAGTTGCTATATTTCTAGCTGCTAGAGTTTTTAAAGCAACACTTTTCCCACTACCACTTGTGCCACATATAAATATGTGTGGATTTGGTAAAGTAGGTGGACCAATAAAGGTATCTATATAAACTGGAGTATTTGTATGAAAATTTTTTCCTATGAAAATTCCACTATCATGTGTTAAATTTGGATTAGATATAGGAAATAAAGTTGATATTCCACCAGTTACCATATTTCTTTCATAATTTTGTATAGGTCTTTCTCCTATTGGTAATATTTCTTTTAGTCCCTCTATCTGTCTAAATGTTAAAGTTCTTATCATTGTTGCTTTTTTGCTTAATTCAGCTTCTAATAATTTTGTATTTTCATTTAATTCATCTAAACTCTCTGCATTAAGCATAATAAATATTGTTGCGAAAAATAATCTATCTTGATTAGTTTGCACTAACATTCTTAATTCTTCTAAATCACTTATCTGTTTTTCTAACTCTGGCAAATGTAATATATTTCCCTGTCTCGAATAAGTTGCATATTCACTTTGGGCTTGTACTAATTTTTTTGTTAATTGACTTGTAACTGAATTATTGCTAACTGCTTCAATTTTAATCGAAATATTTATATTTTTTATATAATATAAGTCATCTAACCAACCTATCCATGTTTGCTCTGGATATATTGTTATAACAAAAGTTCTGCAATATTTATTATAACCTAAACATAAACTATCTTTTCTTTCTTGTAGTGTATCAGGAAGTATAGCATCCGATATTGTTGGTATATTATTTAATATGTTTATTTCTTCTTTATTAATTTTTTTCTTTTTTGCTAACATATAAATTTTCCCCCTTTATATCTAAATTATCTATTTTATAAAATGAATTTTTATTCAATTCTCTATAAATTAAGTTATATATTTCACTTTCATTAAGTACTTTACAAGATATTTTTGCTCTAAGAAGACTATTTTTTAATGATACTATTTTTCTATTTAATTCATTTTCTGCTTCTTTTAAATTTCCATCATAACTAATAATTGCATAGTTTTTTATAATTGATATTGAACGATTTTCCTCCAAATTTTCTAAATAGTTTATCATAGCATTTTTATACTCTTGAACCTGTAAATTTTTACTTTCATTTTTCTTCATTGTATTTACTATTTTGCTTGTATCAATAAATTCTGTAGTAGAGAATAGTTGTAGTGGATAATTCACAGAAAGTGCTGTTTGCATCAAAATATTTTCGATGTTTTCTTGCTCTTGTTCTGAAAGCATATTATAGTCTATACTTCCTAGTTCTAATACCTTTGAATATCTATTTTTTAAATAAATCATATCTTTTATAAACTTAATTTGTAAAATATCTGATAATTGCTTTTTGGTCTTTCTATTATTCTTTGGCTTTTCTTCATTATTTGTTTTTAAATTCATATTAACTTTTTCATTATTAAATTTAAGATATATTGCTGTTACTATGACTAATACTATGCTTAGTATTAAAAAAATTATCATTATTCCCATTTGTTGCACCTCTCATATATAAAATTTTTTTCACGAAATATATATTTAAGCCAATAAAAAAGCAATTTATCAAAGTTTTGCTCTGAAATTTTTAGGAAAGCACATAATAAAAATAATATACAAATTATTGAAACCAATGCAATTTTAATTATCTTTGGTATAGCTGTAATAAATATTAAAAAACTAGATGCAGACAGCATTAAATAAATAACTTGTCTTAAACTTAAATAACCACCAAAGATTTTTTCTTCTCTTTTTATATCAAAAGGTACTCTAAATATTCTCATATCGTTCACCTCTTAACTTCCTAATAAACTACCAGTATTGTTTGTTGCTATATTTATGATTATTCCTGCGATTATAAGAGATGCACCTAACACTACACCACCACCACATATCCAAGCAAGGCTACCTATACTTTCTGCTCTTTTTTGAGGATTATTGGCATTAGCTATCATTTTTATAGCTGCAACTACAATACTTGCGAAGATTAGTACGCCACCGTAAAGGCATAGCAATACTTGTAATTACTCTTTTTATATTTTCTGTTGCAGTTTGAACCTCTGCTGTTCCAATTCCTGTTGCAAAAACTGTATTTGTTTTTATTACTATCCAAGTGATAGTTAAACTTAATATTGATAATACTTTAATTACTTTTTCTTTTACTTTTTTCATTTTTTATCAGCTCCTATTTTTAATTTTAAAGGCAATATAATTACACTATATTTTTCAAATTATGTTTTTTAAATGCACAAAAATTAAAGGTAAGACTAACAATAATATATTTACTAATACTAAACTTGGTACAACTATTAAAAACTTTGACTTTAACTTTTGAGATTTTATTAAACAGCCTATTGCAAGTAATATTAAAGATAATATAAGTAGTAGAATAAGTACAATTACAATTATTTTAAAACTTAAAAAAAGTATAGAAGATATTATATTTTCAAAATTATTCATATAAGTGTTAATCATGTTATTTCTCCTTATATTTTAAGTATATTTATTAATAATTGATTTTTTATAATAATTTAATAAGTCTTCTGGTATATGTTCCTCTGCAATTAAATATAGGTTAATCAATGTTTTTCTCTCTACTTTTGATAATATTACTCTAAATTGACTATTATATATTTCAAATAGTACATAGATAATATTTTTTAATATTTGAATTTTATCTTCTTGCATTCTGTTTAAAATATCAATTGTATATACAAATTCCAGATTTTCTAAAACTAAATAAAAATCTCTTGGAATTTCACTACTATTATCTATAATTAAATTAAATAAATCATCTATATTATTATTTATAATATTCTCTATGTCATTTTTGACCATAGGGTATTGATATTTTTGACCATAGGGGTATGGTTTTTTTTGACCATAGGGTATGTCCATAATATAGATATGTCTTGCAATTATTTCTTGCTTTTCATTTCTTTTTATTTCTATCTTTATATAGTTCAATTTCTGTAAATGTGATAACCATTTGCTTACTGTACCATTTGTAACATTATATAGTTCGGCAAAGTATTTATTTTGTGCATAGCAATACCCGTTTTGATTAGATAATGAAGTAATCTCACCATATAGCAGTTTTTCTGCTGGCTTTAATTCTTTATCATATCTAACTGTAGCCGGTATGATAGCATAATAATTGATTTTATTTTCTTCATTCACAATTCTCTCCTTTCTTCTTCAATATCTTTATCTGCATCTTTTGCAAGTACTAATGAAGCATAAAAAAAGAGACCTAAGTTGGCCCCAATAATTAAACCTAAAATGAATTGTACCATCTTTTATCATCTCCTTAAAATGTAATAAAAAGGACTTTACTATTTCTAGTAAAATCCTTTATAAAATTTGCTTAAAGGGACATCCCTTATGGCAAGAACTTCCGAAATGGTTGCGGGGGGTGGATTCGAACCACCGACCTCAGGGTTATGAGCCCTGCGAGCTGCCAACTGCTCCACCCCGCGATATTTAATTAAATGTTATACTTTTTTTTATCCCTTTAATGTCCCTTTATTAAAAAATTTTCTTTAATTTTTATTAAATTTAAATCAAGTTAAAAGGGTTTTTAAAAAATTTGATAAAATTCATATATTTCAATGTTTTTGAGTATTTTCAATAGTTTTATGATATATAGTATTTCTAATTGCACTTGCGTTATGAGCCCGACGAGCTGCCAACTGCTCCACCCCGCGATATGTAACTGCTCTATTAGTATACTTCTTTTGAGGCTTATTGTCAATACATTTTATTCAAAAAGTAGCAAAATAGAACAGCTTTATATAAGCTTTATAGAATTTTTAAAAACTTCACTTCGTCAAAATTGAATGTCAAATAGAGATTTTAAATTTGAATCCTATTTTTAGCATTTATTTTATAGACCTAAATTATTTAACTGTTATACTATCTTTTATTCGATTATACTTTGCGTCTCCTATTCCTTTAACATTTTGCAAATCTTCTATCTTGCTGAATTTTCCATTTTGCTCTCTGTACTCTATAATTCTGCTAGCAATTGATGGTCCTATTCCTGGCAATGTTTCTAAATCGCTTTGACTTGCTTCATTTATATTCACTTTTTTATTCACTCCTTTTGATTGGCTATTGTCTTCTATGATAACATTATTTCCACTTTCGCTTGTGATATACACATTATTTCCATTTTTTTCTTTATCTTTTTTATTTGGTATGTTGATTTTTTGTCCGTCTTGCAATACATATGCTAAATTTACTGCGTCTATATCTGCTTCTTTTGTAACTCCTCCTGCTACCTTAATTGCATCTGCTATTCTTGCGCCTTTCCTTAAATAGATTATTCCTGTCTTTTTTACTTCTCCCATAATATGCACTACTATTCTTTCTTCTTCTGGGATTTGATTACCATTCATATCATTCGAATTTTCTCCGTTTTCGTTTGTACTATTTAAATTTGTATCGTTTGAACTATTGTTTTTATCTAAATTATTTATATCACTATTTTCTTCATTATTTACATCGTTAAATCCTAAGCCACTTTCACTCAAATTACTTCCATCTAAATTACTTTCACTTAACTTGTTTCCATTTAAATTACTTTCATCTAGATTGCTTTCATCTAAATTCTCATCTAGTAATATAGTGCTTATATTTTCTTCTTCTGAAATATTAAATAAATATATTGTTATAACAGCTACGAATATAGCGATAATACCTATTACAACCCCTAAAATTATTCTTTGTTTTGATGTTAATTTTTTTATCATTTTATTAATCCTTCTTTCCTTTTTTAATTTTTTATTTTTAATATTTTATTATTTTTTCATATTATTTTCTAACTTTCCTTATAACCCTTGAAATTATTTGATTTTTGCGATATAATAGAATAACTTTTATAGGAGATTTATATGAAAAAGTTAAAAATTTTTTTATTGTTATTTATTTTGGTTTTATTTTGTGAATTTTTTATTTGTTCTTTTTCTTTTGTTGCAGATGCTAGTAATGTATCTAACGGACAGAATTTAGCAAATAATACACCTGATACTAATAGTTCAATTCCAGATATTACTACATATTCTCCTGCATGTATTTTAATGGATTCAAAGACGGGAAAGGTTTTGTATGAAAAGAATTCTGCTGATGTAAGATTTCCTGCTAGCACCACAAAGATTATGACTGCTATTTTAACTCTTGAAAATTGTAAATTATCAGATGTTGCAACCGTTAGTCATAATGCTGTTTTTTCAGTTCCTGCTGGTTACACTCATGCCAGTTTGAAAGAAGGAGAAGAACTTACAATAGAAAATTTACTAAATGTTCTTTTAATTCCTTCTGCGAATGATGCTGCGAATGTGCTTGCAGAACATATTTCTGGTAGTGTTGAAGAGTTTGCAAATTTGATGAATGAAAAAGCTAAGGAAATTGGCTGTTTAAATACCCATTTTGTAAATCCTAATGGAGTTCATAATAAAGAACATGTTTCAACTGCTTATGATTTAGCTTTGATGGGTAGATATGCTATGCAAAATCCTACTTTTAGAGAAATTGTGAAGAAAACAACTTATACTTTACCTGCAACTAATAAATATGATAAAACTGATCGTTCTTTTGTTACAACAAATGATTTGTTGCGTGAAAATCATAGTTCTTCCAAAGATAATTATTATTACCCATATACGATTGGTATAAAAACTGGTTATACTAGTGATGCTGGTTCTTGCATTGTTGCTGGTGCTAGTAAAGATAATATGGAGATGATTGTTGTTATTCTTGGTGGAGAATCTACTTCAGATGGTCTTAGCCAAAGATATTTAGATTGTAAAACACTTTTTAATTATGCTTTTGAAAATTATTCTTCTAAAGTTCTTCATGAAGAAAATAGTGTTTTGAAGCAAATTAAAGTTAAGGGTGCAACTAAGGATACAAGGAATTTAAATGTTTTAGTTAAAGATCAAATTTCTATTTTGTGTAAAAATGATGATGTTAACGAACTTACACCTGAGATAATAATTAATGATGATTTAAAAGCTCCTATTTCTGTAAATAGTGTTATAGGAAAAATTACATATAATGTTGATGGTGAAACTTATTCTTCTGAATTAATTGCTGGAAGTTCAGTTATTGCTTCTGGTATAATGTCACTTTTAATTAGAATTGTGCTAATTCTTGTTACACTTTATTTGATTTTTATGCTAATAAAGACTCCTAAAAGAAAACCTAATTACAAGAAAAAAAGTGCAAAAAAGAAGAAATCTAAAGTAAAAAGAAATAATAGTAGTAATAGTAATAAAAATAATAGAAATAGTACTAACAGTAAGGCTAATGAAATTAACAATAACAGCAGTCTAATTAACAATAGTAACATTAATAGCAATCTAATTAGTAATAATAACAACAGCAATATAATTAATAATAGTAGTATTAACAACAATATAATTAGCAGAAGCGATAATAATAGTAATAATAAAAACAATACCAATATCAAAAGTAATAACAATGATATAGATATCATTAATATTAACAATAGTCGTAATAATAGTAAAACTGACACTAACAAAACTACAAATAATACTAATACTAGCAGTTCTAAAAAGAGAAGCAAATATGCTAAAAAACATAAAGGAAAACATTCTCGGAGGGCATTTTCGTTTTACAAATTTAAATAATTTTTAATAATATATAAAGGGAGCATATACCATAACTAATGGTTTTGCCCCCTTATTTATTTAAATGCTTTTTATTTAATACTCTTTTGATAATCATATTTTTCAATATTTATTTAGCTTATATTTTTATCAACTTTACATTTATACTTGTTTTATATAAATATCTTATTTGTCCGTGCTTCCAATTATAATTGTAACATCAACTTCTGTTTTTTCTCCAGATGATAATGTTTTTGCTTCTGCTAAAAGTTTTAGTTCTTCCTGTGCCGCTTCTGCTATATCTCCCCTATTTATTATAACAGTTCTTTCAGTAATAGCTATGTCTGACGTTTTTTGTATTGTATATCCTGCTTTTTCAATTCTCTTTTTTATTCTTTCTAATTTTGCAACGCTGTTACTTCCATTTAAAATTTCTACTTTTATTTTATCTTTTTCAATCCCTGATGTATCTATTTCACTTGTATCAACATTATCTTCTATTACAGGGTTTAAGAAAAATTTATCTATTATTTCTGCAGTTTCTGCCTCATCTGCAAAATAGAAAGAATATGTATTTGCATACTCAGGAGTGCCTGGTAAATGTTGTGCTTGTAAATCTTCTAATTTAAAGTCTACTGCATATGGAATATAATCTTTTATAGCATCAAAGTCCATATTAGTTTCTACATATTTTTTTGCAATATCAAGGAATTCATTTATTTTAAAAATATTCTCAAAACTTAAGGTTTTCTTTGCTAAGGCTTTCAAAAACTCTCTTTGAGTTTTCATTCTTCCTAAGTCTTCCATTCCATATGAATATGGATATGTAGATCCATCATTGTTATGTCTAAATCTTACTAATTGTTCTGCTTTATCACCATCTAATAATTGCTCACCAGCTTTTAAATTTATATGTAACTTTTGCTTGTTTGAATCATATTTCATATCTATTGGAACATTAAATGTAACTCCACCTACTGCATCTACTATTTCTCTAAATGCTGATGTATCTACAGTTAGATAATATTTAATATTAAGACCTGTTAACTCATTTACCTTTCTTAAAAGTTTTTCTGGACTATAACAATAGATTGAGTTTATTTTATCTGATGGTGTTGCTGTACTTCTACTAGTTCCAACAAATGTATCTCTAGGAATTGATAACATTGATGCTTGTTGATACTGTGGATCATATTCTGCAACAATAATTGTATCTGTTAACTCTAGACTTTTCCCTAATAATAGGCAATACATTTTTGGCAAATTCTTACGTGTTTCTTGGTTATGACCAATTGCTGTTGCTAATAGTCCACTTAATCCTCCACCATTTTGATGTACTTTATATGCTAAAATTCCTATTGTTACTAATATAACAAGTAGCAGAAATAACAGGATTTTTTTAGCAACTCCTCTTTTTTTCTTTTTCTTATTTTTTCCTTTTTTGTTTTCAACTTCTTTTTTATTTTCGTATTTGTCTTCTTTTTTCAATTTATTTCACCTATTTCTATTTTCATTTGTTATTTAGTATACCAGATTTTTCTTTAGTTGACAACATTTTCACATACTTTTTACAATTTACATATATTTTTATACATTTATAATTTACTATTTTGAATCTTGCATTAAGATTGTACTTAATAATTTTTTCATTACTAGAATATTATTTTTAGCAATAAATTATTATTGTATAATGCAGATCCAACATAAGATTCTTGTATTCCTTGTATTATTGGTGTTCCAGTAAGCATTGGGCTAATGAATGATATAAGTGCTAGAAGTACATAAATTATTACAACTGATTGTACTAATCCGAATATTATTCCTCCTGCTTTATCAAATTGTTTGATAATAGGTAGCTTTGTTATAAGTTTTGCAAGTCCTTTTACAAATATTAGTACAATTCTTGCTACTATAAATAATGTAAGAATTACTCCACCATTTATTATTGTTTCTGCTACTTCTCTTGCTGTTGAATCTACTATGCTTTCTTTTGCATCTTCTCCTGCTTTTTCTATTGCATCATTGATATAATTTACAATTATTGATGGCATACTAGTGCTTTTTTCATTATCACTTTGGTTAGAATTTGTTCCATTATTTTGACCATTTTCTTTATCATTTTCATTTGAATTCTGCACATTTTGTGAATTGTGGTCATCTAATACCATTTGTCTAATAGATTGCTCTAGATTTTCATCCCAATTAGTATTATTTATTATAAAACTAGATACTGGTTTAAATAATACAAATGCAATTACTATTGCAAGTACAAATGAAACAATTTTTAATAAACTTCCTGTTAATCCTTTTACATATCCCATTATTATGCATAATAGCACAATTGCTAATATAATAAGATCAATAACTATTCCCATATTTTTACCTCCATATATTTTATTTTATAATGTAATAAGCTCAATTTTATCTCTATAAATTATTCCAGCTGTGCCATCGCAAATCACAATATCCATTATTACTTGTGAAGATATGTAGCGTTTGATTAGCCATCCACTTGTGTTTATAAATTCTACTTCTGCTCCTAAATTTAATGCTATAACATTTCCATAACTTTTCATGGTTTTTGCTACATCTTCTGTTCTATAAATTGATTCTTTTTGCCCGCTTGTACTTTTCATTTCTACAATAGTGTCAGCTTTAAATAATCCAGTAGATTGTTCATATGAGCGAAATGCAAAATTATCTAAGTTTATATCTGCAAAGTTAATTTGCTTTCCATTTTCATTTAATTTCATAATTTCTGTATCTTGATCATCCTTCATAACATGAATACTGTCATCATACATACATAATAATTGATTTTTATCTATATATTTTAATTTCATTATTAAGCTACCTTGATTTGCCGTATATGTAAATTTTGGTTCAGTTTCTGCAGTTGATATTACTTTAATTTTGGATTGTATAGTAGTTCCCGATGTGCTTACTTCAGCATATGCTAAATTATTGTTATCTGGCGAAATACATGAGTCAACTGCTATAGTTTTAGATGAATAAGATTTTAATAATTCATTTCCTTTTTCATCAAATGCAACTATTACTGATTTATATGTTGTTCCTGTAACAATTGCACTTACATAACCGTTTTTATTTACTGATATTTTACTTAAATTTCCTTCTATACTACCTTCCCAAACTATATGGTCTCCATTTAGTAAATATATTTTTTGATTGTTTTTTTCTCCAATTACAAGATATTTTCCGTTTATATCATATATTGGATTGGTTATTTCAATTTTTACTTGTTTTTCTTGTTTGCCTAGTGAATTATATTGTGTTAATGTGTTGTCTGCTAGAATACAGATATATTTTCCATATGGAATTACATTTTTATTTGAACTATAATCTAATTCAATTATAGGTAAATTTTCTTCTGACACATTTTTTAGGAAAATATATTTGTCCATAAAGTCTCTAAAACCCTTATTAGAGTTATAAATTACTGCAATTATAATACATGCTAATACTAATACAGTAATAATAGATGTTATAATTACTTTTCTATGATTTAGCTTTTTATTTTGCATGTTTACTACTTTTCCCATTTTTACTTTTGTTCCTTTCAAGCTTGTTACAAATATATTAACCTTTAAAATTTCTTCGTTTTCCATTTACCATTTTCATGAATACTAGAAATCTTGTTACAAATATATTAAACCCTAAAATTTCTTAGACTAATTTTTAATATTTTCATACTTTATTTATATCAGTTTTCTTACTTTTTTTCAATACTTAGTTTCCTTTTAGTTATAATTTTATATAATTTCAAAATCAATGTGTTTTATTATTTTAGTTTACTAATTTTATGAATAATTTTTTTACTTTTTATAATAAGATTTTCATTGCTTAAATAATAATTATTTTTAATTTTGAATTTAAATTTTATATTATCAATATTTTTCGTTTATTCTAAGTAAACAAATAATTTGGAAAAGCCCCAATACTCCAAAAATTGGATATAGTACACTAACTAGTTTTGCAAATCCAATATGTGCAGTAAATATTGAAGATACACAAAGCAATATAACCATTTTGCTATATCTTTTTTGTGATTTATCTAAGCTTCCTTTTAAAAATTCATACCCTGCAGATATTGCAGATGTAAATATTGCTGATATTATCACTCCTCCATACACTAGTATATAATTTCTTCCAAATTCTTTAACTATTTGAAGCATTGGAAGTTCTAACCCTTTTGTGTAATTTTCTCCTCTTAGTAATAAATTGAATATAAAGACTCCTAATCCCGCTAACAATATAGCTGATAGAACACTTATTTTTTTTATGTTTGAACTTTTTTTCATATATACTGCCAATTCTATTAACATTGGAATTAGTACAATACTATTGTAACTTGCATATAATATACTGCTAATTAGCCAAGAAAATGGCACTTTTCCTACAGTAATATATAGATTTCCACTTTCAATATATTTTGCAGTAAATGGGATATTTTTTATTCCTAAAAAAAATATAAATCCTATTAGTAATGGTATTAAAATTGTATTTATTGAAATAACTCCTTTTAAATTTTTATGAAATACAAAATAGCATAGGATTGATGCAAAAATTGCAGATATTATAATTGGTATTTTCCATACTTCCTTAAAATATGCACAAAATCCTGCTATCATTACATAAAATGAAATTAGCAAAAATAGTTCTACTATTATTTTTATAAAATAATTTACTTTTTTATTTTTGCTTTCTATTTCTAAAAGCTCTTGATAATTAGTTATGTTTTTGCTTTTTACTAATTTAAATACTTTATAAATTATTAGCCCTGTTAATGAAAAGGAAATTAATAATCCTAAAATTCCGTTTAAGCCATATTGATTAAAAAATATTTGAATTTCTTGCCCAGATGCAAAGCCTGCTCCTATCATTGTTCCTATTATAACAAATGTTATTTTTGTAATTTCTTTCATTCAAATACCTCTCATCCAATATAAAAGTTAAGTAAAAGCTTTTGTATAATTATTTTTTCACAATAAGAACCTCACCCGCCATCACAATCAAAGATTGTGTGTGAGTATCCTAAAGCCTTATTTTTTACAATAAAAAAAGCCCCTCTACTTAAAGTATGAGAGACTTTGCATTTTCATAACTTAAATTATTTTTTTCTTCTTCTAATAATCCATATAACTATTCCAAAAATAATAATTATAATAGGTATAGCAAGTATAATTGTTAAAACAATGTACAATTCTTGAGCTGTCATATCATATGTAGTAACTGTTTCTACATTCTTACGAATTGTAATGTTTTCTTCTCTATCTGTCAAATATGAAACTGAATTTATCAAAATATCTTCATTATTGTATAATTTAAATATTGTATTGTAGTTATTTCCTAATGGTTGTATACTCGTTGAACATACTGTGTTTGCAATAATAATCATTTTTGAACTACTATTTTCATCAATTTCTTTTACAAATGATGCTGCAATTGTAGCTCCAGCTGCATCTTTATCGCTTTTTACCCTAGATAAACTTTCTTCATTTAAATCTTCTCTATAAAAGGCCTTGTCGCTTACTGTTGCTAAAACTTCGGCTGTTACTTTCTTTTTTTCTAATTCTTCACTAGAAGCTATATTTATTCTTCCTGGAAGCATTGTACACAAATTTATATCCATATTGATATTTTTTACAATTTTAGAAGTTGAATTTATTTGTGAAACTACAAGATTTGATGACCCTGCTAGCATTTTACTAGTATCTGCTTCTAAAATAAAGCCTTCATCTACACTACATCCATACTCATCTAATATTTTATTAAAGTTAGGTGTCTTTATTTGATTTAAATTAGGGTCAATTAATAGTAGAAGGTCTCCACCTTTTTTAACATATTCTAATAATACATCACTTTCTTTTTTATTAATGTCATTTTTTAATGTTGTAATTATTATCATTTTACAATCTTCAGGAATGATCGCTTCAGTTAGTAAATTTAAATGTTCTACTTCATTTAGTTCACTTGTTAAAGCTTCCTCAAAATCATAAAAATAACTATTATCATATAAATTATGACCTTCTAAGAAATATATTTTAGGTTTTACATTTGTAACAACATCTAAAATTGCATTTGTAAATGCTTCTTCAGTAGTATCAATTTCTTGATATGTGCTATAATCTATTGTGTATAAATCACTTTGTGTTAGCATTTTTTCTTTATCACCAGAAGAAATCATAATGAATGAATCATCACTATCTACCCCATAAGTAGTTTTCCAACTAGCTTTTGACGATAAATCTGTAAGCTCTTCTACTTTTATATTTTTATTTATTTGATTATATTTTCTTGCAAAATCATTTATATAATCATACATATTATAAATATAAATTACTACTTCTTTATCAATTTTTTGAACTCTGTCTTCAGTTGCCTGTGAAATAGAATAAAGTTTTTCCGCTGTACAATCAAGGTCTGGCAAATTTAATGTTTGTGTAGCATAAAGTATTCCTAGATAGCCTGCTATTATAATTGCAAATAATATAATAGTAAGTACAATACTTCTTAGCCATTTCTTTTTTATAATTGTTAAGATTTTTTCTTCCATGTTTCTCTCCTTTATTTTACTGATTTTCTTCTTTGCATTATAATTATAGTAAATAAAATAAACATAACTGCATAGGCTAATAGGTTAATTACTTCTGATAATGAAATAATCCCTGCAGGGAATTTTTGATAGTTATTCATCAAATCTATAAAAGGCAAAAGACCTGTAAAGCTTGGAATAATTAGTGCTACTATAGTAATAATTGCCGCAATTACTTGATTTTCTGTTATGCTTGAAACGAACATTCCCATCGCAATAGCAGCTGATGCTACTAGCAAAAATCCAAATATCATAGCTAATGTTGGTAATAAATTAGGTGCTTTAAAGAAGCATAAAACTATGTAGTATGATAAAGAAAATATTAAAGTAATAACAATTAGTGTAACTGCTGCAAAAAATTTTCCAAATATAATTCCAGTAATACTTCTTGGAGATGTTAATAATAACTGCTCTGTTCCTGTTTTTCTTTCTTCTGAAAACATTATCATTGTAAGAAGAGGAACAATTACAAGCAAACCTAAAAGAGCAGTATTATAATACAAATTTCCCATATCATAAGCACCTATGCTAATGTTTGTAACATAAAAAATCAAACTAAAAACAATTAAAAATACACCTATTGCAACATATCCAATTGGAGATAAGAAATAATTTCTTAATTCTTTTTTATATACTGCCCACATTATTCTTCCCCTCCTTTATTGTTTTCTATTAATTTTATAAACGCTTCTTCTAAGGTTGCTTCTACTTTCTTAAGTTCAAATATAACAATATCTTCTTTTGGTAAAATTTCAAATAATTGCTTTCTTATATCACTATCTTTTTTAGATGTAATTAAATATTGTTTCGTACCATCTTCTATTTGCTTTTCCAATTTAATATCCAATATATCTGGCACTTTTTCTTTTAAATTTTCCATATTATTTTTTGGATCTTCTACAGTAATTAAAATTGCATTACCTTTTATAACCTTCTTCTCTAAGTTTTCAGGTGTATCAACAGCTATAATTTTACCTTTATTTATAATAATTACTTTTTCACAAATTTGACTTGCTTCTGACAATATATGAGTGCTTAAAATTACTGTATGATTTTTTCCTAGTTCTTTAATCAAATCCCTTATTTCTGTAATTTGCTTTGGGTCTAGCCCCACAGTAGGTTCATCTAATATAATAACTTTTGGATCTCCAACAAGTGCACCTGCTAAACCTACTCTTTGTTTATATCCTCTTGATAAATTACGAATTAATTTATTTTCTACTTCTTTTAATCCTGTTTCTTCTATTACTTTTTGGGCTTCCTCTTGTCTGTGACGTGCATTTACAAGTTTTAGTTCTGCCATATAGTTTACAAATTCTTTTACTGTTAAATCATTATAAAGTGGCACACCCTCAGGCATATATCCTATTTGCTTTTTAGCTTTTCTAGGCTTTTTTGAAATGTCGTTGCCATTTATTATAATTTCGCCTTCTGTTGTATCAATAAAGCCAGTAATCATATTCATCGTTGTACTTTTTCCAGCACCATTAGGACCTAAGAAGCCAACGATTTCGCCATCATTTACTTCAAAGCTAATATCATCAACAGCTTTAAAACTTCCGTACTTTTTAGTGACATTTTTTACCTCTATCACTTTTAATTCCTCCTCTTCCTTCTTGCAATTTAACTTACTGTATATTATCACAATTTTTTCAAACCATGCAATATTTTAGTAAATATTCACATAGAATTTACATTTAATGAATATATATAAACCATACCTTAAAAAAACTTGGCTTAATAACTCCTTTATTATATTTACAATATTTAAAAAATAGGAGCATATATGAATTTTATATATACTTTTTTGATTTCTTTTATAATTGTTTTTGTTAGTGAATTGGGCGATAAAACTCAGCTTTTAGTTTTGTCCTTTTCTAATAAAGATAAAACATATAAGATTTTACTTGGTGTAGCGATTGGCTCTTTTTTTAGTCATGGAATTGCTATTTTATTTGGAAGCCATATTGGGCTTTTAGAAAATGCTACTTTACATACTATTTTAGAATGGGTTACTTACATATCTTTTATTTTAATGGGGATTTTTAGTTTATTGCCTAAAAAAGAAACTCTTTCTATGCAATCAAATGGAAAAGATAGCCTAATTGATAAAATTACTAATTTTAAAATCAACTATTGCCTTTTAATCGCTCTATCAATTATTATAGGCGAACTTGGAGACAAAACATTTTTAGCTTCGCTTGGGCTTGGAGTGCAATATCCAAATGCAAAAGTTTCACTTGTTTTAGGTGCTATTTTAGGTATGGTTGTGTGTGATTCAATCGCCATTGTTTTTGGCAAGTTTTTAAATAAACATATCTCTGAAAAAGTTATGCAAAAGGTTTCTGGAGTTTTATTCTTGCTTTTTGGATTTATTGGTATTTTTTCTGTTTCATTTCAAGCATTTTGTTAATTTTTTTCTTGACATTAGTCCTTTTTCGTGTTATTATATTATTTGTTCATGGGTCAGTAGCTCAGTTGGATAGAGCACAGGCCTTCTAAGCCTGGGGTCGGGGGTTCGAATCCCTTCTGGCTCACCAAAAAATCGCTATCCGAACCCGGATAGCGATTTTTTTTGTAATTTTATATCTTATTTTGGCTTTTCTTAATTATTAGTTTGTGATAATTTTTTTCTTATATCAATTATCTTATTTTTATAATTGTTTATACTAATTTGGTAATTTCTTATTTGTTGTCTATATAAGTTTTCTAATTCTGTTTTCTGAGCATTAGTCAAATCTTTTGTTAGTTTATAGGCATTTTCCTTATTAATTCCCATTTTTTCAAAATCATCCTGAATTTTTAATAGCATTGCTTTCTCTGGGTCTTGTTCAAATTTTATAGATTTAAAAAAAGTATTATTATTTCTGTTACTTGTATTATCATTTGTTCCTTCTGTTATATATTTAACATTATCTTTCTTAAATATACTTTTTATAAACTTTACTATTTTAGATAGAAAACCATAATTATTAGTAATTTCCATACTTGTATTATTTGAATCCATCATAATTCTATCACCCCACTTTAATCATTATCATCTAAAGAGTGTTGATCTTTTGGTAATTGTTCTTCATATTCTTCGGATAATTGTTTTGCCTTTGCCTCTGTATCTCTTACTTCTACACGCCTTGTTGCATATCTTAACATTCTTTCTAAGAATTCATTTCCACCACTAGCTTCATGAATCATTTTTTCATAAGCATCATCTCTCGGTTGATATATAGCCTTTTGCTCTTTTATTCTTTCTAACATCTTTTCTCTATCTAGTCCACCATGAGATTTTAGAATTTCTTTTATCACTTCAACTGGAACAAATCCTGCAACTCCACCTTCGAATTTTGCAAACTCTTTCAAGTTTCCTGTTTCCCAATCAGTAATTTGACCTACCTCATATTCTTCATAAGCCTCTAATCCATCTTCTTGAGGAGTACAATAATGAAAACTTGATGCTTGAATTGAATACTCTGTTCCATCTTTACATACTGCTACAGGTCGTTTTTCGCCTAATGCTTTTGGTATAGAATCTTTTATAAATTGTTCAAAAGAATAACCTATATTTTGTTCAACTGCTTTTTTTACTGACTCTGGAATTAATTGTATTATTTCTTCTACTTTATCATAAGCATCACTATATGCAATATCAATATTAAACATATTTTGTAATTTTTCTTTTTTAGAGCCATCTATTACTGTTTTTCCGTTTGGTAATTTTCTTTTTGCCACTTCACTTTGAGCCCCTGCATCTGCCATACATAATTGTAACAACATGTGATAATCATGCTTAGTCGCATCATATGAAGGACTATATTCGCCAGACATCATTTTTGTTTTAACTTCTTCCATATCAATAGGGATTGAAATAGGACCATCTTGAGTCCTAAAATCTGGTTCTTTTCCATGTGCAAGTGTATAAACAATAGCTCTAATTTGATCTTTGTTATATCCCATTGCTTCAAAATCATATTTATTTTCTATTATTTTTTCAGCTACTGTATCTCTATCAATTTGCCTAACAAATTCATGGTGTTGCATATATGGAGGTAAATCTGATTTATAACTAATAAAATCATCATGATGTGCTATGTAAAAACTTAATTGTGCAATTTCTTCTTCGCTATAACCCAGTCTTTCTAATACAGGTTTTGCTACATCAGCAGAATGTTGTGCATGACCATAGAATACTTGTTGACCTGTCTTTGAATTAAATGATGCGACATCTGGTTTACCGATATCATGGAAGAATGCTGCAACTCTCATTTTTATAAAATCATCTTGTCTTAACTGATCTCTAGTAACTCCTTCTACTGTTCTCAAAGTATGTTCCCATAAATTATAACAATGATGAGAATTATTTTGTTCAAAATCTACCATTCTTGCAACCTCAGGGCCAAATTGTTCTTCTAATTCCTCAGGTGTTTTTGATAAGAAATAATCAACTACATTATCACTTGACAATGCTTTTTCAAATTCTTGCCTTTTGTCAATTTCAAACAACTTATCAATGTCTAATGGTTTGGTTAATTCACCTTTTCCACCAATAACTTGTGTTATTCCATTCCAACCATTATCAAAATCAGGAACAAAATCTATTCCATTAATAATAAAGGATTCTTTACTATCGTATTGGCTAATAGACCTATTATATTCACCATTTTGGAGATTTTTATATGTTACATCTATTTTATCATCAACTCTAAATCCATAACATTTTTGTCCTTGCTCCATACCATCATGAATAACTAAGTATTTGTTTCCTATTCTTATTATTGTATCATAATCGTTAGTATCATATCCATCTATATCATCATACCACGAATGTTGCATTTTGACAGATGTGCAATCACCTTGTTTTATTAAAAAACCTTTTAATAATTCCCATTCTTCTTTGGTCAAGTGAGCATTGACATCATCTTCATTTTGTGATAAAAATTTTAATTTTTGTTTTACAACTTCTTTTCTTTTTGTTTCTATTTGTTCTGCTAATTGTTGTATTTCTCTACGAAGTTTTTTTATTTCTTCCATACACAACCACCTTTTATTAAAAATATTTATTCAAAATAAATTATATCATAATGCAACTTTTTTTCTATAAAAATTAAAAATATTACAATAATGTAATAAAAAAATAATATATTTGTAATATTTCTTGCATAAGCAAGTGAACATAAAATTTACAATAGTGTTTCAAGTCGAAAGTTTTATCGTAGTTCTAACCGACTTAAATCCTAAAGGGCAGTTCAAAATTGAGGGTAAAAACAGCTTTCAGCTGTACCTCACAAAAAGTGGAGTTTCTTTTTTTATAATGATATAATTAGCTCAATTCCATTTTCTAAATAAATAGTGTTCGGATTTAGAAAGTTTCGGCTCACCAAAAATAGCTATATGATTAGTATAGCTATTTTTTTATAATTATAAAGGAAACATAAATTGTAAATAATCCTTATTTAAATAAATTTATTGTTATTATTTATTTTTGTCATTTATAATATTTATTGTTTTAACAAAATCTAATACTTCATTTGCTTCAATATTTTTTAGACCATAATTTAAAATAAAAATTTTCTCCTTTAATCCTATATGACTCCATATTTCTGAATTATCATAATAGCCAGCACTTGCATCTTGTCCATTATTCAATTTTATTCTTTTTGTTGTAAGACCTGTTCCACATACTCCCAATAAATCATTACTTATAACTAATATTGCATAATCATTTTTCGAACTTTTATAAAGTTTTAATTCAAATTTATGTTTTGAATCTTTTTCTAGTTTTGTTTCTTCATATTTCCAGTCATTTGGAATACTTAACTCTATTTTAATATTATCTATTGTTTTTGAATATTTTTGGTAGTTCTCAACATCATTTGTATTTTGTTCTTCTTTATTTTCATTTATAATGTTTTTCTCTATAGGTGCATATTTTGCACCCCAAGTGCTAAATACAACTTCTTTTCCATTTTTCATTCTATCTAAATCAATTAAATACATAATCTCTATTATAATTGCTAAGATAATCATTACTATAATTATTATTTTTAATATTTTCTTATTCATATATACCACCTTAACCTTTCTATTATTTAGACGATTTGTGTATTCTGTTTAGTTGGTATTAGGAAAAATATATCTTATTTTTTGTAAAAAAACTATTCTTCCAATGAGAATTTATCATTATAAGTTCTCCATGCTAATTTTATTGATGTATATATTGCTATCATAGTAAGCATAATCATTATCAATATTTGAATAAATGGGAAATAATATTGTATATTTTGATTTGTTTTTACAATACAATATATGCCATAACTTAATATTGTTCCTACTAACATTCCAAAAAATAGAGATTTTACTCCATATATTAGACTCTCATAAGAAAACATTTTATTAAATTGTTTATTAGACATTCCAATTGCTCTTAAAATTTCAAATTCTCTTTTTCTTAGATTCATACTTGCTGTAATTGTATTATAAATATTAGTTATTCCTATTAAAGATATAACTAAAAGTAATCCATATAAAAATATAGACATAATAATTGAAAGTTTTTGGGCATCTTCTTGTCGTTTAGTATAATTTTGTACTACTATTTTATCGGAATTAACAAATTGCAATATTTCATTTTCTAGCTGATTAGGATTACTTGAATTTATTCTCATGTCCATAGAAAAAAGTCCAAATACTCCACTATTTCTTCCATCATCAATATCAATATTTTTTGCCATATCAGTAGATATGATTAATCTTTCATCATTATTTACTTTTTGCATTTTAGAGTTATCTAAATTTAAAATCGCTATGTCTGGATTTATGTCCGTATGTTTTATAATTGGAATTTTATATTCTTGTCCTTTTATTACAATATTTAAAAATTCCCCTACTTTTACTGAAGGATCTTTAGAAAGTAAAATTCCTGACTCAATTGTATTTTCATATGTTAATCCTAAGTTTTTTAAATAGTTCTTATATATTTCTCCTTCATAAGCACAAATTGTAATTTGTTTATTATTTTGTTTTATTATACCATTGAATGCTACTTTAATAGAATAATCTATAATATTATCTAAACTCTTAATTCTATCAAAATTTTCGAATACTGTATTTGTTTCTTCTTGTTCATTATAATATATCATTCCTACATCTATGTTTCTATGAGTTGGTAGGTAAATATTATTTACTATAGAAAATACATATTCTATTATACTGCTTATTATTATAACTAATATCATAATAATGCTAATTGAAATTGTTGTAGAGCGATATTTGCTTTTATTTCGTTTGATATTTTTATAAGCTATTTCTCCCTCTATTCCAAGTATTTTTGATTTTAATTTTCCAATTTTAACATCTTTATTTTTAATTTCAATTTCATTATTTTGTTTAATTGTTTCGATTGGTGATGCTTTTTTTGCCTTTTTTATTGGCTTAATACAAGAAATAAATGTTGATATTAGTGTTATTAATATTGTAGCAAATATTGATATAATATTAACACTACATTGCATAAATATATCATTACCATACATATTTTCTAGCATATCTCCAATTCCATTTGTACTTATAAATACAATTCCTATTCCTAATATTAATCCTGCTGGAATGCTTATAATTGCATAAATAAGTCCCTCAATTAATACAATTTTTGTAATTTGTTTTGTGGTTGCACCAATGCTAATTAAAGTACCAAATTCTTTCATTCTTTCTGATACGGAAATTTGGAAACTATTTCTTATTAATGTGATGGTAATTGCTATTACTATTATAATTGCCACTACACCTATTAACTCTAATTGAGACTTTTCGTTCATTCCACTAGTAACACCTTGCCATAATAGTAGCTGTGTGTTTTCTGTAATATAATATTTTAAATTTGAGTTCATTATATCTTGATAAAATACATTCTCTTCTTTAGGATTCTTTAATAGTATTGTTACTTCACATGGTCTTATTTCTGTCATTTTTTCTAACTTTGTAATTGCTATGTAAGCATTATTGCTATTTGCTTCTTGTCTTGTTTGTTTTATTATTCCTGTAATAGTGTACTCTACTTGTTCTACTCCATCTGGTTCTAAGAATTCTTGCATACCATCATCCGAAACTGTTAGCTTTACTTTTTGAACTTCAAGAGTCAATTTATCTCCTATTTGCATTTTCTCATTCATATTATTTATAAGATAATTAGAAATTAGTATTTCTTTTTCGTTTGTTGGCAATCTTCCCTCTATTAACGTAATATCTCTATTCAGTAAGGAAGTTTCATCATATCCTTCTATTCTAATTCCCTGCTTAGCATAAATTTTGGTTTCATAATCTGCTGCACCTATTGTTTGAGATATTCCCATTTTTTCTATTTTATATTGCATTTGATTAAATTTCATTGCTTGTTTGGTTGTTGTTTGTTCAATGTGAATATGATAATTCCCTATACTTTTTTTAGTATTCTCAATCATAGAATTTTGAAAACTATATATCAAAGTAAGGATAAAGCTAATTAGAGCTACCGATATTATAATTCCAGTTATAGTTGCGATTGTTCTTTTTTTATTTCTTTTTAAATTTTTCCAAGCAATCTTTCTTAAAATATTCATATTTCTCCTCTATTCTTCATTATTTACAATATCTTGGTATATTTTTCCATCTTTTATTGTAATAATTCTATCAGCTTCTTTTGCAATTTTTTCATTGTGCGTTACTAACAAAATAGTTTGATTATATTTCTTATTTGATACTTTTAATAGTTTTATAATTTCTTCTGACGACTGACTGTCTAAATTTCCAGTTGGTTCGTCTGCTAATATTAAAGACGGATGATTAATTAGTGCTCTACCTATTGCAACTCTTTGTTGCTGTCCTCCTGATAATTGATTTGGTAAATGTGTGATTCTATCTTCTAATCCTAAAACATTAATCAAATCATTTAATTCCTTTTCATCTATATCTGTTTTATCTAATTGGCTTGGGAGTAATATATTTTCTTTTACATTCATAATTGGAAGTAGATTATAAAATTGATATATTATACCAATTTCTTTTCTTCTAAATTCTGCTAATTGTTCTTCTCTTAATTTATGAATGTCTATATTATTGATAAATACTGTTCCTGATGTTGGTTTGTCCACTCCACCTAATAAATGTAATAGTGTAGATTTTCCACTGCCAGATGCTCCTATAATTGATACGAATTGCCCTTTTTTTACAGTAAATGATACATTATCTAAAGCAATTGTTTTATTGTCTTGATTTCCATATATTTTTGTTAAATTTTCACATTTTAATATTATATCTTCACTCATGTTTTACCTCCATCTACTATACATTAGACATTTATTTTTTAACTGTTTAAGTTTCTATTCTTACCATTATATTACTAGTATAATATGTAAACTGTCAATAAAATTTCTAATAAAAAATCTTAAGATTTTATTTATATATAGCATTATAAAAAAAACAGTAGGTATATACCTACTGTTTTTTTATATTATATTTATTTTAGCTTACTTTCTTATAGGTTGGTTTAAAGGTTTTATCCATATCTTTCCAAGTATTAACTAAAATAGTTTTTTCTCCATTGCTATCTACTTTTAGCATATCATCTGAAACTTTTTCTCCTGATAATGCATCAACCCATCCAGTAAATTCATATCCTTCTTTAGCTTTTGGAGCTTTTTGTTCGAATTTCCAATCTGCTGTGATTACATTTTTATAAATATCTGCTTTTCCATCATATCCTTCGCATTCTCTTAAATCACTTGTATAATATACAAACCATACTATACGAATGTGACTATGAGGATTATAGTCTTTATCTTCTTCCTTTAATTTTTCTTCAAGTCTTATTCTTCCTTGTTCTGTTAAACTGTTATAATCATTTGCACTAGTACCTGGTGTTCTGCATCCATCTTCTTTTAATACTTTTTCAAGTGTTGGTAAAAATACATTTGAGCACCAACTATTGGTCCATCTTGGAGCATATATGTTGCAAACTGTACATTTTGTACCATCTTCATTCCATTTATGTCCAGTTCCATAAGTATGGCAAGTTACACTTTTAGCTTCTCCACAACCTTCACATACAGTTTCGGTTACAGAACCAGTACATGAAGAATTTCTACTTAGAACTTTCCATTCATGTCCTTTTGGTGAAACTATGCTTTCCTTTTTATATCCACAATTTTTACATACTTTTTTAGATCTTCCTGATCCTGTGCATGTTGCAGGTATTATAATTGTTTCTTCATAATCATGATTTAGTTTTGATCCTTTATTTATAATAGTGCTTTCTTGTTCACAACGAGTACATTTTGCTGTTTTTGTTCCATCAGCTGTACAAGTTGCATCGTGGTTATCTTCATAATTAGCAAAATTGTGTCCTAATTTTCTTTCAATAATTTTTGATTCTTTTACATCTCCACACTTTGTACATACCGTTTTAATTACTCCATTTTCTAAACACGTTGCTTCTGTTTGAACTGTTTCAAATTCATGACCAGTTGCTTCAAGTACTTTTACATCTTTTGTATGTGTACATCCTTCTCTAGTACAGTGAATTGATTCATATCCATCTTCTGTACATGTTGGCTCTTTATCTACTACTGAACTATCTGCCCAAATATGACCTAACATTGGTGTATAATGGAAAAATTGCTGTTTGCATAATCTACATATATAATGTACTTGACCTCTTTGTTCACATGTTGCTTCTACATCATTATATTCTGCTCTTATTAATTCATGGCTTTGAATTACTTTACTTTCAACTTTTCCACATGTTTTACAAGTTCTCGTTTCTAGACCTTGAGTTACACAAGTAACTTGAACTTTAACTGTCCATTCTGTAAAATCATGAACATGATCTTTTGATACTTCTTCATTTTTTATTTCTGGCACTGGTTCAGGTTCAATCTCTAGTTTAGGTGCTTGTTCCTCCTGTTTTGGCTCTTCTTGTGGTTTAATTTCTTCTTTATTTTCTACTTTTGGTTCTTCCTTAGGTTTTACTTCTTCTTGCTTTTCTACTTTTGGCTCTTCTTGTGGTTTAATTTCTTCTTTATTTTCTACTTTTGGCTGTTCTTGTGGTTTTACTTCTTCTTGCTTTTCTACTTTTGGTTGTTCTTGTGGTTTTACTTCTTCTTGCTTTTCTACTTTTGGTTGTTCTTGTGGTTTTACTTCTTCTTGTTTTTCTTCTTTTGGTTCTTCCTTAGGTTTTACATCTTCTTGCTTTTCTACTTTTGGTTCTTCTTTTTCTTCTGGTATTACCTCTACTTTAGGTTGTTCTTCTTTTTCTATTGGAATAAGAACTATTTCTAAAGCTTCCATTCTCTTGCTCTCTCCTGTTGTTCCTGCATAATTTCCAATAATAGGCGTCATATCATCTGTAGATTTACCAGAAGTAGTCCAATCTATCCATCCATATGTTTCTACATGAGCACGATATTTTACTATATATCCATCTAGCCCGTCTGCAATAATTTGAATGGCTTCCATACTTCTACTTTCTCCAGTTGTTCCTGCATAATTATTCATTTTTTTACTATCAGCATTAACCCAATCTAACCATCCATAACCTTGTACATGAACACGATATTTTAAAGTTACTTCTACAGGTGCTTGAAGGTTTATTTCTAACGCTTCCATTCCTTTAGATTCACCAGTTGTTCCTATATAAGTTGTAGATTTATTATCAACACTAGTTTCATCCATCCATCCATAATCTTGTACATGTGCTTTATATGTTAATTTTGGTGTGTTAGAAGTTGTTACAGCAGAAACTATTGACGGTATAATTGATGACATTTCTATGAACATCATTAAAGTAATAATTACAATGCTTAAAACTCTTTTTATGGATTTTGTCCACATAAAAACTCCCCCTTTATTATGATATTAAAAGTTTCCTTTTTATTATTATACGATTTTAATTTATAAAAGTCAATGTATTTGACTATTTTAATATAGTTTTTTTACTATTTTATAATAGCTTTTTGTTTCCATTTTTTGTAAATTTAAATTGATTAGTATAAAATAAATTATATGAAACAAAAAAAATAAAAAAGAGAATTTTATTTTTAACTGCATTTTGTATAAAAAAGTACAGTTTTAGATAAAATTTCTCTCTTATATAATTCTCTTATATAATTAATATTTATTTAATTAAAATTATTTTTGCTAACAATAAAAGTTAATAATGAAACGGGTAGTAATAAATTTATGCATTTTTCCAAAATGCTTCATATCCGCGATATGCTTCATATAAGTCTAATTTGCTTGTTACTTCATAAGGTGAATGCATTGAAAGAACTGGAACACCGCAATCTATTACATCTATGCCTTTATTAGCTAATATATAGGCTATTGTTCCGCCTCCACCTACATCAACTTTTCCAAGTTCTGCTATTTGATAACGAATATTGTTATTTTCAAAAATGTTTCTTACCTCTGCAACAAATTCTGCATTTGCATCAGATGCACCTGACTTTCCTCTTGCTCCTGTGTATTTGTTAAGTCCTATTCCTCTACCTAAATATGATGCATTATTTCTTTCTGATACACTTGCATATATTGGATCTAAACCTGCATCAACATCAGCAGATAACATTTTTGATTTGCAGAAAACTTTTTCTAGTAAGTTTGGTCTATTTACACCTAATTTATTTAAAATTTCTGAAATGAACATTTCAAATACGTGTGATTCCATACCTGTATTTCCCATGCTTCCAATTTCTTCTTTATCTGCAATTATGCAAACTGCTGTCTTTTTAGGGTTTTGTACATTCATAAGTGCTGTTAGTGAAGTATATACACAAATTTTATCGTCTTGACCATAACCTGCTACCATGCTTTCATCAAATCCCATGCTTCTGCATGGCATTGCTGGAACTAGCTCTAATTCCGAACTTAATAAATCTTTTTCTGTAATACCATATTTTATATTCAAAAGATTTAAAATATTTAGTTTTACTTTTTCTGAAACATCACTATCAAACGGAATACTTCCAATTAAAAGATTTAAGTCTTCTCCATCTATTCCATCTGCTAATTTTTTCTTCATTTGTTCTTGTGCTAAATGTGGTAATAAATCAGTAATTGTAAAAATTGGATCTTGCTCGTTTTCACCTATATTTATTTTTACTTTCTCTCCATTTGTTTTTACAATTACACCATGTATTGCAAGTGGAATTGTTGTCCATTGATATTTCTTTATTCCACCATAATAATGTGTTTTTAAATATGCAAATTCAGAATCTTCATATAATGGATTTGGCTTTAAATCTAGTCTTGGTGAATCAGCATGTGCACCAATAATATTTATTCCATCTTCTATACTTTGCTCTCCAATAACTGCTAAATACATGCTTTTTTCACGATTGTTATAATATACTTTATCTCCTGCATGTAAACTTTCATAGCTTTCTATTGGTCTAAAGCCATTATCTTCTGCTATTTTTATAGAATTCTCCACAATTTCTCTTTCAGTTTTTGATTTATTCATATAACATATATAATTTTTAGCATATTCAAAAATTTCTCTTTTTTCATCTTCGTTTTTTGTATTCCAGCCATTTTCTTTTTTATTAAATAGCTTCTCTTTTAATTCTTCTGCTTCCTTTTTCTCCATATACACTTATCCTTCCTTTCCTCTCGTGTTTTTAATTTTAATGTTTTTTTAATTGCATAAATTAATAGAAAAATTAGTTATACTTTAATTTTTCTTTTTTATTGTATCATATTATTTTAGTTTTAGAATACCCTATTTTGAAAATTTCTATTCTTTTTGTAAAAAATCTTTTAAATAATTTTAATGTAAATTTTTTATGTTTTTTTGACAAAAGCTCTATAATATACTATAATTGTATTATGTAGCTCTAATATAGGGTTAACTAATATTTTTTATGAGGTTTATTACCTCAAGAAAGGTTGGATAAAAATGGCAAAAATAATTAGTCGGTCAATAGCAGGAGTTTTAACAGTACTGATGGCAGTATGGATAAACTACTTAGCTAGTCCCGCATGGAACATTCGGTCACCTGGGCTTTGGGGATATATCCTAGGCGTAGTCACAATCGGAGCAATTATATTCGATATAGCTGAATACATTGCTGATGTTTACGATGAATGTACCTATGTATTTTCAATAACGCTCTGGATAATAGTTGCAGTCGTTTTGGTATTGCTAATAGTCCTTGGACTTTCTTCTTCTCATATGTTCAACTCAACTAAATATCACAATATTGTTGCATTTGAAGAAGGAAGTTTTGAAGATGACATTCCAAAAGTTGAAAGCGATATGCCAGTAGTAATTGTTGATGTCTACACTGCCCAAAAGCTTGGCGACAGAACAGTCGGCAACATTTCAAATCCTTCATGGTACGACGTTGACAACGAATACAACTTGATTAAATATCAAGGTGGGTTTTACAGGATTTCTGAACTCAATTATAATGGTTTTTGGAAATATCTAAAAGCCAGGTATGAAGGAATTCCTGGTTATGTACTTGTTAATGTTGAAAATCAAGAAGCAGAATATGTTGCTTTAGACAAGCCAATTCGTTATTCCCCGAGCGCACACTTTTCTTATCAGCTTAAAAGGCACTTAAGAGGTTTATATCCCAGTTATATCTTTGGAACACCCTTCTTCGAAATTGATGAAGAAGGAAACCCTTATTATATAACTGCTGTGAAAAGACCTACAATAGGAGTTTTCGGAGGTAAAAAAGAAGATTCTTTCATTATCACCGATGCTTCTAGTGGAGAAAGTTCTGAATACAAAACAGAGGACCTGCCTGAGTGGGTTGACCATGCATATGATTTAGATTATTTAATGGAAGTAACCCATAATCATCAAGTCTATATAAATGGTTGGTGGAACTCTTTTGCAAGTCAGACTGGTGTCAATATCACTTCTTATCGATATAAGAGTGAGGATTTTGCTGGTTACAACACCGCAATAACTTCTAATGGAGATATTGTATTTTATACCGGTGTTACTCCAGCAAGTAATGTGGAATCTAATATTGGTTTCATATTAGCAAATCCTAAAACTGGTAAGATAACTTACTACGATTGCTCTGGCGCAGAAGAATCTTCTGCACAGCAGGCTGCCGAAAGTTTAGTACAAAACTTAGGCTACATCGCTACTTTCCCCACTATTTTGAATGTGGATGGCTCAGAAACATACTTTATGTTACTGAAAGATAAGGCAGGACTTGTCCAAAGATATTCGCTTTGCAGTATTAGTGATTACACCAAGGTTGTACAAGCTGAAGACTTTGAAACTGCTTTAAACCTCTATAGAGAAAAACTGGGAATGGTAAGCAAGACCGAAGAACAAACAGCAGAAGTGCTAAAAACTGAAGGAACTATTCAATCACTTTACCAAGCCGAAATTGATGGTTGCACTTTCTACTATTTCACAATTGATGACACAAATAATTTATATATGTCTTCAATTAAAAATGGTAACAAGCAGGTGCTCCTTACAGTCGGTACAAAGGTTTCTGTTGAATATGTTACTTCTTCAGAAGAAGGCATCTTCATAGTACAAAAAATCCAATTCTAAAACCAAGAGAAAGGTCAAAACTTGACCTTTCTCTTTTTATCGAAATATTTACAAAATATTTCAATTTCATTTACTTTTTATGTAAATCATGGTATAATATCATCGTCTCATAACTATTAAATTTCTAAAGATTTAGCAACTTGGAAATGCAATAGTTAAATAACTTTTAGAAAGGGGAACTACCTTATGACAAGAGACAAAAAAAATTTGGTCGATGAGACCTCTTTACGGAAGGATATGGAGGGCAATTTAAAACTGCCTACATCTCCTGAAGTAGCAGAAGAAGCAATCACTGCTGAACACTTTGCGTTGGGTCCACTTGATGGACGCTACTCACAGATTGGCAAGAAGCTTGCTCCTTACTTCTCCGAATATGCTCTGGTAAAAAACAGAGTTAAAGTCGAAGTAATGTGGCTTAAGTTCTTGCTTGAGCATGTTAATGGCTCCGATATTTTGGATGCCTTTGACATGGACAGACTTCCTGAAATTTTGGCAATTTACGAGAACTTTTCTGATAGTTCTTATGTAAGAGTTAAGGAAATCGAGGCTGTTACAAATCACGATGTGAAATCAGTTGAACTCTTTGTCGCTGAAAAGCTGAGAGAAATGGGAATGGACAGTCTTGTCAGTTTTGTGCATATTGGATGCACTTCTGAAGACATTACAAATCCTTCCTATTCCAACATGATTTCTACGGCCCTCAAAGAGGTTTGGATTCCGACAGCTGAAAAGCTGATTGATAGCATTTCTAATATTGCTATCGAACATTCTGATACGGCAATGCTTGCTCATACACATGGTCAGCCGGCAACACCAACTACTGTTGGTAAAGAGCTTGTTGTGTATGTGTATCGTTTGAGAAAGTCGCTTGAGAATGTGAAATCTATCAAAACTCGTGCGAAGTTCAATGGTGCAACTGGTAACTATGCAGCAATATCTGTGGCTTTTCCTAATGAGAACTGGCCTGTACTTTCCAAGTTATTCATTGAGGAATATCTTGGATTAGATTTTAATCCGGTTACAACTCAGATTGAAAGCCATGACTATATCTGCCATATTCTTGATGGTATTCGCCATTTCAACAATGTTCTTAGGGACTTTGATTTGGATATGTGGCTCTATATCAGCATGGACTACTTTAAGCAGATTGCTGTCAAAACAGAAGTTGGTAGCAGTACCATGCCTCACAAAGTCAATCCGATTCGCTTTGAGAATAGCGAAGCTAATATCAAAATGGGTAACGGCATCTGTTCCGTACTTTCTGATGAGCTTCCGCGTTCACGTATGCAGAGAGACCTTTCCGATTCTTCTTTACAGAGAAACATCGGACTCGCATTTGGCTATTCACTTCAGGCTATTGAACAGACTATCGGTGGCTTGAAAAAAGTAGCTGTAAATAATGCAAAGATTTCTGCTGACCTTGATAGCAAGTGGGAAGTTTTAGCTGAGCCCATTCAGACTGTACTTAGAAAGTATGGTATTCCGGATGCATACAATCAGTTAAAAGAGCTTACGAGAGGAAAAAATATCTCGAAGGAAGCCATTCAAGAGTTCATCAAAACTCTTGATGTTCTGTCCGATGAGGACAGAAAAACACTCCTTGAGCTCACACCTTCAAGCTACATCGGTCTTGCAACCAAAATTGTGGAAGATGAACTGTAAAGCTATAATCCACTTATGAGTCACAAAGGGAGAGCCGTTTCCATTATGGATTCGGCTCTTTCCCCTGTTTAAACTATAAAATAAGTTTGCTTTACTATTATTTTATAATAAATAATTTATGTGTTTTAATTTATAACACCATTCCAAGTACTAATATTCCAATATTATCATTATAAATTTCTTGAAACTGTGAAATCGGAAGTGGATTTTCTCCAAAACCCGCTTCAATAGTATAACTTGGTTTATTATAATTTTGAATAAACCAATCTTTATACCCTGCAAAACTTGAATTATATGGTACTTCTGTAAGTAGGTAACCTGATGCTTTTGCAAAAGCTTCTCCTATTTCTTTTGCTCCTTGTGGCTCATAATTTAAAAATTGCCAGTAAATTTCCTTTCCTTGTGTATGGTATGAAAGGCTCAATTCAAAATTATGTGTTAATGTAAAGTTATAAAGTGCTATTGCTTCTCTTTGAGTCAATGGTCCTGCTCCTACAAAATCTCTAGGTCCTGGCTTTGTAAATCCTTGTGAAAATTTGATATTTCTAGCATTTCTCCACCCTGCTGGAAATTGCAAATTTAAATCTACACCTCTCGTGTTTAAAATATACCAACCACAAAGAAAATTTAATAAAATGCAGTAATCATCTATATTACAGAGTTTCTTTTATCGTAGGAATTTTCGAGTGTTAACGAAGAAAAGCTCCATACGAGAAAAGTATGCGAATTGTTACAAATTCTTAAAATTTATTTTATAGAATTTGTCAATTCGTATTTCGAGAAAGAATCTCTGTGTTTTTTTATGCAAAATTACTGCTAGAATTGGAGTGGTAAAAATGAAAGATAAGGTTGGATATTATTCGATAATTCCATCAAAAATTTTATATAATAAAGAATTAAAAGCAAATGAAAAATTGTTATATGCAATGATAACTTCACTTGCTTGTAAAGAAGGATTTTGTTTTGCAACTAATAATTATTTTGCAGAAGAATTAGGAGTACATCCTAAAACAGT
>CANRGT010000007.1 GCA_947630185.1 uncultured Clostridia bacterium | reverse complement strand
TTAATAGGAAATCTATTTAATTAGATGACTGAGAAGGCTTACTTCGGTAAGCAGTTATGATTTAGTATGTAGCTTATATAGAAATATATAAGCTACAGTTTTTTATTTTTCAATTTTTTCGTAATATACTGTTTCTTCTAACACTTCTCTTTTAAATGCTTCTTCTGGTTTTTCTTCTCCTTATTTTATTTTTTTAATTCTAAAACAGATACACATTCCACATGCGTCAGTGTTATACGGTTGCAGTGTTCTTTTAACCTCAATGTCATACCATAGATATGTAACAAATAAAACATATTTCTTAAAAATCTAAATTATAACATCTTTTTGAAACATCTAATCTTTATTTTCAGTTTCTAATAATAATTTGTCAAAATCAGATTGATAGAATCTATCTTGTTTTATCCTATATTTTTCAAATTCGGAAGTAGCTTTTTCTTCAGCTATTTCGTGTGATATCTTTCCTGCATCTTTTAATATATCTCTATCATCTGCTAATAAATATTTATCTATTCTATTTGCCCAATCTTCCATAGTCATTGGAATATTTCTTTTAGCTCTACCTTCTGCTAAATCTAAAAGAGCATTTACTATTCTTTCTAAATCCTCTAATTCTTCCTTGCTTAAATAATTTTTAGCAATAATTACATCTGTTTCTAAAATTTTTCCATTAGGAGAATGTTTCCATGAAGTTAGTCCCATATGCTCTTTTTCACTATTTGCTCTATTATAAATAATTTCTGCAGCTGTTTGATGTGATACTGCATAATGCATTTTATTTTGCACTTTTTTAAAGAAATTAATTGTTATTGGAGATTTACTATCATAATCTACTGCTGTTGCATAAATATCTGTTATTTTTTGATAAAATCTTCTTTCGCTTAATCGTATTTCTCTGATTTCTGCAAGCAATTCTTCAAAATAATCTTCATCAAAAAATGTTCCATTTTCCATTCTTTTTTTATCTATAATATAGCCTTTTTTAGCAAATTGTTTTAATACATTTGTTGCCCATCTTCTAAATTGAATCGCTCTGTCTGAGTTTACTCTGTAACCAACAGATATGACTGCATCTAAATTATAATATTTCACATTCCTTTTTACTTCTCTATTTCCCTCTTTTTGAACTACCGAGAATTCCTCGGTAGTTAGTTTTGAATCTAATTCAAGGTCTTTATATATGTTTTTTAAATGTAATCCTACATTATCAGAAGTACAATTATACAATTCTCCCATGGCTTTTTGCGTTAGCCATAAATCTCCTTCTTCAAATCTTACTTGGATTCCTTTTTCTTTCTTCTGCATTTCAAATACTAAAAATTCAGCAGAACTACTTCTTATTATTAGATTTTTACTTTTTTCATTATTTTCCTTATTCAAATATCTTTTCTCCTTTACATATTCTCTTTTAATTTTAATAAACTTACACACTCCACATGGCTCGTAAAACAAAACATATCTACAGGCTGTATCTTTTTAAGGCTATACTTTTCTTCTAAAGCTTTTAAATCTCTTACCATAGTTGCAGGATTGCAACTAATATATACTAATCTTTTAGGCTCAACATTTAAAATATTTGAAACAGTAGTATTATCCAATCCTCTTCTTGGTGGATCTACTAATATAACATCTGGCTTTCCACTTTTTTCTAAAACAGTTTCTAAAGTATTTTCTACATCTCCACATAAAAATTCTATATTTTCTATATTATTTAACCTTGCATTTTCTTTTGCATCTTTGATGGCATCTTCTACAATTTCTATTCCATAAACTTTTTTTGCTTTGCTAGATGCAAAAATTCCAATAGTTCCAATTCCACAATATAAATCTAATACAGTTTCATTACCTTGTAATTTTGCAAATTCTATTGCTTTATTATAAAGCACCTCTGTTTGAACTGGGTTTGTTTGATAAAATGACATTGGAGATATTTTAAAAGTATAATCTCCTAATTTATCGTATATATAGCCATCCCCATATAATGTTATATTTTTGTTTCCTAGTATTACATTTGTATCTTTGCTGTTTATATTTTTAACTATTGTTTTTAATTCATATTGCTTTAATTTTTGATTAGTTTCAAATTCTTTTTTTATTTCTTCTACAAGTTCTTTTTCTTTTGGTAAATTTTCTCCGTTATTTACTATTATGCACATAACCTCTTTTGTTTTAAAACCTATTCTTACAATAATATGCCTGATATATCCGCTTCTTAGTGCTTTCATTATATACTGCAATTTTATTTTTCTTGATAAAATCTAAAATGGCTTTTGCTATTATTTGAGATTCTACAGTTTGAATATAGCAATTTTCTATTGGTATAATTTCGTGTGTTCTTTGTGCAAAAATTCCTATAATGCTGTTTCCATTTTTGTCTATTCCAACAGGATATTGTGCTTTATTACGATAATGCATAGGATTTTGCATACCTATTGTTCTTTCTACTTCTATCTTTTCTTCTAAGGTTTTATTTACCAAGTTTTGAACTATTTGCCTTTTCATTTCTAATGTAGTTTCATATTGAATGTGCCTTAAACTGCAACCTCCGCATCTTTTATATGTACTACAATCTGGCTCTTTTCTTGAACTTACTTTTTCTATAATTTCTATAATTTTTCCAAATGCATGTGAAGAAGTTACTTTTACAATAAGAATTTTACATTTTTCTCCTTTTATTGCACCTGGAACGAATATAGTATATCCTTCAATTTTTGCTATTCCCTCTCCTTCAAAACCATTATCAATTATTTCTACTATATATTCTTTATTTTTCTCTACCGGTATTTTATTTTCCATACTTTTCTCATTTCTTTTTATAATAATTATTTTTTATAACTGTTTTATATTTTCGTATTGTTTTGTGCTTTCATAATTTAGCATTATTAGCATTTCAATATATTTGATTAATAATTATATATATTGTTTTATTACATCATATAGCTTGCTTGTTGGAAGCCCTATAACAGAATGATAATTTCCATTTATTTTTGAGATAAATACTGCAAATTCATCTTGTATAGAGTAGGCTCCTGCCTTGTCCATTGGCTTTCCTGTGTCAATCCATTTTTTTATTTCTTCATCTGTTATATCTTTTACTTCTATTTGTGTTACTTCATAATCAACATATTCTGTTACTTTTCCATTTTCTTCTTTTATTACACATAAGCTTGTTATTACTTCGTGTGTGTCTGCTCTTAGCTCAGTAATAAATTGAAAAGCTTCTTTTTCGTTTTTTGGTTTTCCATATATTTTTCCGTTTTTTACAACTATTGTATCTGAGCCTATTACCAAGCGCTCACCTTGTGTTTTATCAAATACGGCTTTTGCTTTTTGATATGCTAATTTTTTTGATTGCTCCTCTATACTTAAACCATCTTCTATGGTTTCATTTGCATTGCTTACTATTATTTCAAAGTTCCTAACTCCCATTAATTCTAATAATTCTTTTCTTCTTGGAGATTTTGAAGCTAATATTATTCTCATTTTTATTTACAATTCCTTTCTTTATCATAATTTATATTTAGTATAGTATCAGCAAATTTAAAGCTTCTATTAATTACATATTTTATATGTTCAATATTATGTGCTGGCTCGTTTTTAGAATATATTGGAAATATATTTTTTTCAATATATTCTTTTAAATCATTATTTATTTTCATGTTTTATATTTTCCTTTTATATTTTTAATTTTACTTAAATTATTCTAGCATAAAATGCTATAAATGTCTATAACACATATTTAGGGTTACAAGCCATAAAAAATACCATTCTTTCTTAGAATGGTATTTTACTTCGTTGGTGCAGACGGAGGGATTTGAACCCCCGACCTTCCGGTTCGTATCCGAACATAAATGTATTTTTGAGCAGTTTATACCAGTATCATTTATAAATATCGTTGTTTAGAATAAAAAATTTAATATTTTCAATAATAAAAAGAGAAATTTTGCAAAATATATTTACATTTTTAACACAAAATGATAAAATGTGTTAAAAGTGTAATGGAGGAAAAATTATGTATGAAAAATATATTGAAATAATAAATTCTAATGGAAGTATTATTACTTCGAAAGATGCAAATAAAAAAGGAATTTCTAGAACAATTCTATCTAAAATGGTAAAGGATAAAGCAATTGAAAGAATAGATTATGGAATATATGCTACAAATAAGTTTATATATGATGAATTATTTATTTTTCAAATGAAACATCCTAATACAGTTTTTTCTTTTAATACAGCATTATATCTTCTTAATAAAACAGAAAGAACACCAGAAAAAATTGATATAACTACTACAAGGAATAATAGTTTAGGATATTGTAAAAATATTGCCAATATTCATAGAGTTAATAATGAAATGATAAATATAGGAAAAATAAAAATTTTAACCAATACAGGTAAAGAAGTATATTCATATAATATTGAAAAAACTATAGTAGACATCATTTCAGACAGAAACTCAATGGAGATTGAACTAGCTAATAAAATTATAAGAAAATGTATCAAAGACAAGGATTTCAATGTAAATAATATGTTTCAATATGCAAAAAAGCTGAAAGTATATGATAAAGTAAAAAATTATATGGAGGCTATAATATGATAAAAAATTCTAAAAGCTTAATGGACAAAGCAAAAAACATTGCTAATAGAAGCAATATTACAGTTAATGAAGTTTTGCAAAATTATATGTTCGAAAGAATTCTAGAAAGGTTAAGTATATCTAAATATAAAAATAATTTTATTTTAAAAGGTGGTCTATTGTTGTCATCAATTATGGGAATCGACTCTAGAACTACTATGGATATGGATGCATGCATAAAAGGAATCAATTTAACAGATGAGGAATTGTATAGAGTACTAACAGAAATATTATCAATTGATATACAAGACAATGTAACTTTTAATATAAAAAATTTTAGACCAATAAGAGAAGAAGATACGTATGGTGGATTAAAATACAATCTTATTGCTACTTTTGATGGCTTAAAAGTAAATTTAAGTGTTGATATAGCAACTGGAGATGTTATTACTCCTAGAGAGATAGAATACAATTATAAAATGCTTTTCGAAGATAGAACATTACAACTTATAGCATATCCTATAGAAACTATAATTGCTGAAAAATATCAAACAGTTATTGAAAGAGGAATATTAAATAGTAGAATGAAAGATTATTATGATTTATACTATCTTTTATCAAAAAAACTTTATAATAATGACACTTTGAAAGAAGCAATTAAAAAAACATTTTCTAAAAGGAATACAGATATAAATATTATTAATCAAAGAATGCAAGAAATAGAAGAGAGTGATTTCTTAAAAGACCTTTGGAACAACTATGCTAATAAACATTTGTACTCAAAAAATTTAAAGTATGAAGATTTAATACATACAATTAAAAAAATAAAAACTCTCAAATTAATTTGAGAGCTTGGTGCGGATGAAGGGACTCGAACCCCCACGCCGTTGGCACTGGTTCCTAAGACCAGCGCGTCTGCCAGTTCCGCCACATCCGCATTTATAAATTCTTTGTTAACTTAGAATTTTACTTCTGTCAACATTGATAATTGTAGCACATTTTAACTATCAATGTCAACAGAAATTTAATATTTTTTATGGTTGTTAATATTTTTTATGATTACATTCAATATTTGAATTGTTGTATTTTTTTATAGTTATTTTATAACATATTTTTTTGAGATTTAGGTTTTCTTTTTGTAGTTTTTGTTGTTACAGTTTTTTCTTCGTTTTTACTTTCTGCTGTATATCCTGGTTTTCCAAGTAACTTAAACATATTTGTTTTATATTTTTCAACTCCCGGTTGATTAAATGGGTTAACTTCTAGTATTTTTCCTGAAACTGCGCAAGCAAGTTCAAAGAAATATATAAGGTGTCCTAAGTTATATGCGTCTAACTTTTCTATACTTAAAACTATATTTGGAACGCCTCCTTCAAGATGTGCTTCTATTGTACCTTGCATTGCTTTTTTATTTACATAGCTTAAGCCTTTTCCTGCTATATAATTTAATTCATCTAAATTGTCTTCATCTTGTCTAATTGTAATATCTGACATGGTCTCTTGTATATATAAAACTGTTTCAAATAAATTTCTTCTTCCTTCTTGTATATATTGACCTAATGAATGCAAATCTGTAGTAAATTCAGCTCCTGTAGGATAAATTCCTTTTCCGTCTTTTCCTTCACTTTCTCCAAATAATTGCTTCCACCATTCTATCATATAATGAAGCTTTGGTTCATAGCTTACTAAAATTTCTATGTTTTTATCTTGTTTGTATAATATATTTCTCATTACTGCATATTTATAGCAGTCATTATATTTTAAATTTTTGTCAAGATATTTGCCTTGTGCAAACTTTGCTCCTTCTAATAATTCATCTATATTTATTCCTGCTGTTGCTATTGGAAGTAATCCTACTGCTGTTAATACTGAATACCTTCCTCCAACATCATCTGGTATTACAAAGGTTGTATAATTTTCAGTATCTGCAATTTGCTTTAATGCACCTTTTTTAGCATCTGTTGTAACATATATTCTTTTTTGTGCTTCTTTTAAGCCATACTTATTTTCTAATAATTCTCTAAAAATACGAAAAGCTATTGCAGGTTCTGTTGTCGTTCCAGACTTTGATATAACATTTATTGATAAATCTCTGTTTCCTATTAAATTTATTAAATCGTTTACATAATCAGGGTTTAAGTTATTTCCAACATATAATATTTGAGGAGTTTTTCTTTGTTCTTGTGGTAAGTAATTGTAAAATGTATTTGTTAATGCTTCAATTACAGCTCTTGCACCTAAGTAAGAGCCACCTATACCTATAACTAAAAGTATTTCAGAATCACTTCGTATTTTTTGTGCTGCTTTTTTTATTTTTTCTAGTTCTTCTTTGTCATAATCTTTTGGTAAATTTAGCCAACCTAGAAATTCTTTTGGATCATTACTCTTTTCATGTAATTCATCATGTATCTGTGCAACTTTTTCAGCATACCCCATTATCTCTTTTTCTTCAATAGTGCTATATTTCAAGCTTAGCTTTACATTTTGTACCATCTTTTAGTTCCTCCTCTTTTGTATTTACTATGATAATTTTATACTAATTGTTACTATTATTCAACTAATTTTTTAAATTATTTTTAATAATTATTTAAGTACCTCACTAAAAACTTTTGCTAAATACTTCATACTAACTAAAGTTTGATCTAAGGTATTTCCTGTTGCTCCTACTTCAATTAAGCAGGCTGCTTTTGATACGTGTTGGTTATAGCCTGAATAGCGCAAAATAATCGGTTTAAATAGTCCAGGATATAGCTCATTTGCTTTTTCTTGTATCTTTACCGCAAATTTCAAATTTTGCTCCCAGTTTTCATGTTTTATTTTGCTTCCATTTCCACCTACTACAAACATTATTTGTGCTGCATATTCATCTCCTATTTTTACTGTTGGTGCATATTTTGTATCGCCTATGGCGTCTCTATGTAAATCTATTACTATATCAGTATTTTTGTTTTCTTTTAATATTTTAGTTACTGTTGCAAGCGAGTTTGTATATGAGCCTGAGTAAGATGGATAATCATGCAAAGTTTCATTATGTATAACATTATATCCATAGCTTTGAAGCTGATTTTTTAACTCTTTTCCAACTCTTACTACTGAATAATTTTTGTCAGTAGTTCTAAAATTTCCAGTTGGTTTATATGTATATTTAGGGCTAGATGTATAGCTTTCGCACGCATGTGTGTGAAATATGACTATGTTTTCTTTGCTAACTTCTATATTTGGAGTTAAAATTTCTTTAGTTAATTTATAGTCTGTTTCGTTTTTTACTTTTACACCATTATATTGAGTTGTATACTTTTCTGGTACATTTGAGCTTTGAACCTCTGTTTTTAACCCAGTTTCAGCTTTTTCTACTGGTGTTTCATTTGTAGTTTGACTTCCCTCTTCTGTTTGACTTTGGCTATTTCCTTCTGATGATTGATTCTGCGCTAACAAAGCTTGATTATTGTTTTCACCTAAGTTCTTCCCATTGTTATTAGTTTGAGAATCATCATCTATTGAAGATAACATTTCTAACTCTACTGTAAATGCCATTTGTAAAGGATTTATAGTGTTTTTAGTTTTTTCTTCTTTTTCACTTAAAACAGAAATTCCCGGAACTGTAACATCTAAGCAAGAGGAAAAAGAATTGTTTTGTATGATTTCTAAGGATTTATTAGTTACTTTTTTACTTGAAACAAATTTTGTTATAGCTATAATTATTGCTATAACAATTGTTATTTTTATTATATATCGCACTATATCTTTTAAGCTAATTACAGCCATATTTATCATAAAATTTTGCTTCTCCTTTGTCCATAGTATTATATTAAATATATGCTAAGCCGTTGAAAATATGCTGATTTTTTATTTTATGTTTTTAATATTATTTTTCTTCTGTATCTGTAAAAATATTCTCAAAAAATCCTTACCAAGAAAGTAATCTTAGTAAGGATACATTTTTTATTTAAATTTAAGAAAAAATATAACTAATTAGGTAAAGAAATTATCTTATTGCACCGTTATTCATGAAATAATCCCAATATTCCTCCTCTTTTTGAGTTGTTTTTTGTAAATCTTTTGATGTAAGATCAGATTGAAGAATAACTACAGGACGAACCGCGTAACCGACTATACCCGCTATAAGGTCCCCTATCACTACTGAATTCCATCGTTCCTCCAACCACATAACTACCTTGATTGCAAAAATCATTCCAAACATCTTGTTCACATTCCACCATATACAAGCCAAATGAAACATATGAGCCGTCGTAGTATCTAGACTGTGAAGCCAGCCAGTACATTGCACCATTCCCCCACGAATCTTCATCATAACAATCCGTATTATCAAATAACATATCAAACAATGTTTCATTTACTTTTACAGTTGGTTCTTCTTCAGAATTTATTGAATAATAATATCCATTTGACGTTCCTGATACTGTTGTTTGTTGTTCGTTATCTAACCAAGATTTCGGTGTATATTGATTGTCAAATGAATATGTTTCATTATAGTTTTCAGCTAAATTCACTCTATTTATATCTTCTTCTGTTTTTATTCCTACTGCCTCATTTATATCTTCTATCGTTACACTTCTTACGTCTTGTGCATATTTTTCATTCATAAATATTTTTGATATATTGTTTAATTCAGTTATTCCATATTCATATGCATTTGCTCCATCCATATAAAAATATGGGTTATTCGTATCCCATCCATCTACATTTTTTCTTTTTATTGGTCTTCCTGATATTAATTTTAATCCTCCCGTAGCTTCATCTATTCCTAATACTCTCCAATGTAAATCGTTATTTTCTACACTAAATGTTTGGTTACCATGATAACTTCCAGTTTTTTCTACATCTGCTGTATAACTTCCTTCAGTTGGATTTTCATAATTTATATAGTCTCCTACTTTTAGTTCTCCATCTTTAAACATTTGCACTAAGGTTTTTTCTTCTGTTGTTCCATTTACATAGTCTTTTATTTCGTTTGTTATATTAGCTATGTCTCCTTGCTCTTTTTCTACTGCTTCATTTGTTTTTCTTCCTGCTTCTCTTGCCATTTCTATTAATCCATTATCTCCTAATATTACACTAATACTTATTGATGCTAATATTAAAAGTACTATAATGGTTACTACTAAAGCTATTAATGTTATTCCTCGTTCTCTTATGTTATTTTTACTTTGTAAAAAATTTACTTTTTCTAACTTGTTTTTCATTTTTATTTTACTTCTCCTTTCTTTAAATTTTGTTTTTTCTGACATTCTTTTTCCTCCTTTTCCTCTTTTTATTTTTATATTTTTTATTATTTTTATAGGCTTTATATCTTTCCTATAAGAATAAAATATTAAAAGCTTTTTAAACGACAAAAAGGACAGGCTATTTATTTTTTAAATAGTCCATCCTTTTTTATTTTTATATCTTTATTTACTAAACTATAGCTCTCCAGACTGTCCACCAATTCTGTAAAGGTCTTGTGTGTGTGTGTGTGTGTGTGTACAGTATCAAGACTTCTAGCTATTTTTACTTCTTTCATTTGTTTTTTTCCTCCTTCTCTTTTGTCTTGTTTTACTTTATCATAACTTTTCTCTTTTTGCAACTACTTTTTTTCTTTTTTTCTTTATTTTTTATTCATTTTTTTCTTCTACTTTCATTGATATTACTGTATTTTATTGATATAATTCTTTTAGATTATTTATTTTTGGAGGTAATTTTTTATGCCATATCTTTCTGGTTTTGATAGGAATCAAACTTTTCTTTTCTCTCTTAATGACTTCGTAGACTCTAATAGCTCTGTTAGACTTATTGATGCTTTTGTTCAAGCTCTTAACTTGGATGAATTAGAATTTAAAACCTTTTCTCCCTCTGCTCGTGGTCAACAACCCTATGACCGTGCTGATCTTCTTAAACTTCATATTTACGGTTATGTTAATGGTATTCGTTCTTCTCGTAAACTTGCTCTCGAAGCTTCTAGAAATGTCGAACTTATGTGGCTTCTAAATAATGCTACTCCCGCTAAATCTTGTATTGCAGACTTTGTTAAAAACAACAAAAGACCTATCAAAAATACTTTTAAAAAATTTATTGATTTCCTTAAATTTGCTAACTTCATTGACGCCAAAAAGGTTGTTATTGACGGAACTAAAATTAGAGCTCAAAATTCTCGTAACAAATATTATTCTATTAACAAAATTGATGCTACTATCTCTTTCTTTAACTCTCAGATGGATAAATACCTTCATGAACTTAAATCTGCTGAAGGTTCTATTGATGTTGACGAAAATGCTATTCTTCCTATTAAACAAAAAATTGATCATTACAAAGATAAACTTGATGAATTTAATTCTATTAAAAAAAACATGATTGACAACAATTTGTCTCAAATTACTATTACTGACCCCGACTCTCGTATGATGACATCTCATGGTAATTCTGATATCTCTTACAATATGCAAACCTCTGTTGACAGCAAAAATTCTCTTATTGTTGCTTCTGATGTTGTTAATGATATCAACGATACTAATCAATTAGAAAATATGGTTAACAATTCAAAAGATAATTTACATCAAATTCCTGATGCTTCTATTGCCGATATGGGTTACTTCAATGCTGAGCAAATTGCTCATTGTGAAAATCTTGGTACTCATGTTTTTGTTAAACGCCCTAAATCTAAAAATGCTACTGATATTTCTGACTTCTCTATCGATAAATTTACTTTTAATCCTGACAAAAATACTTATACTTGTCCTGCTGGTCAAACTCTTACTTTCTCCAGACATCTTCGTAAAAGAAAGTCTAAATTAGACAAAGATACTTCTATTGTCGGTTTTGAATATTCTTGTTCTTCTTGCTACAACTGTCCTTATTTTGGTAAATGTACTAATTCTTTTGCTGGTAGAAAAATTACCCGTAATTTCTATCAAGATATTTTAGATACTGTTCAAAAACGTTTTGATGACAACCCTAATATTTATACTTTACGAAAATGTGTAGTTGAGCACCCCTTTGGTACTATTAAACGTTCTCTGGGTTACACTTATTTCCTTCGTAAAGGTCTTGAGTCAGTCAAAGTTGAAGCGACTCTTATTTCCCTTGCTTACGATTTCAAAAGACTGGCTACTATTTCAAAAGTACCAGATATTTTGAAGAAGATGAGAGAATTCTTCTCCTCTTTTTATGATTTTTTATTATATTTTTTATGTTCAAAACAAAAAACTCATAAATTTTTAAAAATCTATGAGTTTTAATTTTTATTATATATTTTGATTTATTATTTTTTCTATTCAACGGACAGTCTCTCTCTCTCTCTTACAGCTGTCTGTGTTTCATGTCTTATCATGTTATTTTCTCCTTTTCTTTTGTTTATTTCTTAATTTCTTTACTATGCTCTATCTTTATTATAAACGTATTTTTACATTTTTGTAAATTGTTTTTATTAAAATGTAATATAAATGTAATATTTTAATTTTTTATATTTTTAACTATCTCTTCTGCATTCATTGAAACTAAAACTTCTTCTCCTGTTTCCATATTCTTAATTTTTACCTGATTTGAATTTATTTCATCTTCTCCAATTACTATTACATAAGGTATTTTTAGCTTATCTGCATACTTAAATTTTGCCTTTATTTTTTTATCATTTAAGTAAATTTCTGTATTTAAGTCATTTTTTCTTAATTCATTTGCAAGCTCTATTGGCTTTGTCATGTCTTCCAACATTGGTATAATTAAAACATCTGCCATTGAATATTTTTCTGCTTTTATTAAAGATAATTCATTTAACTTATCAAATAATCTGGTTAGTCCTATTGAGATTCCTACACCTGGTAATTTTTTATCTGTGTAATATTCAGCTAAATTCTCATATCTACCACCTGAGCATATACTTCCTAATTCTCTATATTTATTTAAGAAAGTTTCATATACAGTTCCTGTGTAATAATCTAAACCTCTTGCAATGGTTAGGTCAACTTTAAGGTTTTCCTCTGGAACACCAAATACTTTAACATATTTTACTACTGTTGATAGTTCCTCTAAACCTTTTTTGAAATTTTCATTTTCTATTCCAAGGCTTTCTAATTTTGCAAGCTTTTCGCTATTTGTTCCTTGAATTGTAATAAAATCTATTATTTTATCTACTTCTTCTTTGCTTAATCCTATTTCTTTTAATTCTTCTTTTACTTTGTCTGCTCCTATTTTTTCAATTTTATCAATAACACGCATAATTTGAACAGAGTTTTCTTTTTGATTTAAGCTTTCAAATAATCCGTTTAATATTTTTCTATTATTAATGCAAATTGTAAAATCGTCAAATCCTAGTTCTTTTATTAAGCTATATATTACACTTGGAATTTCTGCATCATTTATAATATCAAGCTCTCCGTCTCCTATAACATCAATATCACATTGATAAAATTCACGAAATCTACCTTTTTGTGCTTTTTCTCCTCTATATACTTTTCCTATTTGATATCTTCTAAATGGAAAACTTAAATTTCCATAGTTTTTTGCTACATATTTTGCAAGTGGTACTGTTAAATCAAATCTCATTGAAAGGTCAGTATCACCTTTTTGAAAACGATAAATTTGCTTTTCTGTTTCTCCACCTGCTTTTGCAAGTAGTATTTCAGATAGTTCTAATACTGGTGTATCTAATGGCAAAAAACCGAATTTTTGATATGTTTTTTCTATTTTTTGTTTTATCTGTTCAAATAATATTTGTTCATTTGGTAATAATTCCATAAAACCTGGCAGCGTTCTTGGCTCTATCATTTCTCTATCCTCCCTTTTATTATATTTACTTTTATTTTTAATTTCTTTCATTATATAAATTTATTTTTTAAATATTATGTTTTGCAGCACCGCTTTTATATTCCTCTTGGTTTCAAATCACAATATATTGGTAATTCTTCACCTATCATTGTAGATTTTCCATGTCCTGGATATACAATAGTATCTTTTGGTAAAACTAGCAACTTATTTGTAATTGAGTTCATTATATCTTCAAAATTACTTGTTGGAAGGTCTGTTCTGCCCCATGTTCCGTGAAATAAAGTATCTCCTGAGAAAAGCAATTTTTCTTTTTCACAATATAATGAACTTCCACCTGCTGTATGTCCTGGTGTATGTATAACTTTAAATTCTAAATTTCCAACATGAATTATATCTCCATCATCTAACCTAGAGTCAGCTTCTAGCGATACATCTTCCATTCCAATATATTCTGTTAAACTAATATCTTTGTTATATAGCCCTTCTGCATCAAAGCGATGTATTAAAATTTTTCCACCTTTTTGTTCCTTTAACTCTTTTAATGCTCCTATATGGTCTCCGTGGCAATGTGTTAAATATATGTATTTTAAATTTGCTTCTAATATATTTAGCATATCTATAATTTTTTCTACTTCTCCACCTGGGTCTATTACTATTGTTTCTTTTGTTTCTTCATCTTGTACAATATAGCAATTTGTTGGCTCTCCAATTAGCCCACTATCTACTTTTAATTGTTTTAATATCATTTGTTTTTCCCTCTTTTTCTTTATTTCTTTTTCACTTTTGTAACTTATTCGTTTTATCACATTTTTAACATATTGAATTTCTATGTTTACCTTTTAATTTGAATTTATTGAAACTCAGCTTCAATATATTATTTCTTCCTCTTAACCTCGTAAACACTATCTATTTTGCGTAGTTGTTTTAGTATTTTGTTTAGCTCTTCTATGTTTTCTACTTCAACTGTAACTTCTGTAACTGCAATTTTTTCTTTGTTGTTTGCTCTCGATGTAACAGCAAGCAATTTGCTTTTTGTACTTTCTATTTCTTTAATAATGTCAGCAAGAAGTCCGCTTCTTTCATTTCCATATATTTCAATATCTACACTATACTTTGTTTTTTCTGCTTCATACCAGTATACATCTATCATACGATTTTCTTCTGAAAGAAGGCTTTTTACATTTACACAGTCTTTGCGGTGGACTGATACCCCTCTTCCTTTTGTTATATATCCTACAATTTCGTCTCCTGGTAATGGATTACAGCATTTTGATAATTTAACTAAACAGTTGTCTATTCCTTTTACAACAATTCCATTTTGTGATGGTTTGCTTTGTACTATTTTTTCCTTAGAAAGTTCTTCTAGTTTTGCATCTAAGTTTTCGCTTTCATGCTCTTTACGATATTCTTCTAGCATTCTTGCTACAATTTTACCCGGTGAAATAGCTCCAAAGCCTACACTTGCGTACATATCTTCTACTGCACCATATTTATATCTATCTAATGCTGCTTGCATATACTCTGGCTTTGATAGGTCTGCATGAGTCATTCCTATTTTTTTGATTTCTTTTTCTATTAAATCTTTTCCTTTTTCAATATTTTCTTCACGGTCGTTTTTCTTAAACCATGCTAATATCTTATTTTTTGCTGTTGATGTTTTTATAAATTTAAGCCAATCACGACTTGGACCTCTAGATTGGTCTGAAGTTATTATTTCTACAATATCTCCATTTTTAAGTTTTGTAACAATAGGCATCATTTTGCTATTTATTTTTGCACCTGTCATGTGATTCCCTATTTCTGCATGTATATTATATGCAAAATCTATTGGTGTGCTTCCTTTTGCTAACGATATAATCTTTCCTTTTGGTGTAAATACATATACTTCATCTTCAAATAGCTCAGTTTTTAATGTATTTAAAAATTCATCTGGATCCTGCATATCTTTTTGCCATTCTAGTGTTTCACGAAGCCATGATAATTTATCTTCTTGTACTACTACATTTGCTTTTTTACCTTTTAAGAAACTTGCCTCTTTATATGCCCAGTGGGCTGCAATACCATATTCTGCAATACGGTGCATGTCCCATGTACGAATTTGTACCTCAAATGGTGTTCCTTTTGGTCCTATTAAAGTAGTATGTAATGATTGGTACATATTAGGCTTTGGTACTGATATATAATCTTTAAACCTTCCCGGCATTGGGTTATATAACTCATGTACTATTCCTAAAACTGCATAGCAATCTTTAACTGAGTTTACGATTACTCTTAGAGCAAATAGGTCATATACTTGGTCTAATGTAATGTTATCTCTTTTCATCTTTCTATAAATACTATATAAGTGTTTTGCTCTACCTGTTATTTCTGCTTCTATATGTTGCTTTTTAACTTCTTTTCGTATTTCTTCCATTATCATATCAATAAATTTTAAACGCTCTTCTCTTTTACGATTAATTCCTTCTACTAATTCACGATATTCTTCTGGATATAAGTATTTAAATGATAAATCTTCTAGCTCCCATTTTAAAGAATACATACCTAAACGATTTGCAAGTGGCGCATATAACTCCATAGTTTCATTTGCATTTGCTATTTGCCTATCCCTACTTAAATATTTTAAAGTTCTCATGTTATGAAGTCTATCTGCTAATTTTATAAGTATTACTCTTATATCTTTTCCCATAGCAAGAAACATTTTTCTATAATTTTCTACTTGTTGCTCCTCCATGCTTGCATACTGTAATTTACTAAGTTTAGTTACACCATCAACTAATTCCGCAATTTCTTCGCCAAATTCTTGTACTAGATTTTGCTTAGTTATTCCTGTATCCTCTAAAGTATCATGTAATAGAGCTGCACAAATTGTACTATCATCAAGCCCTAAAGTTGATAATATATATGCTACTTGAACTGGATGAATTATATATGGTTCACCAGATTTTCTAAGCTGGTCTCCATGTTTTTTTTTAGCAAACTCATATGCTTTTTTTATTAGTTTGCTGTCTGATTTTCTATTGTTCTTTTTTGTTGTACTAATAACATCTTCTATTGTCATTTCTTTTACTTCAGACATTGGTCTTCACCTCGTTTTCTATTAATCCTCTAACGACTTTCTCATATCTTTTAAATTTATTTGTATTTGCTCATTATCATTAAAGCTATTTACTTCTAAAGAACCTACAACATCTACTTTATCGCCAATTAAATATTTTTCTGCATATTCTCCCATATTAAAACCTATTGCATCTATCATGTAATTATCTTGTCCTAATTTTAATTTTAGATGTTTTCCGTCTGATAATGAACGAATTGCTTGTACTTTTAAATTTCTTATTAAAAATAATGGCATTTTATTAGCTTCACCATAAGGTTCTAATAAACTTAAATCCTTAACTGTTTGCAAGTTAACATCTTTTAAATCAATTTTTTTATCTATTTTAATAATTGGTATTATATCACTAACATGATTTTTTTGTGCATATTCTTCAAATTCTTTTTTGAAATTTTCAAAGTTTTTTTTCTTTACATTTATTCCAATGGCCATGCTATGACCACCAAATTTGTCAATATATGTACTACAATTCATTAAAGCTTCATGCAAGTCAAAACCTGGAACACTTCTTCCTGAGCCTCTTCCTTCATCTCCTTCAAAACAAACAAGAATGCTTGGTTTAAAATACATATCTGTTATTTTTGATGCAACTATTCCAATAACTCCATGATGCCATCCTTCACCACCAAGTACAATGCAAGATGTTTCTTCATTTTCATTTTGAATTTGCTCTACTGCTTGAGCAAATATTTGCTTTTCAGTAGTTTGTCTTTCAATATTATATGTATTTAATTTTTGTGTAATTTCTTTTGCTTCTTCTACGCTTTCTGTTAGAAATAATTTTAATGCTTCTGACTCTGCACCCATCCTTCCGCAAGCATTTATTCGTGGAGCTACTCCAAATGAAATTGCAGTTCCATCAATTTTTTTATAGCCTATTGATGAAAGTAAAGTTTTTAATCCTATGCTCTTTGTCATAGGTATTAGTTTTAAACCTAATTTGGCAATTACTCTATTTTCATCTACTAATGGAACTATATCTGATATTGTTCCAACACATACAAAATCTAAATATTTTAAATATTCTTTTGCATCTAGCTCTAATTTTATTGATATTGCTTGTATAAGTTTAAATGCGACACCTACACCTGCAAGCTGATTAAATGGATATTTATTATCTTTTCTTTTTGCATCTATTACTGCTAAACACTTTGGAAGTTCTTCTCCTGGCTCATGATGGTCTGTTACAATTACTTCCATTCCTAATTCTGTGGCATATTTTATTTCTTCTATTCCTGAAATTCCGCAATCAACCGTAATAATTAAAGTATAATTTTCTTCATGAATTTTCTTTACAGCTTCTTTATTTAATCCATACCCTTCATCTAGCCTATTAGGTGTGTATGTTCCTACTTCTAAACCTCTTTCAGATAAAAACTTTTTTAGAACTGTTACACTTGTAATTCCGTCTACATCATAATCTCCATAGATAATTACTTTTTCTTTTTGTTCAATTGCTTTTAAAATTCTTTCTACTGCAATTTCCATGTCTGGCATTAAAAATGGATCATGAAAATCGTCTCTTGTTGGATTTAAGAATACTTTTAATGCTTCTTTTTCAGTTATTCCTCTATTTTTTAGAACGCTTGCGACAAGATAGCTTAAATCTGCTTGTTTTGCAAATTTTTTTACTTTTTCCTCGTCTTCTTCATATACTTCCCATTTTTTATTCATCTAGTTCTCCTATTATAATTACAATTTACAATATTCTACTATAAATTGCAGAATTTTTAAAGGTTTCTATACAAAAATATTAAAAAAATATAATAACTTTTACTCTTTAATTTAGGAAAAAAAATAGTAATAATAAAATTTTCATTTATTATTACTTTTTACAAATTTTTTATTAAAAATCTTAAGTTTATATAACTTTAAAATTTTCTTAAACTGTAAAAGCTTAAATTGCTTAAGACAAAAACCCCGTCCCATTGTCTTAAAATTCTGCTTCTTTTAAATTATATTCATTTTTTATTATTTCTTTTATAACATTAACTGTTTTTTCTAAGTTATTGTTTTTTATTACATAGTCATACATTCCAATTTTTGATTCTTCAAAATCAAAGCGATTTAATCGTAGTTGTATTTCCTTTATGCTTGGTTTATCAGGTCTATTTTCTAATCGCATTTGTAACTGGTCTTTTGGAACTCTTAAAAATATAGTAACTATTTTTACTTCTTTTCCTAATATTTTTAATAAATTTTCTACACCATTTACTTCAATATCTTTTACTATTATTTTTCCATTTTTAATTTTTTCATTTAATAGTTTTTTAGAAGTTCCATAATAATGTTCATGATGAACAGAATATTCATATAGTTCTCCATTTTTTATTTTTTCTTCAAACTCTTCTGTTGTAACAAAATTATATGTTACACCTGGTATGTCAGTATTTCTAGGAGCTCTATCTGTATATGATGGAAGTGATTCTACATTTTCCATTTGTTCAATTAAGGCTTTTTTTATTGTATCCTTACCTGCCCCAGATACTCCAGATAGTAATACTAACATATTGTCACCTTACCTTCTGCAATTTCATCTGCTGCTAATGATACAGAAGATGGTTCTTCTTTTGCTGTAAGTGGAGTACTTCCTGTTGAAATTTGTCTAGCTCTTTTTGAAGTAGCTATTACTAATTGAAAACGATTATCTACCTTTTCTAATAATTCTAATACTGTTGGTTTTACTAACATGATTCTTTTACCTCTTTCTTTTTTTATTTTTAAAATTCATATTAAAAATTATCTTATAAATACTTAAATGTCCATTTCTTTTCAAAGTATTTTTAATTTATTTTTTTACTTTTATATATTCTATTCTATATTTTGAATTTGTTCTCTTATATCTTCTAGTTCTGTTTTTAATTCAATAACTAAATTTGTAATTTCTAGTTTTCCTGATTTTGAGCCTATTGTATTTGTTTCTCTATTCATTTCTTGCACTAAAAAATCTATCTTTTTGCCACAAGCACTTTTTTCTTCCATTAAGCTTTTAAATTGTGCTATATGGCTTTTTAATCTGGTAAGTTCTTCTTCTATTGAATATTTATCTGCATAGATTACAATTTCTTGGGCTAATCTAGTTTGGTCTACTACATCTACTTTTAAAATTTCTTTTATTCTTTCTTCTAATTTTACTACATATTCTTCTACAAGTCCAGTAGAAAAGCTAGAAATTTTATCGACATTTTCTGATATATTTTGCAAACGATTTTCTATATCTTGCTTAATTTTTTCTCCTTCTACTTTCCTCATTTCTATAAAATTATCTAATGCTTTTTCTAAACAACAAGAAAGTTCTTCCCATATTATTTCTAGTCCTTCTTCTTCCATTTGTACATTTAAAACATCTGGCATTTTTGAAATTTCCGTTGCACGAAGTCCACTTGAAATATTAGTTTCTTCTGCTAATTCTGATAATTCCTTTATATAAAGTTTTGCAAGTTCTTTGTTAACTATAACATTTTTTCCAACTACACCATAGTTAGCATAATTTACAAAAACTTCTATTTTACCTCTTGATATTCTATTTAATATTGCTTTTCTAACTTTATCTTCTAAATATAATAAGTTGCGTGGCAGTCTTACAGTTATATCTGCATATTTATGATTAACAGAACGTATTTCTACTATATATTCTCTTCCTTCTTTTTCTAATTTTGCTCTGCCAAAGCCCGTCATACTATTCATTTATTATTTCCTCTTTCTTGTTTATTAACTTTCTATTTAATATCTAATTTTTGTATTATTCCTATTGCTTTTATTTTTATTATTTACTTTTTAATAATTTCCTTCATAGTCTCCATATAGTATTTCTTTTTTGATTTTAAATATATTACTGTGGCTTTTATCGTATAATATATTGCAAAAGCAAATGCTATTAATACTATTATTGGCACTATTTTACTAGGCATAATTACATTTATATAGATAATCATTATTGTACTAATTGCTAGTACTGCAAATTCAATTGCACTTATTACATAAGACTTGCTCTCATTTTTATATGCTTTTTCAATATTATAAATTGAAATAACAAGAAGCATAACTCCAAATACTTTTAAGTCAGTCATTAGTACATTATGATCTATATTCATAAAACCTAATATAACAAAATCTAAATATAAGATAACAGCAATTGCTAAGAAAATATTATTAAATACTTTTGTATATATTTTATTTAATGCTTCTTTAGGTATTTTTTTATTTTTCTTAATTTCTTTAGCTACAGCTTCTTCTATTTCAACATCTGCTTTTTCTTTAAGTTCTTTACTATGCTTACCAATTTTTTTAATATTTATATCCTCTTTTTTTTCTTCTTCTTTTGGTTTATTATCTGCTTTTTTATCATCTTTGATACTTTTTTTATTTTCTTCTATAGTCATTCTTTTAGCTAATTCTTTGCCTTCTTCAATAATTTGTTTCGCTAATCCACTAGATTCTGTTTTTTTTACTTTTTTATTTTCTACTACTGGCTTCTCACTAGTCTTTTTTACTTTTACTATTTTCTTGTTTGCTACTGCTACTGTTGCATTAGCTGTAACTGTTTCAACCTTTTCTTTTTTTCCTGCTTCTGTTTTTTTAGCTTCTGCCTTCTTAGGATCCATTTCTGACTTTTTTGTTTCTGATTTCTTTACTTCTGCCTTTCTGGTTTCTGCTTTTTTCACTTCTGTCTTCTTTGTTTCTATTTTTTTATTTTCTTCTGCTTTTCCTGTTGCTGTCTGTTTTGCTTTTGAAGAAGTTCCTTTTTGAACAACTTTTTTTCCGTTTTCTGAAGTTACTTTTTTTGCTTTATTTGTAGATGTTTTCTTTGATTCATCTTTTACTTCTTGTTTTTTTGCAGGCATTTATTCTTCCTCCTTACATTTCATATTCATATATTATATTACTAACCATTACTATTGATGCTGTCTCTGTTCTTAAAATTCTTTTCCCTAATGACACTATTTTGGTGTTCTTTAATTCATCAATTTCGCTCTTATCTATTCCACCTTCTGGACCTATAATAATACCAATTTTCATTCCTTCAAAAGCATTTATTTTCTTTAGTTCATTTTTTAAAGTATTTTCTTTTTCTTCTTCATAGGCTAGTACCATAATGTCATATTTTGAAATTTCTTCACTTAATTTTAAAACATTGATTGGCATTTCTACTTTAGGGATAAAATCTCTACCACTTTGCTTTGCAGCAGATTCTGCAATTTTTTGCCAACGTTCAACTTTCTTCTTTGCTTCTTTTTCATCTAACTTTACAATACTTCGTTTCATTGCAACTGGAACAAATTTCTTAGCACCTAATTCTGTATTTTTTTGAATTATATATTCCATTTTATCAGCTTTAGGAAGACCTTGAAAAACTGTTATATCTATTTTACTTTCTACATTTTCTTGTAAAACATTTTCAATAGTGCATAAAACATATTCAGGTGTTATTTGAACTATTTTAGTAATGTAGCTTACACTTTCATCTATGTTGCATATCGTAACTTTTTCGCCTTCTTTTGCTCTTAATACTTGTCCTATATGTTTTACATCTTCACCTATTATTTTTATCTCATTATTCTCTATTTGATTTGCTTTTACAAAAAATTTTGGCAATTATTTGCCCTCCTAATTTTAATCGACATTATTATATCATAAATTTCGTTTTTTGCAAGGCAGATTTTTTTATTTAAATATTCGTTTTTCTTTGGCTAAAATGTAAATTTTTTTATTGCAAATTTAGTTTATCTTTTAACTTTCGAAATTATATTGTTAGCTCTTCCAGTATGTCATCTATAGTGGTAACTAGTTTTGCACCTTGCTTTATTAATTCATTTGTACCATAAGAATTTTCTTTTTCTATTTCACCCGGAACAGCAAATACTTCTCTTCCTTGTTCTAATGCATAATCTACAGTTATTAATGTACCACTTTTCTTTTTAGCTTCTACTACTAAAACTCCTTCTGATAAACCACTTATTATTCTATTTCTTGCAGGGAAGTTCATTTTTTCAGGTCGTTTATTATATTCATATTCTGAAATTATTGCACCTCCAGTTTGCAAAATTTCTTTGCAGAATTTCTTATGTTCTGATGGATAAATATGCCCAAAACCACTTCCTAAAACAGCTATTGTTTTTCCGCCAGCTTTTACTGCTCCTAAATGGCTACATATATCTATTCCTCTAGCTAGCCCACTTACAATAACTATTCCTTTTTTAGCAAGTTCATAGGCAAAATTATATGCTACCTTCTTTCCATATTCACTTGCATCTCTACAGCCTATTATGGCTACTGATGGCTTATTTAAAATAGAAGCATCACCTAGCAAATATAGCTTTGCAGGTGGTGCATAAATTTTTTCTAATTTTTCTGGGTACTCTTTTTGAGCTTGATAAATAATTTGCATAATTGTTATCTCCTTTTTAATTTATCTTGCCCCCTAATTTTGTTTCCCCCTAATTTATTTTTTGTTATTTAAAGTAACTTATTACATTTTAAATATAGTCACTTTTTCAATATTAAAAACAAATTTTTTATTAGCTTAATTTTTCCTTAAGACAAAATCCCCGTCCCACTGCCTTAACTACATTGCACATAAGCATTGCAATTGTCATAGGCCCTACTCCTCCTGGAACTGGTGTAATGTATGATACTATAGGTTCTACATGTTCATAATCAACATCCCCTACTATCTTTCCTTCTTCATTTCTGTTAATGCCTACATCTATTACAACTGCTCCTGGTTTTACCATTTCTGCTGTTACAAATTTTGGTTTTCCAAGTGCTGCAACTAAGATGTCCGCTTCTTTTGCAATCTCTTTAATATTCTGTGTTCTTGAATGACAAATAGTTACTGTTGCATTTGCATTTAGAAAAAGCTGTGATAATGGCTTACCTACAATATTACTTCTACCAATTACAACTGCTCTTTTTCCTTCAGGATTTATTCCATATTCTTCTAGCATTTTCATTACACCTGCTGGTGTGCACGAAACAAAGCTTTCTTCACCTATTGCTAGTTTTCCTACATTTATTGGATGGAAACCATCTACATCTTTTCTATAATCTATTGCATTAAAAGCTTCTCTTATGTCTAAATGTTTTGGAATTGGGCTTTGAAGTAAAATGCCATTAACATCTTTTCTTTCATTTAAATCTTTTATTAAGTTTAATAATTCTTCCCTTTTTGTTTCTTCTGGCATTAAAAATTCTTCAAATTCTATACCTATTTCATTACAAGCCTTGCTTTTATTTCTAACATATACTTCTGATGCTTTATCATTTCCCACCATAATTACTGCAAGTTTAGGATTTATTCCTTTTGTTTTTAAATTTTCTACCTCATCTTTTAAACCTAATCTTATCTTTTGAGCTAGTTCTTTTCCATTTATAATTATTGCCATTTGTTTCTCCTTTTAAATATATTATTTTACTTTGTCAACTGCATTTAATGAATTCCATTTAATGAATTCTGAATGTAATAATTTTCAACAATTAAAATACCACTTAAAGCTAATAAAAGTATAGTCATAATTGCGCATATAATAATTCCTATAATTTCTACTTTTGCTTTTTGTCCATTCTTCTTTTTTTCTCTAAAACCTTTAATGCTTAAAATTAGTCCAATAATAACTATTGCAAGACCGGATAAAGAAATGATAATTGTAGAAGCTTCTACTGCATTTATAATTAGAGTTGCAGAAAATGCAACAATTCCTATAACCCCTAATATTATTGATATTACACCCATTACTAATATTTCTCCTTCTATAATTAATCTTTAACTATTTTCTTTATTATATATTACCATAATCTTTTTGTAAATATTTTTCAAATTTTTGTCATAACTTTTGGAATAGCTAATATACATTAAATAAAGTTTAGTACAAACATTTCTTAGAGGGGGTTAAAAATATTCATGGATGAGAATTTAAAATTATATCAAGATATAGCAGAACGTACTGATGGTGACATTTACGTTGGTGTTGTTGGTCCTGTTCGTACTCGGTAAATCTACATTCATTAAAAATTTTATGGATTTACTTGTTATACCAAACATTGATAACGAATACAAAAAGGAACGTGCTCGTGATGAGCTTCCACAAAGTGCTGGTGGCAGAACTATTATGACCACAGAGCCTAAGTTTGTTCCAAATGAGGCTGTGGAAATTACAGTTGGTGACAACTTAAAATTTAAAACAAGGTTAGTTGATTGTGTTGGCTATTTAGTTAATAATGCAATAGGTTATTTAGAAGATGATATGCCTCGTATGGTTAAAACGCCATGGTACGAGGAGGACATTCCTTTTGAAGAGGCTGCTGAAATTGGTACTCGTAAAGTTATTGCTGAGCATTCTACTATCGGTATCTTAGTTACAACAGATGGTAGTATTACAGATATTCCAAGAGAAGACTATATTAATGCCGAAGAGCGTGTAGTTAAAGAATTAAAAGAACTTAATAAACCTTTTGTAATTGTTTTAAATAGTGATGACCCATTTTCTGATTATACAAAAAGTTTAGCATCTCAGTTAGAGGCTAAATATCAAGTTCCCGTTATTCCAACTGATTGTGCTCGTTTAGACTTAGAAGATATTGATGATATATTTGGCAAAATTTTATACGAATTTCCTATTGAAACAATTGACCTAGATTTTCCTAGATGGGTTGATGGGCTTCCTGATGACCATTGGCTAAAACAAGAATTATACCAAGAAATTCAAACTGCTTTTTCTGATATTCATATCTTAAAGCAAATTGATAGTGGCATTAATCAGCTTCAAGCTACAAAAGTAATTACTAAAACTACCGTAGAAGAAATTAAACTTGGAGAAGGTAATGTTCATGTACATATTCAGTTACATGATGAACTTTTCTATCAAGTATTAACTGAAATTTCTGGCGTTCAAATTGATAACGAAGGTGCTCTATTTACAACTATGACAGAGTTTGCAAGTGTAAAGAAACAATATGATAAAATTGCTTACGCATTAGAGCAGGCTAAATCTACCGGTTATGGCATAGTTACACCGTCCATTGATGAACTTATATTAGAAGAACCTGAAATGGTAAAACAAGGCTCTCGCTTTGGTGTAAAACTTAAAGCAAAAGCGCCAAGCTTACATTTGATTCAAGCAAATATTGAAACTGAGGTTTCTCCTATTGTAGGAAGCGAAAAACAATCTGAAGATTTAGTAAATTATTTACTTTCTGAATTTGAATCTGATCCTAAAAAGATATGGGAATCTAATATATTTGGAAAGAACTTACATGAACTTGTTAATGAAGGCTTACAGAATAAACTTGCTAGAATGCCAGCAGAAGCTCAAGCAAAACTTCAAGAAACACTAGAGAGAATTGTAAATGAAGGTAGTGGTGGATTGATTTGTATTATACTTTAGACAAGGGGACGGAGTTTTTGTCTTAGGCTTTTTAAGTCACTTTTATCTTAATAAACAATTGAATTTATGGTTTTTTAAGTAAAAAAATAAGTGTATGTGCTTTAATAAAATACATACACTTATTTTTTATTATCTTCTTAATTATCTAGTATTTCTTCTTTTGTTAATCCAGTAACTTTAATAATAGTTTCTATTTTTATTCCTTCTTGTAGCATTTTCTTTGCGTCTTCTAATCTTGCCTTTTTTTCGCCTTTTGCTATTCCGTTCTTTTACTCCGTTGCTCTCTTAGGCTCATTTCGTCCATTTTTCTTAGCATTCTTTGGTCATATAACCATCTTTCTTCATAGCTCATACTCATTCTTTCTAGTACTTCTGATGCTTCTTTTACTTTTTCATTTTCTTTCTTCGCCATTTCTACTTTTTCCCCCTCTTTTCCACAAATTAACCATAACCATTGTTCTAGTTTAGTTTTTACCCCTGGATTTTTCTTCATAAACTTTGGTAATTCTATGTAATGTACTTCTAAATCTTCCGTTACATATTCATCCTCTTTGTCATATTCCATATCTACATATTTTTCTTTCTCATCTTTTTCAAATTTTATTCTTGCTATTGAATGGTATGCATTTCTTTTGAAAAAGTTAAAGTTTAATATGTTTATTGATATTGTTTTTAATGGCTTTTCGTATTTATCTCCTACTTGTAATTGGTCTGAATACATTTTTGTTAAATACCCTATTGACCTTTTATCTATATTATTATAGTCTTTTACTTGCATTTCTATATCTATTATACTATCATTATTTACTTTTGCTCTTATATCTAATACTTCTTGTTTTGCTTCTTTACTTTCTTTTGTCATTTCTGGGTTTTTTACTTCTATTTCTTTTATCTCTATATTTAATATTGCTGATAGCAAATCTTTTAGTAGATCTTCTTCTCCATCTTTTGTAAATACTCTTTTAAATACATAATCATTTGTTAGTGGTAATAATTCTACTTCTTGTTCCATTTAAGTTTTTTCCTTTCTTTATTTTACCATAGAAGTATTTATTTTATCAATACTGTTTGGTAAAATTTGTTTTCTTAGTTTGTTAAAATTAGATTTATAATTTATTGAGATAATAATTTTCTAAATTAAAATTTCTTTCACCTTCTTTGCTAATATATTAAATTGCATGTTTTACAATAGATAATAAACTTAGCTACTGCCTCCTCTCAAATTATTTTTTACTTTTTTGAATTTGCTTTGGATTTTAATTTTAAGAATAAATTTTTAAGATTTTAAATTTAATGTTTTGATTAAATATAGAAAAAATAAACCTTTTTAATCTAAAGTAATTTATAATGATTTTAAATAAAATTTTATATTTTATTGCATAACTGCAATTTATATTATTAAATCACCAAAATCACTAAATTGCAAGAAAAATCGTTCGACGAGTTTTTACATTTTTTGACAATTAAAAAATACGTAAATTGTATAATAAAACTGTGTAATTCAAAATTCTTGTTTTTTGAATATTTTTTCATTTTATGGAAAATAATATAAACAAGTATAAATATAAAGGATTGATAATAAAATGAGTCTTTCTAATACTGAAAATAAGCAAAATAAAGACAATTCTAATTTCAAGCAAATACTAACTGAAAAATTAGAAAATATTTTTGATGCTTCTAAGAGACATGATTATAATTTTACTCTTAATGAGCCTTCTAAAAAGAATAACAACAATAGCGATTCTAATTTCTATAACAATAGTAACGGAGATAGTAGTAATAATAAAAGTGGCTATAATTCTAGCAATAGTAATTATGCTAATACCTCAAATAATAACAAAACTCAAAACGAAAATAGTTTTGAAGCAAAAAATATTTTTGACAATCTTGATGTAAGCTTAGAATATATAAAAGAAAAATATAACACTTCAATTAATAGTGACATTATTATTCGTGAATTTACTCTAACTGCTAGAAATAGACAGTATAAAGCCCTACTATTTTTTATAGATGGTATGGTTGATTCTGAGCTTATAAATAATAATGTCTTGGAAGCTTTGATGATGAGAAATAGAGCTAATATGTTTAACAGAGATCAAGACCAAGTAATATCAGAAGCTAAAACCAATAATATTACTGTAAGAAAAGTAAAAAAGTTTAATTTAGAGGATTATATTTTTGATAGTTTACTTCCACAAAACAATGTTAAAAAAGTTTCTACATTTTCCAAAGCTTTTGAAGGTGTAAATGTTGGAAACTGTCTTCTTTTTGTAGATACACTTAGCGTTGCATTTGACATTGATGTAAAAGGTTTTAAGCAAAGAGAAGTAAGTACACCTAATAATGAAATTATTATTAAAGGTCCACAAGAGGCTTTTGTGGAAAACATTAGGACTAACACTTCTTTATTAAGAAGGCTTGTTAATAGTGAGCACCTAATTATTGAAAATGTGGAGGTTGGAAAAATAAGCAAAACTAAATGTGCTATTTGTTACATTGATAATATTGCAAATAGCGATTTAGTTTCTGAAGTAAAATATAGAATAAATAACTTAGACATTGATTCACTTCTCTCTTCTGGCGAGTTAGAGCAATTAATTGAGGAAAATAATAAATATAGTATTCCTCAAATGCTATCTACTGAAAGGCCTGATAAAACAACAAAATATTTGTATAGTGGTAGAGTTGCTGTTTTGATTAGTGGAAACCCTTATTGTTTAATAATGCCTGCTACTTTAATTGATTTTATTGCTTCTCCTGAAGATACAAATTTAAAGTTCCAGTTTTCTAACTTTTTGAAGTTTTTGCGTTTACTTGCAATTTTTATTACTTTGTTTTTACCTGCACTTTATGTTGCAGTTACTGACTTTCATCAAGAGTTACTTCCGACCGAACTGCTCTTTGCCCTAATGGCTTCTAGGGAAAATGTGCCTTTTCCAGTTATATTTGAAATTTTGATTATGGAAATTTCTTTTGAACTTATTCGTGAAGCTGGAATTAGAGTTCCTTCCCCTCTTGGCTCTACCATTGGTATTGTTGGTGCATTAGTTATCCGGCCAAGCCGCAGTTAGCGCAAGTATAGTAAGCCCTATTTTAGTAATTGTTGTTGCTATTACTGCTGTTGCATCATTTGCTATTCCAGACTTTTCTTTTGGTTTCCATTTAAGGCTTATGAGATTTATTTTTATAATACTCGGCTATATTGCAGGTTTTTTTGGAATTGGTCTAGGCATTTTTGTTTATTTATGCATTTTGACAAGCCTAAAATCTTTTGGCGTTCCATATATGGTGCCTTATGCACCTGTTACTCATGTAAATCACAATGGATATTTCTTAGACCCTGTTTGGAGGCGTGAAGAAAGACCGGATTATTTAAATACTAAAAAGGAAAAATCGCAAGCACATATTAGTATGAAATGGAGATATAAAACTTAAAAAATTAGTATTATTTCTTTAAACAATATTAAATGAAAAAGAAAAATTCTTAAAATGAAAAAATTAAAAGACAGAGTATAGATTTTTATAAGCTTAAAAGGAGGATTAACAATGTCAGAGAGCAAAATTGGAAATTTTGAAGCAATTGCACTTGTGCTTACAGTTATGGTAAATCACGTCGTTTTAAATTTGCCTAAAAGCATTATTGCTTCAACTTCTTCTGGAAGTATCGTAAATGTTATATTTATTAGCCTTGTTGCATTACTAATTGTTTTTATTATAAGTAAATTGTTAGAAAGATTTCCTAGCTTAGATATTTTAGATATTTCAGAGTTTTTAGGTGGTAAATGGCTTAAAAATATAACTGGCATACTATTTTTAGCGTATTTTCTTTTTACTGTTAGCATTATACTCAGAAGCTTTTGTGAGGGCTTAAAAATTATTTTCTTTCCCAGAAGTACTGTTGCAATTATTATTATACTGTTCTTGCTAACTATTGTTATTACAAATAAATTAGGATTTAATGCAATTATTCGTTCTAATTTATTTATGATGCCAATTTTTCTATTTACAATATTCTTTATTTTCTTTGCAAATATTGGAAACTTTACATTAGAACGCTGTCTTCCTTTACTCGGAAATGGTATTTACACTACCCTATTTTCTGGTTTAAGTAATTTATTTGCATTTAGTGGAATTTGCTATTTATATTTTATTCCACCATATTTAAAAGACATTAAATCTCAAAAAAGAGTTGGCTTTATTTCCATTGGTTTATCTGCTATCTGCCTTCTTATTAGTGTAGCTACTCTACTTTTTATAGCTCCTAGCGTTATTACTACCGAAGAAGTTTTCCCTCTTTACTTAGCTTCTCGTAATATTCAATTTGGTAGATTTTTTCAAAGGCTAGATGCAGTATTTTTACTAATTTGGATTATTTCGCTTACAGCATATTTAAGTATTTCATTTTTCTTTGCAACTAAAGTATTTCAAAAAATGTTAAACTTCAAATATACTAAGTGGTACACTGCCCTATTTACCTTATTTATATTTACTGTTTCAATACTACCGGAAAATATGTACCAAATTATTTTCATTGAAAACACAGTTTATCAATATATTGTTTTGAGTTTAGTCTTTGTTCTTAGCCTTGCACTTCTTGTATTTGCAAATATTAAATATATTATTTTAGAAAAAAGGAAAGGAGTAGTTTCGATTGATAAAGCATCTATATAAATACATTGCTATTATTGTTATTGCTATAATTTTTTCCTCTGGATTTGTTGGAGCTAATAATATTCAAAGTGTAGATGATTTAGCTTATGCTGTTGCTATTGGCATTGATGTTGGAGAAACTGAGCGTATAAAAGTTACCTTTCAATTTACTATGCCTAATTCTAGTGGTGAAAATAATGCTGGTGAAACTGCACCTGCTGTAATAGATACCGTTGAAGCTGCTTGTATAGATTCTGCTGTTAACTTAGTAAATACATTTGTCAGCAAAGAAGTTAATCTTTCACATTGCAAGGTAATTGTTATTTCAGAAGAGCTTGCTAGATCTGGCATTAGTAAAGAAATTTATAGTTTAATGAACAAAGTACAAGTAAGACCTGACAGTAATGTTATTATTAGTACTACTACTGCTCAAGAATATATAGAAAGTGTAAAACCGGGTTTGGAAAATTTAGTTGCTAAGTTCTATGAAATTTTGCCTCGTTCTAGTGAATATACTGGTTTTACATCTGATATTCAGCTAATTGATTTTTTTAGAAATTTAGAAAGTAAAGCTACTGAGCCTGTTGCAATTTTAGGTCATGCAGTTTCTGCAAGTACCACAGGTACTTCTACTTCTAGTAGCGGAAGTGGCGGTGGAAATGCATCTAGTGAAGGCTCTGTACCTAGCCAAAGTACAGCAGGTCAAGGCAGTGGTGAAAGCGGAACTCAGCCACAAGGGCAAGCCGGACAAAGTAGCCAAGGTGGCACTCAGCAAGAACAAACCGGTCAAGGTGGTCAAGGAGGCACTCAGCAAGGACAAACCGGGCAAGATGGTCAAAGTGGTACTCAGCAACAAGGACAAGGTGGTGCATCTCAAGGACAAGGAGATAGCGGTTCTGGAGGACAAGGTGGTGGTTCAGAAGAAAGTGGCTCTGGCAAAAAAGATAACTTACCAGCAGATAACGGCATTGAAAATGTAGGCCTTGCAGTTTTTAAAGATGATAAAATGGTAGGAACACTATCTAAAACAGAAACTTTAAGTCACCTAATTATTACGAATAAACTAAAAAGTTGTAGGCTTTCTATTCCAGATCCAGAAGATGAAACCAAAGCTATTGACTTTTTCTTAACTGCTGATTCTAAGCCTAAAATTAAAGTTAGTATTTTAAATGGTACACCATATATTTCTATTGATGTAAAAATGAATGGAAGGATTTCATCTATAAATCAGATATCAGAAGATATATCAGATGAAAGAATTACTGAAATTGAAAAGTATGCTTCTCACTATTTACAAACTCATATTAGCAATTATTTATATAAAACTTCAAAGGAATTTAATTCAGATATTTCTGGCTTAGGTCAATATGCTATTGGTAATTTTAAAACTCGTTCTGCATTTGAAGAATATAACTGGTTAGATAATTTTGATAATGCGTTTTTTAACGTAAATACAGAGGTTAAAGTAAGATCTAACTTCTTGCTAATTGGTACCTAATACCCTACAAATTAAATATTTACACACGGAGGTTTTTAATTATGTTTGTTCCCACTATTTTACTTATCATATTTTCTATTTCAGCTTGTTTAGAAAGTGCATCTTATGGTTTGTATGAAATTTATTCTAATAATAATAAAGTTGGTGGTATTATTTTAATTGTTCTTTCTGCCATTGCTCTTTTTGTGCCTATTATAGTGTATTCTATGAAATAAACTAGAATTTACTTATATTTTATTTTATCGTAAGCAATCAATAAAATCATATCGATTGCTTACGTTTATTATGTTTTAGAAAAAAATATACGTTATTCTTTTACATAAAGTACAATTCTGAACCCAGCATCTCGGTAACCAGCGGTCGTGGTATCTGTATCGCCTGCACGCGCACTCGCAGGATAAATATTTCCAGATGCACTTAAATATCCACCTCCGCGCCCAACTTTATAGGTTTTTGTTGGCATTAAATCATTTTGTGTTTTATGTTTCCCTTCTTCTGTTGTCATTTCCCACATATTTCCCGCAAAGTCGTATATATTCTTTGCTTTGTTTCTTTCTGTTATTCCGGTCGCTAGTTCATATCCTACTCCTCTTTTTATTTCAAAGTATGAATTCTCACTAGTTCTACTATAGTTTATTGGATTACTCCATCCGTTATTATAAGTAAAGACCGCATATAATCCACTAATCATATAATCTTCTGCTGATAGATTGTTTCCCCAAGATGTACTATCTAACACATCTATTCCGTCATTACTTAACCATGTGCATATTGTGTCCCATGCGTATGAGTCTATTAGTCTACTTGTTACTGAATCATTATTCTGATATATTTTCTTTGATAATTCTTTTGCATTTATTTGACTTATATAGTTCCATGCTTGTAATCCTTTTCTTGATGCTGGTAAATCTTTTTCTTCTACTTGGTCAGCTGATTTATTTCTATTTCCTTGATTTGCTTTATCTTGATATTTAGTCTCAGATGTATAATCTTTACTTTCTGGAACTCCTGCTTCATATCTTCCTACATAAAAGCCTCCGTATTTCGCTACACTTTCTTCTCTTTTTACAATTTTCTGTTCTTCTTCACTTTCTTCATCTGTCCAATCTGTATATTCATTATATTGCAACGTTTTATCTTTCCATGTTTCTTGGTCTTGCTTGTATTCTAGACTCACACCATCTGCTGGTATCCATACAAATTGGTTGTAATCTTGTTGTATATCTAATATTCCATCTTTCTCCCTATTTTCATCTCCGTCTTTTTGCCAGTCTAAATTTCGCCCTTCTGGAATTTCATATATTACAAATCCATCTTTTATCGTATTTTCTCCGTCTATTTCAGAGCCTACAAATCCTTTTGGTACTGGCACTATTCCTCCATCTTTTGTTGTTACTGCTGTTACTTTGCTTGAGTCCCAACTTAATGATTTTATATAACTTGTCATATACCCTATATTTTCTTTATCATTTTTTACTGCCTCATTTGTCTTCTCTCCTGCTTCTTTTGCTAATTGCAATATTCCATTATCTCCAAACACAACCGTTATACTTACTGATGCCAAAATCAAAAGCACTACAATTGTTACTACTAAGGCTATTAGTGTTATTCCTGACACTGCATTTAATGTACTTCTCATGCTATTATTTTTTCTAATACTTTGCATTTTTAGTATATTACTTGCATTATCATTTACACTTTTGCCTTGTGTAAGCTTTGTAGTGCATATAAATAACGGTCTATTTTTGCTATATAAACCTTCCCTTTCTTCTATTTTTCCTAAATTACGGCTCTCTCTCTCTCTCTCTCTCTCTCTAGAGCCACAAGCGTTTTTAGTTTTCATGTGTTCTCCTCCTTCTTTTAGATAATATTTTACAATTTTTACATAGCTACTTATTATAAGTTAAAATATTTCATATTATCTATCTTTTTTTCTTACTTAGTATTATGAGTGTTATTTTTTATTCTATTCGTCAATTCAATTATTTTCGCACTCATGTATACAATTAATTTATAATATAACTTATTATTTTTGTCAATAAATTTAAGTGATTTTATCTGTTTAATCTATTTATTTTTAATAATTTCTTCTTTGCTTAATCCTGTAATTTCTATTATTGTCTCTAAAGGAATATTTTTTTCTAACATTTTCTTTGCATCTTCTAATTTTGCTTCTTTTATTCCCTTGTTATAACTTTCACTTAACCTACTATTTTCATCTAATATCTTCTTTTCCCTTAAGTCTGCTATTCTTTCTAGATATTCATCTTCGCTCATTTCTTCTAGCTTATTTACTGCTTCATTTAGTTCTTCATTTTCTTTCATTTTTTCCTTCACCCTCTCCGATTTAGGATTTTCCAAAAATGATAACCAGTCTATTAGCTCACTTCTTGCCTCATCCTCTATTATCTTTGGCAACTCAATTATAACCAACTCTAACTTATCTGTCAATATTAACTTTCGATTTTTTTCTTCTATTATTTTCCATTTTGTTATGTATTCTAACTCTTCTAATCCTTCTACTTTAAAATCTGCTATTAATATTACTATCGTTTTTTGTAAATTTTCATACTTATTTCCTTTTTTTATTTGCCTACTATATACTCTGCTCCAATAGTATAGTATTCTTTCTTTTATTGTCGTTTCTGACTCTAACTGCATCTCTATATTACATTTTTCTTTTCCATTTATTGTTGCTATTACATCTAATATTCCTAGCTTGTCTAATACCTTCTCTCTTCTTAATATTTGATTTTTGCTTAAATCTATACTATCTATCTTTTGTTCTAAAATGCTTTCTAAAAATCTTTTGGTTATTCTTTCGCTTCCTACTTCTCCAAATAATACTTGAAATACTACATCTATTTTTGGAGATAATAATTTCTTTTCGCTCAAATATTTTTCCTCTCTTTCCTTATTATATTAAACTGCTAATTTGCAATATATAATTTTAACTACTGCCTCCTTCCATTTTTTTATTTTCACATTTCTTTTGGATTTTTCTTTAAAGAATAAATTTTTAAGATTTTAAATTTTTACTTTGGATTTTTTCTTTTAAGAATAAATTTAATTTTCTTTTTTTGATTAAAAGCTCTTTTTAAATCTAAAATAAATTAAAATGATTTTTAAATAAACTTAAATATAAATATTAAAAATAAATAACTTATTGCAAACTGCAATTTATATTATTAAACCACACAATTTACTAAATAGCAAGAAAAATCGTTCGTCAAACTTCGAGTAAATTCGACATTTGATATGTTTTTCGTTAATTAGATAATTTTGATAATGCGTTTTTTAATGTAAATACAGAAGTTAAAGTAAGGTCTAATTTCTTGCTAATTGGTACCTAATTATAATTGTATTTTAAACTGTGAATTGTAACTATAAAATTAATATATATAAATTATGTTATATACGGAGGTTTATTTATGTCTGTTCCAATTATTTTACTTATCATATTTTCTATTTCTGCTTGCTTAGAAAGTGCATCTTATGGTTTATATGAAATTTATTCTAATAATAACAAAGTTGGTGGAATTATTTTAATTGTTCTTTCTGCCATTGCTCTTTTTGTGCCTACTATAGTGTATTCTATGAAATAAAGTACCATATTAAATTTATTGTTTATATTTTACACTATAACTAAAGTTATAAAATTTTTTATAAAGTTACAATTTAAGTTTTTGTTTAATTTGTAACTTTTTATTTGTAATTACATAAACTTTCTTCATCTTAAATATTATTTAAAATTTTAAAACTTCATATTATATTTGCACAATAGAAGATTCTCAACAATCTTAGTTTAAAATAAATGGAAAATTATTGTATTTTTTGTAAAAATATGGTATATTGTTTCTATCATAATAAAGGAGCAAGTAATATGAATAAAATTAGAGACTTTTTCTACAACACTGTTGAATATATAAAAGAACATTTTATTAGATTTATAATTATAATATTATTATTTTTTACATTATGTATTTGTTTCACTTTTCTCCCTAGAGAGACAATTATGCAAGATGGAAATATGGTTCAGCAACACATATTGCTTTATAATATTACTTTTCAAAATTGGTTTTCTTGCATTAGTATAATTAGTTTAATAATTACAGCAATATGGGCAGTATATCAATTTGATAAAAGTGTTTCTAGAAAGCAACAAGAAAAGGGTGCAGAGATTAGTAAAATCGTTGCCCAAGATTTACTACATAAATGTACCATTTTAGGTAATGTAATTCTTGCATCAGAATTAAATTCTGTTTTTAATTTTGATACCATGAAACCACAAACCTTTAAATATTTTGACAAAAATGAATTATCTACTCTCTTAAATCAAAAAGATGAAGATTTAGTTAAAGTAAAATCTATAATAAATTCTTCAGAAATACAGCAAATATATTTTAGATATTTGGAACTAAATGTTTCAAAAAAATCTTATGATGATGTAGCCCAAAAAACATATTCTGATGAAGATGCTACTAAACTTTTTATATTAGGGAATACAACCATGCCATTTAAATTTGTAAATCTAGTAAGCGACGTTCTTAATAATTTAGAATATATCTCTATGTATATTGCTAGTCAAAGTGCAGGTTCTAAATATATATATCAATCTTTGCATCAATTTTTTATTAGTACTATAAAACTATTAGCACCAATCATATGTCTCCAAAACAAAGATTGTAGTGACAAATATTATACAAATACTATTTACGTATATAATTACTGGTGTTTAATAAGACAAAAAGATTTAAAAAAAGAAAAGAAAAATAAAGAAAAAAGTAATAAAATCTTAAATCCAAAAATAAAGACGGTATAACCGTCTTTTATTTATTTTATTCTTTTCCGTCTAAAGATACTCTTTCCATCCAATCAACAAACATATTTACTCCTCCTTTTAAGATACATTTATAATATATCTTACTACTATATTATATGGATTATATTTCTAAAAGTCAATAATTATGAGTTTTTTTTTTAATTTTAACTAAATTTTTAGTACAATTGCATTTAATATTTAAATTGACAAATTTTTTGTACAATATAATGTTATTTCGTTTCTTTTACCATATATCTATGATTTGTAACTATTTTCAAATTTATAATTTACATCTATCTGTTAGAAAATCCAATGCACTAATTTGCTTAATTCCATTATAATTGTTAGTATCATAATCTAAGGTTATAATATACTTTTTATAATGATCTGGTATTGTTTCAAGTGGTCTTAGTTCTCTCATAAGTGTTTGTTCATCTCTAACAGATAAAGCTACTTGTATATATATATAATCATCTTCATTTTCTACTATAAAGTCTACTTCACTGTTATCGTTTTTTCCTATAAAAATTCTATAGCCTCTTCTTTTTAATTCTAAAAATATTATGTTTTCCAAAATATGACCTAAGTCCTTAGAGTAATTTTTTCCTAATAAATATGTTCTTAATCCCATATCAGATAAGTAATATTTCTCTTGTGTTTTTAATAATTGTTTTCCTTTTATATCAAATCTATTTACTTTATATATAATATAACTTTCTAATAAGGCATTTAGATATTCTTCCACTGTATGCACTGAGTTTTTTCTTCCAGCTGATGCAAGTGTGTCGCTTATTTTTTTTGTAGACACATATGAACCTACGTTATCAAATAGAAATCTGCATATATCTTCAAGTATTAAAACATCGTTTACTTCTTTTCTATTTATGACATCTTTAATTATTACAGTATTATAAATACTATCAAGATATTGCATCTTTTCCTCTGTTTTTTCTAAGTTAATTAAGTAAGGAAATCCACCATATATAGCATATTCATTATATTTTTTTAATTCATCATTTTCGCCATAGTAGGTTATATACTCCTTAAAAGATAGCGGTAATACATGAATTTGTATATATCTTCCTGTTAGAAAAGTTGCAAGCTCACCTGATAGCATATATGAATTTGAACCTGTTATATAAATATCTAAATAGTTTCTTAAAAATAAACTATCTACACATTTTTGAAATCCATCTACATTTTGTATTTCATCTAAAAATATATAATTTTGGCATTTTGGATCCGTATTTTTAATAATAAAATCATGTAATTTTTGAGCATCTAATAATTCTTTATTGTTATTATCCTCAAAATTTATTGCTATTATATTTTTCTTAGATACACCATTTTTAATAAGTTCTTTTCTAAATTCTTCTAAAATAGTTGACTTTCCTGCTCTTCTTATTCCTGTTAATACTTTTATTATTTTTTTATCTTTATAATTTTGTAATTTTTTCATATATTCTTCACGATAGATTGTTTTTGTTTCCATTTTCATCACCAATATAATTATACTTCTATCTTTTATTTTTGTCAAGTTTTTGCTCTGTAGAGCAAAAACTTTTAAATTTTCGACAGTTTTTGCTCATAATTGCTATTTATCTAATTTTCCTCGCATTCGTATTCTATTTTCTTTTTGTCTTTCTTTTCACAAATTCTAAAATCAATCTTTCTAGAAAGCTTGTCCGCATACTTTACTTTTATTCTTATTTTATCTCCGATTTTATATACCTTATTCGTTCTTTCTCCTCGTAAAATCTTCTTTTGTTCATCATAGAAAAAGTATTCATCTCCTAAATCTTCAAACCTAATTAGTCCTTCCACTGTATTTTCTAATTCTACAAAAATTCCAAATGAAGTTACACTTGATATTATTCCATCATATTCTTCGCCTATTTTACTTTGCATATATTCTGCCTTCTTCATATCATCTGCATCTCTTTCTACCTTTTGTGCTATTCTCTCACATTCTGAGGAACTTTCTGCATACCTAGTTGCTTGGCTATAATATTTTTCAAGCTGATTTTCTTTTATTTGATAATTTGTTTCTAAAAACATAGAAATCATACGATGTATAAATAAATCTGGATATCTTCTAATTGGTGATGTGAAGTGGCAATAATACTTACTTGCTATTCCAAAGTGTCCTTTATTCTCACTCTCATACCTAGCTATTTTTAAAGTGCGAAGAATCAGATTAGAAACTACTCTTTCTTCTGGCTTTCCCTTTACAGAATTTATAACTTCTGCAAATGCAGTTGGATGAACAGTATCCTGTGTTATCTTTATTCTATAACCTAAATTCCATAAAAATTGATTTAATTCTTTTACTTTATCAATGTCTGGAACTTCATGGACACGATAAATAAATGGTAGTTCTAGCCAATTATATTTTTCAGCAACAGTTTCGTTTGCTGTTAACATGAACTGTTCTATTATTTCATTTGAAAAATATAATTCATATTTTTTAACATCTATTGCAACACCATTTTCATCTAATATTATTTTGCTTTCTGGTATGTCTAAGTTTAAGCTACCTGCCTGATTTCTTTTATTTTTTAAAATTTTAGCAAGCTCTGCCATTCTCTCAAAATGAGGTATATAACTAACACATTCTTTTAATAGCTTTTGTTTTTCTTTTTTTCCATATAATTCTTCTACATTTTGTTCTTCTAGTTGCTCTTTTTCAATTTCATCTTTTTTGCCTTTTTCTTGTGATTTTTTCTCTTCTTTATCTATTTTTTGTTTTTCCTCACTGCTACTTTGTATCTCATTTAATATAGCTTGTACTTCTTTGTAGCTCATTCTTCTTGTTACATTTATTATACTTTTCTGCACATCTGATGAAACTACATTTCCGTTTTTATCTATTTCCATTAAAACAGTAATAGCAAACCTATCTTCATTTTGATTTAAGCTACAAATTCCATTAGATAATTCTTTTGGAAGCATTGGTATTACTCTATCTAGCATATATATACTGGTTCCTCTTAATATTGCTTCTTTATCTATTTTTGAGCCTTCTTTAACATAGTAACTTACATCTGCAATAGATACATTCAATAAATAATTTCCGTTTTTCAATTTTTCTACTGCAACTGCATCATCTAAGTCCTTTGCATCTTCTCCATCTATTGTAAAAATTTCTTTATCTCTTAAATCTAATCTTTTTGGAATATCTTTTTTTGCTATTTCTGGCTTTATTGCCTTTGCTTCTTGAAGCACTGGTTCTGGAAATTCATATGGTAAGTCATATTCTTTTACTAATGATAAAAGGTCTACACCTGCTTCATCAATATTTCCAATAACTTCTACTATTCTTCCTTCTGCTTTTTTGCCGTAAATACTAGTCTTTGTAATTTCTACTACTACCTTTTGTCTATTTTTTACTTTTTTACATTCTTTTTTTGGTATATAAATATCAGTTGTTACTTTTTTTCCGTCAGGCACAACAAAACCGAAGTTTCTACTCTTTTGAAAAACTCCTACTATTCTTGTATTTTGTAAATCTTCTTGATTTACAATTTTATTTTTATTTATAGCATTTCTTTTAGAAAAATTATTTTTTTCCTTAAATACTCTTTTATAATCCTTTTTCATCTTTCATCCTCTCAAGCAAATTTTTTCTGTCATTTTTTATTAAATTATTTATAACTTTTAAAAATATAGTATTTTGAAGCACCGCTTAAGCAGTTCCAAACGAAGCATAAGCGAAGTGCGCTTGGAGCAGCCTACTTATATTATGTAATAAATTGCTAAATTTATTACATATTGTGGCTGCGACAACAAGGTGCGAAGAATTACTATATTTTTAAAAGAAGATAACCTTAAATAAAAAAAATGACAGAAAAAACTTCCTGCCACTTTTATTACTACTTTTTATACTAAATATAGAATTCCTAAGGCAACTGCTAATACAACAAACAAAACACCTAAAGTAATTGTCCATCTTTTTAGCTTGCCTTCCTTCGTTCTTCCTTTATTTTGCTCATAAAAATTATTGGTTGAAGAACCTGTAATTGTTCCAGATGCTCCTGATTTTTCTTTATTTTGTATAGTTACTAAAATAATTAATGCGATACATATAATACTATATATACCAAATACAATATATTTTGCTATTTCCATATTTACACTCTCCTATTTGCTTTTATACAATAATATTTCGAGCAAATTCTAAACTAGTTTTAAAATAACTACTTCTGCGTTATCTCCTTTTCTTGGACCTTTCTTTAGGATGCTTGTATAGCCTCCTACTCTTCCTTCATATTGTGGAGCTATTTCATTAAATAGTTTTGCAGTTAAGTCTATGTTATTTCCTTCACTATCTTTTACTTTGTTGATAGTTTTCATCATTTTTCTTCTAGCATTTAATCTAGATGGCATATCTTTTTGTCTTTTTTCAGTAGTTACTTCTTTTACTACTTTTAAATATTCTTTACCATTTTTACTTTTTGCAAGTTCTGTTACTTTATTTCCCTTGCTATCTAGTTTTGCTTTAGAAACTTTAACATCTACCATTTCAAAATTGTCTTTTTCTTTTACAGCTAATGCAATTATACTATCTGCAATTGCTTTAACTTCTTTAGCTCTAGCCTCTGTTGTTTCAATTTTGCCATGTAATATTAAATCTGTTGTTAATGTTTTAAGCATTGCTAATCTAATATCTGTTGTTCTGCCTAATTTTCTATCTGTAGCCAATTTATTTCCCTCCTTTATATGCATTTAAGCTTATTCGTGACAAATTTAAATTTATCACTTATTTTATATATATGAGATTATTCTTCTTCTCTAGCAAAGTCTAATCCTAATGAATGTAATTTATTTGTTACTTCATCTAAAGATTTTTTACCAAGATTTCTTACTTTCATCATTTCGTCTTCAGTCTTGTTAGTTAAATCTTCTACTGTTGAAATGTTAGCTCTCTTTAAGCAATTGAATGATCTTACTGATAATTCTAAGTCTTCAATTGACATTTCAAGAACTTTTTCTTTCTTAGATTCTTCTTTTTCAACCATTACTTGAGTATTTTTTGTTGCTTCTGATAGGTCAATGAATAATTCTAAGTGACCTGTCATAACTTTTGCTGCTAAACTTAAAGCTTCGTCTGGTGTTAAAGAACCATTTGTCCAAACTTCTATTGTTAGTTTGTCATAATCTACCATTTGTCCAACTCTAGTATTTTCTACTGCGTAATTTACTTTCTTAACAGGTGTATAAATAGAATCTATTGGAAGTACACCTAAAGCTTGGTCTGGTTTTTTATTCTTTTCAGCATTATTATAACCTCTACCTTTGTTAGCAGTTAGTTCCATAACTAAATGTCCACCTTCTGCAACAGTTGCTATATGTAAGTCTGGGTTTAAAACTTCTATTGTGCCATCTGTTATGATGTCACCAGCTTTAACTTCCCCAGGTCCTTTAAAATCTATTCTTAATGTTTTTTCTTCAACATCCTCTTGTTTTAAGCTAACACCTTTTAAGTTAATGATGATTTCTGGTACATCTTCTACTACATTTGGAATTGTAGCAAATTCATGTAATACTCCATCAATTTTTACACTTGTAATTGCACTTCCTGGTAGTGAAGATAATAAAATTCTTCTTAAAGAATTTCCTATTGTAATTCCGTATCCTCTTTCTAATGGTTCACATACAAATTTTGCATAGTTCTTTTCTTCGTCCATTTCTAAGCATTTAATGTTTGGCTTTTCAAATTCTATCATTTTTTACCTCCTAATAAATCATAGAAAAAATTATTTCTATTATAACAATTAAATTATTATTTAGAGTAAAGCTCTACTATTAAATGTTCTTCAACTGGGATATCTACGTCTTCTCTTACTGGTAGTCTTACTACTTTACCATTTAAGTTATTAGCATCTTTTTGTAACCATTCTGGTACTGGTCTTGCTGAGTTTTCTTCAACATTTAATTTAATTACACCATTATCTTTTCTAATTTCTCTTACTGTAACGATATCTCCTTCTTTTAATAAATAAGATGGAATATCAACTTTTTGTCCGTTTACTTCAAAGCATCCATGTGTGATTAACATTCTTGCTTGTGCTCTTGAAGAACCGTATCCTAAACGATATACTACGTTATCTAATCTTCTTTCTAAAATTTGTAATAAAACTTCACCTGTTTTTCCACGAGTAGCAGATGCCATTTCAAAATATCTTCTAAATTGTTTTTCTCCTACACCATAAAAAGATTTTGTTTTTTGTTTTTCTCTAAGCTGTGTACCGTATTCAGAAAGTTTCTTTCTTTTTTGACCATTTTGTCCTGGTGCATAATTTCTTCTTGAAATACTGCATTTATCTGTGTAGCATCTTGATCCTTTTAAAAACAATTTTTGTCCTTCTCTACGACAAATACGACATTGTTCGTCTTTATATCTTGCCATTTCTTTGTTTCACCTTTCTTTCTATTCTTTTATACTCTACGTCTTTTTGGTGGTCTACAACCATTGTGAGGTATTGGAGTAACATCTTTGATACTACTAATTTCCAATCCTGCTGATTGTAAAGACCTAATTGCTGCTTCACGACCAGAACCTGGTCCTTTTACAAATACTTCTACTGTTTTTAATCCATGTTCCATTGCTGCTTTAGCTGCAGTTTCTGCTGCTTCTCCAGCTGCAAATGGTGTGCTTTTTCTAGAACCTTTAAATCCAAGTTCTCCAGCACTTGCCCAAGAAATTACATTTCCTTGAACATCTGTAAGTGTAACGATTGTATTATTGAAGCTAGAATGAATATGTGCTAAACCTTTTTCAATGTTTTTTCTATCTCTTCTTCTAGTTACTGTTTTTTTAGTTACAGTTGCTTTTGCCATTTTTTAATATTCCCTCCTTATTTAGTCTTTCTTGCTTTTGCTAACTAATTTTCTAGGACCTTTTCTTGTACGGGCATTTGTTTTTGTTCTTTGTCCTCTTACAGGAAGACCACGTCTATGTCTAATTCCTCTATAACATCCAATTTCAGTTAGTCTTTTAATATTTAATGCAACTTCTCTACGTAAGTCACCTTCAACTACATAACCATCCATTGCATTTCTGATTGCTTGTACTTGGTCATCTGTTAAATCTTTAACTCTTATATCTGGATTTACTTTTGCTTTAGCTAATATTTTTTGTGAACTTGCTAAACCTATTCCATAGATATATGTTAGACCAATTTCTACTCTTTTTTCTCTAGGTAAATCAACTCCTGCTAAACGAGCCATTTATTTGCACCTCCATAGTTTTTTAATTTGCTGTTTTTTCTTTTTGATTTTTCTTTTTAGTTTTAAAAAATTTTAATTTTTGTTTTAACTTTTAGCTTTTTGCCTATTTTGAATTTTGTAATTATCATTTTGCGTTTTGTCTTATTTCTTATTGGTGAAATGCATTGGTTTTTAAAACCAATCAATAAGCTTTTAGACATATATATAAACACAAATCTGAATTATAAGGAAACTTTTTCTCCTTACAGCCGCTATTCATATGACTTGTGTTATAAACTTTTTAAGGTTTTACCCTTGTCTTTGTTTGTGTTTAGGATTTTCACAGATTACTCTGATAACTCCTTTTCTTTTAATAACTTTGCATTTTTCACACATTGGCTTTACTGATGGTCTTACTTTCATTTCTTTCACCTCTCCATTTAGTTATATTTTTGAATTTTTTACTATTTATAACTTAGTAAATTATGTTTATATTTTTTGCTTTATAAATATTTTATTTTGCTATATTCTATTTTGCTCTCCATGTAATACGACCTTTGCTTAAGTCATATGGAGATAATTCTACTTTTACTTTGTCTCCAGGTAAAATTTTAATGTAATTCATTCTTAATTTTCCTGAAATATGTGCTAGAATTTTATGTCCGTTTTCTAATTCAACTTTGAAATTTGTATTTGGTAATGCTTCAACAACAGTACCTTCTACTTCAATAACATCCTCTTTTGACATATTTTGTCCATGTTAACTTTCTGTAAGTTAACATATCTCCTTTCTTTTTACGTACAATATCTTGTATATTATACTGCAAATTTATAATAATGTCAATATTTCTGGCTTATTTTCTGTAATTAAAATTGTATTTTCATAATGTGCTGATAAAGATTCATCCTCTGTTACTATTGTCCATCCATCATCTAATACGCAAATATTAGGTTTTCCAGCCATTACCATTGGTTCTACTGCAAGTGTCATGCCAGGTTCTAGTCTTATTCCTTTTCCAGCTTTTCCGTAATTTGGAATGCCTGGATCTTCATGCATTTCTTCTCCTATTCCATGACCTTGAAATTCTTTTACAACATTGAAACCATTTTTTTCTACAAATTCACCTATTGCATGTGAAATATCTCCAACACGATTTCCTTTTACAGCATATTTAATTCCTTCATAAAATGCTTGCTTTGTAACATCTACTAACCTTTGTTTTTCAGGTGTAGCATTTCCTACAATATAGGTTCTTGCCGCATCCCCATTAAATCCATTTTTATAAACCACCAAATCAATACTTACAACATCTCCATCTTTTATAATTCTTCTTGTAGATGGTATACCGTGTATAATTTCGTCGTTAATAGAAACACATAAAGTACATGGAAAAGCAGGAACTCCTTTTTGTCCACTTGGATAACCTTTTTGTGCAGGAATTCCTCCTTTTTCTCTAATAATTTTTTCAGCAAATTTATCTAAGTCCATTGTTGTAATTCCTGGCTTAATAAACTTACCTATTTCTTCATAAACAAAGGCTGTAATCTTACATGCTTCCTTCATTTTTTCAATTTGTTTTTGAGACTTAATTGTTACCAATTTTATTACTTCCTTTTTTGTCAGTTTTTATTACAATTTACATTTTTTCTAAAATAGTTATTTTGCAGTAACCGCGTAAGCGATCAAACGGAGCCTTTAGGCGTAGTGCGATTGGAGCAATCTACATACTAGTATTTTTTATATGGAGATTGCGACACCAAGGTTACAAAAAATAACTATTTTAGAGATGATAAATAAAGCTTTTGAAAATTATTATAATTTTGCTGACAATATTTCTTCTACTGCTTGTTCTGATGCATTTTCTGCAGTTGGGTCTTTTGGTGTAATTTGAGTAAGTACACCTTTTTCTTTATAATATTCAATTAAATCTTTTGAATTTTCGCGGTAAACTTCTAATCTGTTTTTAATTGTTTCTTCGTTATCGTCTGTTCTGCTAGATAATGGAGCACCACATACATCACAAACACCTGCTACTTTTGAAGGTTTATATTTTGTGTTGTAAATTGCACCACATTCTTTATTTGAACATGTTTGTCTGTTTAAAATTCTATCAACAATGACATCATCTGGAATGATTAATTCTGGTACTATATCAACTTTTTTGCCTTGCTCTTTTAGTATTTCATCTAAAGCTTCTGCTTGCATTTTTGTTCTTGGGAAGCCATCTAAAATAACGCCTTCTTTAGTATCATCTGAATTTAATCTATCTTTAACAATTCCAATAGTTACTTCGTCTGGTACTAATTTTCCATTTGACATATAGCTTTCAGCTAATTTTCCTAATTCTGTTCCTTTTTTTATTTGCTCTCTAAACATATCTCCTGTAGAAATATGAGGTAAATTTGTTTTCTTTGCTAAAATCTTTGCTGCTGTTCCTTTTCCACTTCCTGGAGCTCCTAACATAACAATATACATAACTTTTTCTCCTTTTCATGCATTTCGGACGGTACTAGCATTTTAAAATAAATACTCGTCCGTCCTATTATGCTTTTATTTATTTTTTTAATTAGTCTAAGAATCCCTTGTAATGTCTCATAACAAGTAAAGATTCTAATTGTTGTACCATCTCTAGTGCTACACCAACTACGATTAAGATAGATGTTCCACCAAATGCTAAGTCAATTCCTGGAATAAATCTTATAAGCATTGGTAATATTGCAATTATTGCTAAGAAAAGTCCACCAAACCATAATAATTTAGATAATACAGCTGCTAAATATTCTGTTGTTGGCTTTCCTGCTCTAATTCCTGGTATAAATCCACCATTTTTCTTAATATTACTAGATACTTCTGCAGGATTGAATGTTGCATATGTATAGAAGAATGTAAATCCTACTATCAATAATAAATATACAATTGCATTTGCTACTGTGTAACCCCAATGAATTCCTTGTGATGTTGAGGTTGCAATAGAAAATTTATATATTGCTGCCCAGAAACCTGTTTGAGTAGCTATATTTGGTATAAATATTTGAATAATCATTGCTGGGAAAGTCATAAATGAAGAAGCAAAGATTATTGGCATAACACCTGCCATTGCAAGTTTAAGTGGAATATGAGTATTTTGTGCTCCCACCATTCTTCTTCCTACAACTTTTTTTGCATATTGCACAGGTATTCTTCTTTCAGCTTCTTGTACAAATACAACACCTGCAATTAATACAATTGCTCCTATTATAATTCCTAATGCTGTAAGTAATCCTGTTGTGCTGAATATACCTGTTCCCATAATTAAATTCCAAATCATGCTAACTGCTGATGGTAAACCAGAAACAATACCTACAAATATAATTGTTGAAATACCATTTCCAATTCCTTTATCAGTAATTTCATCTCCAAGCCATGTTAATATAGCTGTTCCTGCCATAAGTGAAATAACTACTAAGAATCCAGTCATGAAACCAGTTCCAACAAATATGCCTGAAGATCTATAAGATAAATATAATCCAACGCCTTCTATTAAGGCCAAAACTACTGTTAATAGCTTAGTATATTTATTTATTTTGTTACGTCCTTCTTCTCCACCTTCTTTAATTAATCTTTCTAAAGAAGGAAGTACCATTCCTAATAATTGAATAACAATTGATGCTGTAATATATGGAGTAATTGACATTGCAAAGATAGAAAATCTTGAGAAAGCTCCACCTGAGATTAAGTCAATTAGTCCTGCAATACCATTTGTAGAACCTGACATAGCTTCATTTAAAGCTACTGTATCAACACCTGGGATTGTAATAAAGCATCCAAATCTGAAAATTACAATTAAAAGTAATGTATATAATATTCTCTTTCTTACATCTGGTGTTTTAAATGCATTAATAATAGTTTTTAACAATTAAATCACCTCTGCCTTTCCACCTAAAGCTTCAATTTTTTCTTTTGCAGCTTTAGTAAATTTTACAGCTTTTACATTTACTTTTTTGTCTAATTTTCCTGTTGCTATAATAACTATACCGTCTTTTATTTTACGAATAATACCATCTTTTACTAGGCTTTCTCCTGTAACATCTTCAGTTGTTGCTTTGTTAAGCATTGTAAGTGTTACTTCTGTGTAATCTTTAGCATGAACGTTTGTAAAGCCTCTTTTTGGTAATCTTCTATATAAAGGAGTTTGACCACCTTCAAATCCACGTCTTACTCCACCACCGCTTCTAGCTTTTTGTCCTTTATGTCCTTTTCCTGAAGTTTTTCCAAGACCTGAACCAACTCCACGACCTACTCTAGTTCTTGTTTTTACTTTTTGTGCTGGTTTTATTTCGTCTAATTTCATTTATGCGTACACCTCCTATTTTAATTATTTAATCATATATTGTTAATACTTAAAATCAATAAAGAATATTTTTATAAAATAATCTTTTATTTTTATTTTAACTTTAATTTAAATTTAAAATTAAATTAAAATTAAAATTATAAAATATCTGCTGTTGATTTTCCTCTTTTATTTGCTACTTGCTCAATTGTTCTCATGCTCTTTAAACCTTCTATTGTAGCATAAACAACGTTTCTAGGATTGTTTGTTCCTATAACTTTTGTTCTAATATCTTTGTATCCTGCAAGCTCTAATACTGGTCTTACGCTACCACCAGCAATAACTCCAGTACCTTCTGCAGCTGGTTTTAACATAACGCTTGCACTTCCAAATTTACCTACATATTCATGAGGAATTGTTGTTCCTACTACTGGAACTTCTACTAAGTTCTTTTTAGCATCTTCAATAGCTTTCTTAATTGCATCTGGAACTTCAGAAGCTTTACCATTTCCTACACCAATATGACCATTTTCATCTCCAACAACAACGACAGCACTAAATCTAAAGGTTCTACCACCTTTTACAACTTTTGCTACTCTGTTAATTGCAACTACTTTTTCTTTTAATTCTGATGTATTTTCTGATTGCACTTTAATTTTCCCTCCTTTTTTATCTGTTAGGGGACACCTTTTAACTCTATTATATTTTTATTCACTAGGGCTAGAATCTGTCCCCTACCCTTGTGAACCTTTTTAAGTTCTACTATAAAGGTTTTCTTTAAATATATTTTTAAGAAATATAAAAATTTCTTACTTTAAATACGTTTTTAAGAAATATAAACATTTCTTACTTTTTAAGAATTTACCCTTTAGCTTAGAATGTTAATCCGCCTTCTCTTGCTGCTTCTGCTAATTCTTTTACTACACCATGATAAATGTAGCCACCTCTATCAAAAACAACTTCTTTAATATTTTTTTCAAGAGATCTCTTAGCAATTAGTGCGCCTACTTCTTTAGCAGCTTCTTTGTTGCTATGTTTTGTTTTAACTTCTTTATCTAATGTAGAAGCCTGTGCTAAAGTGTTAGCGTTTACATCATCTATAACTTGAACATAAAGATTACTATTGCTTCTAAAAACACATAATCTTGGACGTTCTGGTGTTCCTAGAACTTTATTACGTACTCTTTCATGTCTTCTCTCTCTTTCAGCTTTTCTGTCTATTTTCTTAATCATGATTTTCTCCTTTCTACTAAATTTAATTAGTAAATTCTAAATTAGGAATTTAAAGCGAGTATAACAAGGCAACCGAGCTAAAATTTTTGAGATAGTACGAGTTGTACATCGAAAAAATTTTATGCGAAGGTTAACGAAGTTAGACGAAGCTTAAAATTTCTAATTTTATTTCTTACCAGATTTACCCTCTTTACGTCTAATATGTTCTTCAGCATATTTAATACCTTTACCTCTATATACTTCTGGTGGTCTTTTTGTTCTTACAACAGCTGCTGTTTGACCAACTAATTCTTTATCAATACCTCTTACTGTAATGTGGTTTGGATCTGGTACATCAAAAGTAATTCCTTGTGGTGGATCCATCTCTACTGGATGTGAATAACCTAAGTTCATTACTAATGTGTTTCCTCTTTTTTGTGCTCTGTAACCAACACCATTGATTTCTAAATCTCTTTTAAATTCATGAACAACTCCCTCAATCATATTGTTAATTAAAGTTCTTGTTAATCCATGTAAACTTCTATTTGCTGGTTCATCATCTGGTCTTGTAACAGTAATAGTATTTTCATTTATATCTACTTTCATATTTTTATGAATTTCTCTTGACATTGTTCCTTTTGGACCTTTTACAGTAATCACATTTTCGTTCATTGAAACTTCAACGCCTTCTGGTACTGTAATATGTTTATTGCCTATTCTTGACATTTTTTATTTTCCTCCTTTCTACCAAACATAAGCTAGAACTTCTCCTCCTAGTCCTTCTGCTCTTGCTTCTTTATCAGTTTTAATTCCTTTTGAGGTAGAAATTAAAGCGATTCCTAAACCATTTAATACTTGTGGTAATTCATCTTTAGATGCATATACTCTTAATCCTGGTTTACTAATTCTTCTTAAACCTTCAATTACTCTACTACCTCTTTCATTATATTTTAAAGTAATGCGAATAACACCTTGGCTATTGTCATTTATCTCTTCATATGAAGCAATATAACCTTCTTTGAATAGAATATCTGCAATTGCCTTTTTTACATTTGAACTAGGTACGTCTACTGTTTTATGTTTTTGACTATTCGCATTTCTAATTCTTGTTAACATATCTGCAATTGGGTCTGTTGTATTCATTTATTTTTTCCCTCCTTTTTTTATTTTTGTGCTGATTTAAATTTGAAAGAATTACCAGCTTGCTTTCTTAACTCCCGGAATTTCTCCCTTATGAGCTAATTCTCTAAAGCAAACACGGCAGATTCCATATTTTCTAATATAAGCATGTGGTCTTCCACATATTTTACAACGATTATATTCTCTTGTTTTATATTTTTGTGGTTTTTGTTGTTTTACTTTTAAAGATGTTTTAGCCATGAATTTCTCCTTTCTTAACTCACTACTAATTAATTATTTTGGAATGGCATTCCTAATAATGAAAGCAATTCTTTTGCTTCTTCGTCTGTATTAGCAGTAGTAACAAATATAATATCCATACCTCTAATTTTATCAATTTTATCATATTCGATTTCAGGGAAAATTAATTGTTCCTTAACACCCATTGAATAGTTTCCTCTACCATCAAATGAATTATTTGAAACTCCTCTAAAATCTCTAACTCTTGGTAAAGCTACATTGAATAGTTTGTATGCAAAATCATACATTTTTCCACTTCTTAAAGTAACTTTACATCCAATATTAACACCTTCTCTAATTTTGAAAGCAGCTATAGCTTTCTTAGCTTTTGTTACTATTGGTTTTTGACCTGTAATAATGCTTAGGTCATTTATTGTATTATCTAATGCTTTTGGATTATCTTTCATATCTCCTAAACCAACATTGATAACTATTTTCTCTAATTTTGGAACTTCCATAATTGATTTATAGTTAAACTTTTTCATTAATGCTGGTACTACTTCTTTTTCATATTGTTCTCTTAATATTTCCATAAGTCCTTACATAGACCTCCTTTCTTATTTTAATTTATTTCCACATCTCTTGCAAACACGCACTTTTTTGTCTCCCTCTACTACATATCCAACTCTTGTTGGTTTGTTACATTTTGGGCAAACTACATTTACTTTGCTACTATGTATGCTGCATTCTACTGGAATGATTCCGCCTTCTTCTCCTTGTTTTCTTGGTTTAACGTGTTTCTTACGAACATTAACACCTTTTACGATTACTTTTTCTGTTTTTGGAATTATTTCTAAAACTTCTCCTGTTTTTCCTTTATCATTTCCTGATAAAACTTGAACAGTATCACCTTTTCTAATTTTCATTACTTGTTTTCACCTCTTTTTTACTAGTTTATCGGTTTTTTATAAAACTTCTGGAGCTAATGATAATATTTTCATATAATCTCCGTCTCTTAATTCTCTAGCTACTGGCCCAAAAATACGAGTTCCTCTTGGTGTTTTATCATCTTTTATAAGAACTGCTGCATTTTCGTCAAATCTTACATATGAACCATCTGCTCTTCTAACTGGCTTTTTAGTTCTAACTACAACTGCTTTTACTACATCACCTTTTTTAACAACGCCACCTGGTATTGCTGTTTTAACAGAAGCAACAATAATGTCACCGATTCCAGCATATCTTCTATATGAGCCACCTAAACATCTGATACACATAATTTCTCTTGCACCAGTATTGTCAGCAACTTTTAAAATACTTTGTTGTTGTACCATTTAAGGTTACCTCCTTCTTTACTATTTTAAAGCTTTTATCTAATTTTTTATTTTATAATGGCTTTTTCTACTATTTCTACCACTCTAAATCTTTTGTCTTTAGAAAGTGGTCTTGTTTCCATTACTTTTACTTTATCGCCTTCTTGGCACTCATTTTTTTCGTCATGAGCTTTTAATTTGTATGTTCTTTTTTGGATTTTTCCATACATTTTGTTCATAACATTAGTTTCAACAGCTACTACAACTGTTTTATCCATTTTGTTAGAAACAACTGTGCCAACCATTACTTTACGAAGATTTCTTTCTTCCATTTGGTTAATCCCCTTTCTTCTCAACTAGTTCTCTTTCTCTTAGAACTGTTTTAATTCTTGCTATGTCTTTCTTCACATCTTTTATTTTCATAGGATTGTCTAATCCGTTTGTTGCTAAACTAAATCTTAATTTGAATAGCTCATTCTTTAGTTCAACTAATTCCTTTTCTAGATCTGGTGAAGACATTTCTTTAATTTTATTTATCTTCATCGCTATCACCTACACTTTCGGTTTCTCTTTTAACAAACTTTGTTGTTATAGATAGCTTGTTACCTGCTAAACGAAGTGCTTCTTTTGCTGCATCTTCTGGAACACCAGCAATTTCAAACATTACTCTTCCTGGTTTTACAGGTGCTACCCAAAATTCAACTGCTCCTTTACCTTTACCCATACGAGTACCAATAGGTTTTGCAGTCATTGGTTTATCTGGGAAAATTTTGATCCAAACTTTTCCTCCTCTTTTAATGTAACGAGTCATAGCAACACGGGCTGCTTCTATTTGATTAGAAGTAATTAAACCGATTTCTTGTGCTTGAAGTCCATATTCTCCATCTGTTACTTTATTTCCTCTTGTTGCTTTTCCTCTAACTCTACCTTTTTGTTGTTTTCTATATTTTGTTCTTTTTGGTAATAATGGCATTATTTGTCTCCTCCTTCCATTTGCTTCTTTTTCGCTGGAAGTATTTCTCCTTTATAAATCCAAACTTTTACACCGATTTTTCCGTATGTTGTATCTGCTTCTGCAAATCCATAGTCAATATCAGCTCTTAAAGTTTGAAGTGGAATTGTTCCTTCTTTATAGAATTCTGTTCTTGCCATGTCTGCGCCACCAAGTCTTCCAGATACAGCAGTTTTAATACCTAATGCACCTGCTTTTAAGGTTTTTTGCATACATTGTTTCATAGCCCTTCTAAAAGAAATCCTCTTTTCCAATTGACTAGCAATGTTTTCAGCTACTAATTGAGCATCAACATCAATATTATTTACTTCAACAATATTTAAATTTACTGTTTTTCCTATCATTTTTTCTAATTCAGCTTTTAATACTTCAGCTAAGTTTCCACCTTTTCCAATTACTAATCCTGGTTTTGCGGTGTAAACATTTACTCTTACAAATTTTGCAGTTCTTTCGATTTCAATTCTTGAAATACCTGCAACATATAATTTTTTCTTAACATATTCACGGATTTTGTGGTCTTCTACTAAATAATCACTGAAATTCTTTTTATCTGCATACCATTTTGAATTCCATTCTCTAATAACACCTACTCTTAATCCGTTAGGATTCATTTTTTGTCCCATTTTGTTAAGTCCTCCTTTCTTACTTTTCTATTAATCTCTTTCTTTTAACACGATTGTAATATGGCTTGTTCTTTTTCTGATTCTTACTGCACTACCTTTTGCAGCTGGTCTAATTCTTTTTAGAGTTGGACCTTGATTTGCATAAATTTCAGCAACATATAATTTTTCGTGTGACATATGATGATTGTTTTCAGCGTTTGCAATTGCTGACTTTAATAATTTTTCTATAATAACGCTTGATGCTTTTGGTGCATATTTTACAATAGCTAATGCTTCATCAATATTTTTTCCTCTAATTAAATCTGCTACAATTTTAACTTTTCTACTTGAAATTCTAGCATATTTTAATGAAGCTTGTGCTGTTTGAACTAAAGTTTCTTGCTTCTCTTCCACTTTCTTTTCCTCCTATCTACATTATTTTGAGTTTTTTATATTAGGACATAATTTTTATAATTTTCTAATATTATAACTTTGTATTTTTTTATTTAATACTATTACTTATAAAATTACTTGTATTTATAAAATTACTTGCTTTCAGTAGTTGTTGCTTTGTCTCCTGAATGTCCTTTAAATGTTCTTGTTGGTGCAAATTCACCTAATTTATGTCCAATCATTTCTTCTGTAATGTATACAGGTACATGTTTTCTACCATCATGAACAGCTATTGTGTGTCCAACCATTTGTGGGTAAATAGTAGAAGCTCTAGACCATGTTTTAATTACTTCTTTATTTCCGCTTGCATTCATTGCTTCTACTCTCTTTAATAATTCTGGTGCAATAAATGGAGCTTTTTTACTTGATCTTGACATTTGGTTTCCTCCTTTTCTTTTAAGGTATCGTGTTTTTAAGCCTTAGCTCTCTTTGTTATAAATTTGTTTGTTGATTTATTTTTCTTTCTTGTCTTATATCCTAATGCTGGTTTGCCCCAAGGTGTCATTGGTCCTGCGTGTCCTACTGGTGCTCTACCTTCACCACCACCATGAGGGTGATCTACTGGGTTCATTACAGAACCTCTGACTGTTGGTCTTATACCCATATGTCTTGTTCTTCCTGCTTTACCTAATTTAACATTTTCATGGTCAGTATTTCCTACTGTTCCTATAGTAGCTTTACATACAGCCATTACTAATCTCATTTCTCCAGATGGAAGTCTTACATGTGCAAATTTTCCTTCTTTTGCCATTAATTGTGCTTCTTGACCTGCAGCTCTAACTGCTTTTCCACCTTGACCTGGATTCAATTCAATATTATGAATCATTGTACCTACTGGAATGTTTTCAATTTTCATGCAGTTACCTGGTTTGATATCTGCTTTATCTCCAGAGATTACTTTATCTCCATTTTTTAAACCAACTGGTGCTAAGATATATGCTTTTTCTCCATCTTCATATTGGATTAAAGCAATATTTGCACTTCTGTTTGGATCATATTCAATTCCAAGTACAGTAGCTGGCATATTTTCTTTATTTCTTTTAAAATCAATTATTCTGTATTTTTGTCTATTTCCGCCACCTTGATGTCTTACAGTAATTCTTCCGTAAGAGTTTCTACCTGCATTTTTCTTTTTTGTTGCAAGTAAAGATTTTTCTGGCTCTTTTTTTGTTACTTCATCAAATGTAGAAACTGTCATGTTTCTTCTTGATGGTGTATATGGTTTAAATCTTTTTGTTCCCATTTTTCTTCTCTCTTTCTTATTTTATTTACGGATTTTTTCCTGCTCCGTATGCAGATATTCTTTATTATCCGAGTTATTTCTCGATATGCTTATAATTTCTAAGCCCCCATAAAGTGTTCAATAGAATCCTTGTACTTTTTAGATACTTTAGTTTCTTTTCCACCTTTTGCTAGGTAACTTAATTCTTGTGGGTTAGTTTCAATTGTAACAATTGCTTTTTTCCAATCAGAAGTTTTTCCTGATGTTTTACCCATTCTCTTTTCTTTTCCTTTTACTGATATTGTATTAACATTTAAAACTTTAACTTCAAAAAGTTTTTCAACTGCATTACGAATATCTACTTTAGTAGCTTTTTTATTAACTCTAAAGGTATACTTTCCAGCTTGTAATCCATCATTACTTTTTTCAGTAACTACTGGAGCTAAAATAACATCTTCTGCTTTCATTTAAGCGTACACCTCCTCTAATTTTTTAACAGTATCAACTGTAACTACAAGATTTTTATGTTTTAATAGGTCATATACATTTATAGTACCTACTTGAAGTGCTTTAACACCTTCTATATTTCTTGCTGATTTTTGAACAACTTCATCTTTTTCTGGTAAAAGAATTACTGCTTTACCTTCAACTTTTAAGTTGTTTAAAATTCTAGCCATTTCCTTTGTTTTGATTTCTTTTAAATTTAAACTGTCAACTACTACTAATTCGTTTTCTAATACTTTTGAGCTAAGCATTGATTTGATTGCTAGTCTCTTTTCTTTTTTATTTACAGTGTAATTGTAAGAACGTGGTTTTGGTCCTAATGCTACACCTCCACCAACCCAATGTGGTGCACGAATGCTACCTTGTCTTGCTCTACCTGTACCTTTTTGTTTCCATGGCTTTTTACCACCACCAGATACTTCGCTTCTAGTTTTTGTACTTTGTGTACCTTGTCTTTGATTAGCTAGGTAATTTACTAAAACACTATGTACAATTGCTTCATTTGGTTTTATACCGAAAACTTCTTCTTTAAGGTCCATAGTTTTTACTTTTTTACCTTCTATATCATATACGTCTACCTTAGGCATCTTAATTTCCCTCCTTATTATTTACTTTTCACACTTGATTTTAGTTTTAATATTGTACCTTTAGCTCCTGGTACACTACCTTTTACTAAAATAGCATTTTTATCTAAATCTACTTTTACTACTTCTAAGTTTTGAATTGTAACTGTTACTCTTCCCATATGTCCTGGTAGTTTTTTACCTTTAAATACTCTACCTGGTGTAGAAGTTGGTCCCATTGAACCTGGTCTTCTATGATACATAGAACCATGTCCCATTGGTCCTCTTGATTGTCCATGACGTTTAATAACACCTTGGAAACCTTTACCTTTTGATGTTCCTTGAATATCTAATTTATCTCCTACTGAGAAAGTATCAACTTTTAATTCATCACCTACATTTATATTTTCTATAGAATCTACTCTAAATTCTCTTAAATGTTTTTTTGGTGTTAAATTAACTTTTGTGTAATGACCTCTTATTGGTTTAATTACTTTATGTTCTTTTACGTCACCATATCCTAATTGAATAGCTTGGTAACCATCTTTTTCAGCTGTTTTAACTTGTACTACTGTACATGGACCAGCTTCAATTACTGTAACTGGAATAACTTTTCCTTGTTCATCAAAGATTTGTGTCATTCCAACTTTTTTTCCGATTAATCCTTTATTCATTTTATTTCCTCCTAACTATTGGCTGATATTTTAAATTTCATAATAATATGCTGTTTTAAATTGCAAAATTAATATGCTGTATCAGCTTGGTTTTTTAAAGAATTTCTAATCTTTTATGTTTTGATATGCTACTTATAATATGTAACAATTCAAAATCATTTCATTTGTTATAATTTAATTTCAATATCAACACCAGCTGGTAAGTCTATTTTCATAAGACTATCTACTGTTTTTTGTGTTGGATAAAGAATATCGATTACTCTTTTATGTGTTCTCATTTCAAATTGTTCTCTTGAATCTTTGTCTTTGTGTGGAGAACGTAATATAGTAATAATCTCCTTTTCTGTTGGTAATGGAATAGGACCTGATACTTTAGCTCCTGTTTTTTTAGCAGTATCTACTATTTTTTCAGCAGACTGTTCTAAAACGACATGATCATAAGCTTTAAGTCTTATTCTAATTTTTTCGCTTGTTACTGCATTTTCTTTCTTTGTTGCCATTTTGAATTTCCCTCCTTCTAAATTTTTAGAGCTTTTTGCTCTTTTTAAGAATCTTTTTTTAAAAGTTTTCTCTAAGTTAAAAACTTATTTTTTCTTTTAAAAAGATTTCTTTTTGTACTGCTAGACTTATTTAGCAGTAATTTATTTGGTCGGAAGTTATAACGCACCCTGGTGTTTCTTTTTTTACCAATATAAAAACCCAAGCTTGCATGATAAATTCTTGGGATAAGTGCTTAATTTTTAACTTACCGCCCTGGTCATAGCCAAGACATACTCCATAAGAGTTCCCTCCAAATACGCATTTAAAGCATATTTGTAGCCACATCTTACTTCATCGCCAAACACATGCTTAAATATTATATCGTACTTATAGCATAATGTCAACCACTTTTTTGAATTATTTTTTACTTTTGCATTTACTTTTTCATAATTACATTTAATACCTCAATTTATAATTAATTTTTTACTTGATTTTTACTTAATGTTTTACTCGATTTTTTAAAGTTCGTTTTCTCTTAAAACACTCCTTCCACCCATTGTCTTGAAAAATAAAATCTTTTGTGCTATAATAGAAAACGATGGCGTAAATGCCAAATAATAAAAAAAGAGGTTGATAAACTAAAATGGAAAATAAGATCTACACATACACTCTTCATATAGTTAAAAACAATTTGAAGGTGTTATTAGAAGATTTTACCCTTATTCCAGAAAGCACTCTTGGTGCTCACATACTGCGGGATCCTGGACATTTAGGTAAAATAACTCTCAACATTTCCCATCCCCAGCCGAAGAAATTTGAATTCATTGTGTCTGATGATCCAAAAGAACTCTTCAAAATTTCTTCATTTTACAACTTAGCTGCATCTCTTCAAAAATGTTTTATCCATCACTATTTCAAATATGAAGAAAATGAAACTTCTTCTTTATTGTTAATAGAGTTCATTGTTACTGATACAGTAGCAATCGAGCTTTTGGATAAATATCGGAAGAGACTTGAGGTTATTGCTCCTAAACGTGTCTAACCTCTTACACACTCAAAACTACAAATTGTGGTTTTGAGTGTGTTTTTAAATTTTTCTATATAATAATTATTTTTCTTATAAAACAAAAAAGAGATACCTTAAAAATAGTATCTCTTTTGCTTTTTAATTATTTATTATTCTGCTGATTCTGTATCTGTAGTTTCCTCAGTTTCAGGAGCTTCATAAGCATCTAAAATTGCTTTTTGAATTTTCTCTCTAGTTTCAGCATTGATTGGATGTGCTATATCCTTGAATTCTCCGTTTGGAGTTTTTCTGCTTGGCATAGCAATAAATAATCCATTTTGACTTTCGATAACTTTGATGTCATGAACAACAAATTCGTTATCAAATGTCACAGAAGCAACAGCTTTCATTCTGTTTTCTGAATTTACTTTTCTTAAACGTACATCTGTAATTTGCATTTTGTGTACCACCTTCCGCGTAAAATTTTGTACATCTTTTTATCTATGTACATTTATATTATTCGCCACCTTTTTATTTTTTCCTTCTTTATTTTACAATTTTTTTTATTTTTTAATTTCTTTTTTTGTTTTACCAAATTACAACTTTCTTTTTACTTTATTATCCTTTTAATTTATTTTCTTTTTACTTTATTATCCTTTTAATTTATTTTCTTTTTACTTTATTTTTTCTTTATTTTCTTTTCTCTTTACTTTATTATTCCGTATTTTATTTCTTATCTAATCTATCACTTTTATTCATTATATTCATATAATAATTATATATCTATACTTAGTATGCTCATATAATAATTATATATTCATATTTCTAGTTAAAAATTTTTGATTTAAAATAATCTTTAATTATTTCAATTATATATTATGTACAATATTATGTAAAAAAGTATTATGTAAAAAAGTGTTAAAAATGTTGAAATTTACTATAAAAGAGTATATAATATAAAAAGTGTTGTATAATTTAAATATATTTAAATCGTTAATATAACAATATATGTTATAAACTAACTTTATAAATAGATGTTATATAATTAAAAAGGATTAAGGGAGTGTTTTTCTTGGCAAATATAGAAGAATTAAGACAATATAAAAATATACATATGATTGGAATCGGTGGAATAAGCATGAGTGGAATCGCCGAAATTTTAAAATATTGGGGTTTTAGAGTTACAGGTTCTGATACAACAGCATCTGAAGTAACTGAAAAACTTATAAATACTGGTATTCCAGTTACAATCGGTCATGATTTAGTTAATTTAATCAGGGCTGATGTTGTTGTTTATAGTGCTGCTATAAAGCAAGATGATTTGGAGCTAGTAAAAGCTCGCGAACTTCATATTCCAACAATTGATAGAGGTACTTTTTTAGGAAAAATTACAAGAGCTTTTCATAATAGTATTTGTATTTCCGGTACTCATGGAAAAACTACAACAACTTCTATGATTTCTATGTGTTTTTTAGAAGCTCATAGAGATCCATCTATTCAAGTTGGTGCATATTTAAAATCTATTAATGGAAACTATCGTGTTGGCTCAAGCGAATATTTTATCATTGAAGCTTGTGAATATACAGACAGCTATTTAAAACTATTTCCAAAAACTGAAATTATTTTAAATATCGATAATGATCATTTAGATTACTTTGGAACCTTTGATAATATAGTAGCTTCTTTCCAAAAATATGTTAAATTATTACCTGAAGATGGTTTATTGGTATTTAATTTTGATGATGTAAATTGTAGAAAGATTGCTAAAGATGCAAAATGTAAAACAATATCATACTCTCTTGAAAATAATAATGCAAATTTCATTGCTAGAAACATTACTTTCGATAATAATGGATTTGCAAGTTTTGATGTTTATCATAATAATTATTTTTATAAAACATTTAAACTTTCCGTTCCTGGAATTCATAATGTTTCAAATGCTTTAGCTTGCATTGCTACATGTTACGAATATGGACTAGAAAAAGAAGAAATCAAAAATGCTTTATTAAAATTTACAGGTTCTCATAGAAGGTTTGAATATGTTGGTTCCTTTAATCAAGGGGTTAGTGTATATGATGATTATGGTCATCATCCAACTGAAATTCTAGCTACTAGTCATGCTTTAAGTCAAAAACAATGTAGACAATCATGGGTTGTTTTTCAACCTCATACTTATAGTAGAACAAAATTATTATTAAATGACTTTGCAAAAGCTTTGCTTGATTTTAACCATGTAATTGTAACAGATATTTACGCAGCTAGAGAAGATAATACATTTAACATTTCTTCTAAAGATTTAGTTGATGTTTTAAATAATGTATATCACAAAAATGCTATTTACATTTCTGATTTTGATGAAATAGTAAAATATTTAAAAGATCATACTATTAATGGTGATATTGTTCTTACTCTTGGTGCTGGAACTGTTACAAACCTTGGTCCTATGCTTTGTGACTAATAATTTAATAGTCTTGTTCACTTATAACTGGGAATTTAAATTCCATACCTTTTTCTGAAAAAACACCATCTTCCTTATGTGTTTGTGTTAATGTTGTAGAACCTTTTAAGAAATATCTTTCCATAATCTCGTCTGTTAGAACTGCCCCTTCTTCTAGGATTGGATCATCCCATGTAATATCTACAGCATACCACTTACTATTTAATTGTAAATAGTTCCACATATGATTTGCTTTAACTCCCTGTGAATCATTAACAGTTCCTGGAACTAAAACACAAGATACTCCAATTTTTTCTAATACATACTTAAATATTTTAGAATATCCTTCGCAATTTGCTTTTTGTTCTAGTAGCGCTCCATAAAGATTAGAAGTGTTTTTACTTGTTTCATCATATTCAATATGTCTAATTAACCACTCATGTACTTTTCTTACTTTTTGAAATATGCTATTATCTTGAGTTTGATTAATAACTTGATCTACCATATATTTTACATAGTATTGTGCTCTTTCTACATCTTCTTGTGTTGGAAACTCAGCACTTAAGTAATTTCCCTCTTCTCTAGGTTCAATAGTAACTGTGTAAGTATTTATACCTCCGATATTTGTGTATTGAGTTATCAAGTTAACTTTTGATGAATCTACATAAAACAAGTCTACTTGATCATACATAAAAGCATCCCAAGCTGATTGAAAAGCTTTATTTAATTCATCATTTCCTGAATCAGTATGCAAAAGTGTATTAAATTGAGTTCCAAAATTAAAAATATAAGTTCCGGTCTTAAATTTATCTTTATTTTGTTTCAAACCATCATAAATAGTTTTTCCTACATTGTTTAATTGGCTATAATAGTATGTTGTTGAAGTTGGTTCAAGAATATTAGGTGTTTGAGTAGTACCACTTCCTCCTATATCATTACCACCTGGCAAAAATGTATTTAAATCTGGTGGGTCTACTGCTATTGAATTTTGTTCATTTGCTTGTACATTTTCCTCTTGACTATTTGATATTTCATTACCTTCTCCACCTTTTAATAAGAATAATTCTGCTATTATTGCTGCCAAAATAACAGCAGCTACAACTATAATAACAATTATTATTTTTTTTGATTTTTCCATATTTTTTTCCTCACTTTATTTCTTTTGCTCTACTTTTCATTTTACTTCTTTCATTTGCTTTAGCATCATATCAGCAAATACTCCATATCCTAAGGTAGGATCATTTACTAATACATGAGTTACAGCCCCTATAAACTTTCCATTTTGAATAATTGGAGCTCCACTCATTCCTTGTATTATGCCTCCTGTTTTATCTAGCAAATTTTTATCTGTTACTTTAATTAACATACTTTTATTATCTTGATTATTATTTACAAATACTTTTTGAATTTCTATATCATAATGTTCTCTTTTTCCGTTTTCTAATTCACAAATAATTTCTGCTTTTCCAGTTTTAATTTCATTCCTTAATGCTACTTCCATTTCATCTTCTTGTGAAACTGAAATATATGAAGGTTTATTTAAAATTCCAAACACACCAAAACTTGTATTCTTAGAAATATCGCCAATATCCATTCCTGTTTCAATTGTACCTCTTATTTCTCCAGGCTCACCTTTTTTTCCTTTTGTAATAGACAATATATTAGTAGTTACTAATTCCCCATTTTCAATCTTTATTAGAGAAGATGTATCTACATCTAATATTCCATGTCCTAGGCTTGCAAACATTTTTGAATCAGGTTCATAAAATGTAAGTGTTCCTACACCAGCTGCTGCATCTCTTACCCAAAGACCAAGTTTATATTCATTATCTTGATTTTTTACTGGTGTGATACTTGTTGTAATTGTTTCTTCATTGTGCACATATTGAATTGATACTGAATTTCCTTTACTATTATTTACTACATCAATTAGATCCTCTGTTGAATCAATTTCATTTTGGTCTATTTGAATTATTCTATCTCCTTCTTGTATTCCAGAGTTTTCATATGGTCTTTTTCCTTCAATTTCTGACATTCCAACAACTAATACGCCATCTGTATATAGCTTCATTCCTATTGCCGAGCCTACTGGAACTACTGTGGTCTTTGGTATTACATTTACGCTAATATTTTTTACTGAAAATAAATCAAATAATTTTAAGCTTAAATCTACTTTTCCTACTTCATAGCTTTGGTTTATTGTACTTACTGCTTGCAATGTATCTTTTTTGCTTTGAAGTGAAAGCCCAATTAATGTATAAATATTTAGGCTTTCCCCTTGCATAATAATATAACTATCTGGTAATAATGTAATATTACAAACATATGAATACAATATTAATAGAAAAAGAAGAAGTAATATTTTTGCTAATTTTTTCATAAATATGGTCTCCTTTTATAACTTTTTTATATTAGGTTAACCATATTTTCTGATTTTAAACTTTTTGCATTAAGTAATTTAATCTATTTTTATATTAAATATATTTATTTTTTATATTAGTATATTTATTTTTTATATTAAGTATATTTTTTTATATTTATTAAATTAATTTGCTTTTAAAGCTATATCATTTTGTATCTTTTACGTATTAAAACCGCTCATATTGGCTTGATATAAATTAAATCTTTCTCTTCCTAAAGCTGTAAGATAATACTCTCTAATTTTTTGTAAAGCTTTCCTTTGTGTATCGGTTCCTATTCTACTATCTAACACACTAATTATAGCTTCTTCTTGTTCTTGTTCATTTAGTTCCACTATTTCTCCTTTTATAATGTCATCTGCTGAATGCACATTTGTAGCATTTACCATACAATAATAACAAGCTGTAATATTTTTAGTATCTTTAGATGGACGTCCTCCTATCATATTTACTCTTGTTTGTGGATAAAAATAAATATTATTATCCTCTGAAATTCTAACTGTTTGCCTTAAAAAGTCTATATTTGAATATCCTCTTTCTATTTCAATATCATCAAAATCACAGTTCATTAAATAAGTACATCCTGGTAAATGATATTCTCTATTATTTCCTGTATTATCTTTTGTAATAATATAAATATTATCTTTTTTTACAACTTCTTCATTATCATTATTAGTAATTACACAATAATTATTGTAAAATTTATATCCTATTGGGATTCCTTGTAAAAATGAAATTACAGAAACTTCATTTGTTATTTTTCCCCAATCAACTTCATCTAACTCAGGAAAAGAATATTGATAAGAATTTGTACTATATCTATTATAATTTCCAATTGCTACTGCTAGGTTTGTTTTTATTGAATTGCGAATTACTTGCATACGATTCTCGTCAAATATTGATTTACTAAGTAATGGATCATTTGGATTTCTTGAATCATTTGTTACAAAAATGTCTCTATCTCCTGTTGCTACATCAAATTCAATATTATTGCCTTGTAAGTCTACAGCATCTTCTTGGCTTATCCCATCAGTTAACTTTGATATAATTTCACTAAATTTTTTTGCATCTCTATAATATTCAAATGCATTTGTACTATATAAATGATGACTACCATCTGCTTCAGTTGATAATCTTGCATTTAAATAACTAAGTACGTCTTTATTGTACTCAGCATTTGAAATAAATGATTTACCATAATTATTATAATAGAAATATGGTGTTGATTTAGTAGTTTCATTCTTGTCATAATATATTTTTTGTCCATTATATACAATATATTCATAATCACCATTATCATAAATTTGAGTTCCAGAAGCATCTGTTGAAGTAGTTGTAAAAAGCAAATGCTCAGTTAGAATTTCACTTTCAATTAAAGAACCTCCACTTCCACTTTCAGTATACTTATATTTCAATTTCCAATTAATAGGATTTGCACCATTATCTATAATTTCTACATAGTTTGGATTTATTAAATACCCAGATAAAGTTTGATAAGAATAACCAGTTGTAAGATTACAAGTATTTCCATCCCACTCCCAGTTTCTTAAAGTTCCATAAATAGTGATTGCATTATCTAAAGTATAATTCACTACAAAATCTCTATCCCTATCTTTATAACGACAAGAATAAAATACATATGGTTTTAAGCCATCAGTATTATAGGCATCACCTGTATCTAATTCAGTTTCGTCTGTAATTATCTCCATATTTAAATTACTTATTTCATCACCATCTGCATTTTCTTTTGGAACAACATTGTCATATTTACTATATATATAATAACCATCATATAATGTAAAAAGAAGTGCTGGAACATAAGCATCTATGTCTCTTTTAGATAAATCACCAGTACTAGTTAACGTATTGAAAAAAGTACTCACTGCTGCTTCAATATCCCTTATTTTTGAATCACTAATACTAGAATATCTATTGTTTACTGTATTTATTCTAAATGCTTTTATTGCATCATAAGTAGCATCAGTTAATTTAGTATTATATTTATTCTGTAAGGTTATTGTAGTTATCTGTGAATTTATATATGTAGTTGTTATTATTACAATTGGAATAATTATAACAATAAATATTACTGCTATATACTGTAGTTTCATAAGTCCATCCTTTCTTTTGTAATAATTTATTATAAAAAAAAGCCATTCTAAAAAATCTTTTATAAATTTTTCATTTATAAAAAGTACAATTTAGGACAGCCCTTATTTTTACTATATGTATTGTTAAATTCTTATAAAATATTTTAATTGCTTCCATTTACTGCAACTATAGCAGATTTTTCTGCCATGATTTGATATGTTTGGCTACCTGTTAATTGATAGAAAAAGTTTCTTAATAATTGTGCTATAGTTTGGTTTGTATTTTTAACAGAAACTGAAACTAAATCTCCTTCTCTTAGTCTCATTCTTCCATATTTATTTAGTTCTTCTTCCACTTGAGTTGTATATTTAGCATAATACAAATTTTCACCAATCTTAGTTGGTTCAGCTTGTGTTACCTTTACACCTGGGTTTTCATCTAGTTGATATATTGTGATATCTACATCAAAAGAATTTCCAGTAGCATTAATTGTTTGTAAATATTGATCAAATTCTGCCCATGTAAGTTTTCCTGTTGTTCTTATGTTATCTACAAACTCATCTGTTGCAGTTGTTACAGACAATTCTGCAATATCATCTGTTCTTTCTGCCAAAGACATAAGAGGAAAAACAAACATTAGGATTGCTGCTAAAAATATTGCAACAATTGTAATTAGTGAATCTCCCATAATAATACTCCTTTCGTTTTATAAGTTATTATTTTTTATAATTATAAGCTTTAATCTTTTTTCTCTAACTTGTATACAATAACTCTTTTCTTTTGAGTAACTCTTCCATCTCTAGTTTTATAATTGTATTCACCTAGCATTTCTTTAAAAATATTACCATTTTCAAATTGCTTTTGTGCATATTTTATAAAACCACCATTTGTAATTTTTAAGCCATCTCCTGAACCTTCAAAATCATAATAAGAATTATGTCCTGACTGACCATTGTCATACACATATCGTTTTCCACTTAAAAAACAAGCTATGAATTCTTTATTTGCTTCTGGTGTTGTAAATGGTTCATGTCTTATTTCAGATTCTGAATTTAAATCAAAAAAGAAAACTTCTCCATCTTCTAGTGAATAATTATCACTATCTATGGTATACCTTTCAATATATTTATTTTCTTCTCCTTCAGCAGTACCTTGTCCCCATATATTATTTGGAATATTGCTTCTATATAGGTAAAGTGGCTTTACCTCTGTTCCTGTTCCATCTAAAAATACAATACTAAACTGTTCTTTGTAATATTTATATAAGGTAGGGATTATAGTTTCAAGCCCTACCTCTCTAAATCTTGAATTTTGATCAGCTAAACTATACTGATAATAATTCGTAGTATCTGTAGAACTAATTACTATTCTAGATACATCATTAACTTGAGAAAACATAAATATAGAAATTGTTAGCGCCATTACAAATATTAAAACTGCAAAGGCAATCCATAAAGCATCTAATGCATTTTCCATATGTTCACTCTCCTAAAACTCTTTTAAATTAGGTGGTTTGTGTAGTTATCTTCACGCATATAATTTCTCCTGATCTTCCGTATTCAAAGTCTACAGTATATCTTTGTGATGAAAGAACTGCATTTCTTATATTTGTTACTGCAGTTGAATCAATTGCAGTAGCTAAACTATCTGAATCTTTTGTTTTTGATTGATTGTTTTCATTACTATCTAGTGTAACACCAATTTGTAAAGATGGGTCACTTTCATTTGCACGATTGTGTGATAAAACTGTATTTATTAAACTTTTTACAGCAATACCAGTTTGAGCACCTTCATAAGATGCAAAGTCTGCATTATATGCTTGTACCCTTGTACCATCCATGTTTGTACCTTGTAGTACATCAGATGCCTGTGTAAAAATAAACATACCTAAACCTATAATTAAAATTGATAATAAAATAGCTCCTGCTATAATTAATGCTTTTGACGCATTCTCCATAATAAAATTCCTCCTTTGTTTATTACAATAATTTTTTTATATTTTTAATTAGAGATTGCTCTAATATTAAAATCTTTTTTACATTTGTGCCACTTCTTCAAATTGCATACTTTTTATTTGATTTGTTTGTTCATGGTATTCTATACTTGTGCATTTAAAGTTTGCACCTAAATATGCATTTATAAAACTTTCTGATGTTCCTCTTGCTATATCTTCCATACGATATATATTATTGCTTTGTAAAAATTTAACTGTTATTATTATGGAATTTTTTCCATTATCTTCATATAAAATACCATTTTCTACTTTTTCTACTCCATTTTTCTCATTGTCATCTATAGCTTTATTTATTATGCTAATTAGAGAAGTTGCCTCAATTTCTGCACTTCCATATGCTTCATAAGTTTCATTTATTTGCTTTGATAAACTTGCCATACGTCTAGTATTGTACACATAATATCCAATAATTGCAAGTATTATTGCAAAAATAATTAAAATAATTATCAAACTTTTTTTCATTTTAGTATTTCCTTTATTATATCACTATTTGATTTAATATGCAATTTTTTGTCGCAATTTAGATAAGATAAATTTAGTAAATTATATTCTAAAAATCTTCATAATATTTTTTATCTGCTTCTATAAAATGCATATAACAAACTTTTTGTGTAATATTACTTATTATTATCTTATCACATTTATAATATTGTATATATTTTTTTTCAATAGACCCATCCATTTCGCTTCTATTGGCAGATTTTATAAAGTCCAAGCTTTTGCTGTTGTTTTCTGGCCATTGCTCTAAATGTTTTAATTCATCTACTCCGAAAAGAAAGATTTCGTAAGTAATCACTTCTCTGTACTGAAATTTGAATATAATCAATACTTTCATTATATTCTTCATTTACCCTATCATCTTCTTGACTTCCTTGATTTATATTGTTTTGTCTTGCTAAATTTGCTAATGAAATAATATCATGTGTTGTACATAAAACATCTACTGTTTTTTCATTACCCCAATCGTCTATTTGTAGTGTACTTCCTGTATATTGTAAAAATTTTATATTAAACTGATCTATTTGTGCTTGTTCTATTTTACTATATGTTGTAGAACTAAAGTTACCAAAGTTCATAAATAAGTATACCATCGTACTTAAAAGCATAACACCTATTAGTACAGCAGCTGCTATAAGAAGTGCCTTTGATGCATTTTCCATTTGTAACTTCAGCTCCTTTCTTACTTATCAATTTTATTTGTTTTTACATATTTTATCTATATATTATTCTTATTATTTATTTTCTATATCTATATAATTTTTCATCATTTTGAAAATTTTACAGATATTACTCTACCATTTGCATCATATTTAAATGAATCCCTTTTAAATTTAGTATTTCTGAAAGTTACCATTTCTTCATTTAAATTTACATATCTTATTACACTCTCATTGTTGGTTAATTCATCAACTAAAATATCCACTCTATCACGCTGATCATTATAGCGTAAATCATATCCAAACTTTTCTGCAATTAATGATTCTTTTGCCTCGCGTCTCATCCCACTAATTTCTTGTGCAGTTTTTCCAAGATTTTTTCCATTAAAAGTCACTTTATCTAATTTCAATTGCTTTACTTCTTTTTCTAACTCATCAAATGCTTTTTTCAACTCAGAACCTGAATAATTATTCTTTTTTATATAGACATTAGTTGCTGTATAACTTTCATCTTTTATATCTACTTCAAACGTAATTGCTGTATAACCTTTAAGCCCTGCTTGTCTTGCATTATAATCTTCTATTAAATTAGAAAGGGATAATAATTCTGGTCCATATATTTCATCTTCATTAAAAGTTTCTATTTGCCTATTATAATCAGCTAATTTTTGAATTTCATCTGAAGAAGCCTCTTCTTGTCTTAAGCCTATTATAGAATTATACATAAGTACTAGTGCAGTAATTATTAACATTGCTAAAAGTACAGAGCCTGCCATAAGAAGTGCTTTTGATGCATTTTCCATAATTTTTCCCTTTCTTTATTTTAATGATTTTGAGATGCTTGCATATAATCGAATGATTTTGTCATACTTGTTAATCCGATAAATACAAGTGGTACTATTAAGTAACCAACAAATAATATTACCATTGGTGCAAATCCTATTACTCTACCAATTCTACCTTTTCTTTCAATTAGTCTTTCATTTGATTCTTTACGTTTTGCTTGGTAGTAATCTCTTTCTGTATCTAATTCGTCAAAAGCATCTGCAATAGGAATTTTTTCTACTGCTGCTTGAAGACTTTCAACTATTCTAATAAATTGTTGGAAAGTTACCTCTTCTTTTAATTGTTCTAGTGCCTCCCAAGCACCACTTTCATAGTTGTTTACACATCTTGTAATTGGTTCTTTGAAAATATTTGCATAACGCTCTAACCATTCTAGTATAATTTCTACACTTACTCTCTCTATTTTCATTAGCATTAGAATAATTGTATTGAATTGCATTACTTCATCTTCCATCTCTAGCTGTCTCATTTTTGCTTGGAATTTTAATAGCCATATTGGTCCTTGATATGCAACAATTGCAAGTACCATTCCTATTAAAACTTCAAACCATTGCATTTGTTCTGTGTTTATAATTTGTAACTTACCTAATACTCTTTCTGCAGCATCTGCAACATCTGCATCTTTACTATCTATGTAGTCTTTGTTTATTCTTCCTCTTCTCATTTCTTTTTGTATTTCTTCTTGAGTTACATGTATATTTCCTTTAAAGTGATCAATATATTGATTGTCTGATTCTGTCGTTTTCATAGCATCTTTTTCTGCCTTTTCAGTCATCTGACCAATTATGTTATAATCGGTAGTTGGGTCGTGATAAACATTATATATAGTAATTTGATGTAATTGCATTATAAGAAAAATTGATGCTATAAACGTTACAATACATAAAGTAAGTCTGTTTATATATATCCATTCCATTTTGTCTTTTGTAGCTGCGTCTTTCATTGTTTTTTGTAGACGCATATACTCTTTTGTTCCATCCTTTGGAATAAATAAATCTACTATCTTTTTTATAAATTTAATTCTATATAATTTTTCTTGCCATGGATTATCAGTATTTTTTGTGTTCATTGCTGTTGAACCATTATCTTTTAATTTTCTTGTAAGTACATAGCAAATAAATGTAACTACTAAAAGTAGTATTTGTACAAGCATACCATTTCTACCATTATAAAAGCCTGCTGTAAAAGAGAATTGTGATACTGCCCAATTTTTGATTGGTTCTATTGCAAGCATTGGTAATATTGAAATAACTGATAAACTTTGGAAAGTATAATCTAGCTTGTCTCTTTTTAAAATTTCAAGTTGCATTTCTTGTGTAATGTTATTTAAATTTTTCAAATATAATGATGAACCATTTATTTTACGATCACCAAATTCTTTTGTTAAATATGAAATTCCAGCAAATTCTTTTAAATAGCTATTTGGTGCTATATCATAATATTTTTCAAGTTCTGATTCTGGATCATCAGAAATTAAAACTTCATAAATTTTCTCTGCTTGTCTTGATACTTCTGGCTTATCATCATCTTGTGCTACTTGATATATAGCTTCCTCTACCATGTTAAATTCATGATAAGCATGTCTTATTTCAGCAAAGAAATCTATTTGTTCTCTTAATAATTTATTGTCTAGTTTATCTACCATTCCATCTATAAATGTATCTACCATAAATAGTTCGAATATAAGTAACATTCCCATCAATAAAGTATTTTCATGTGTTATAACAATAATAATAATTGCTAAAGGAAATACAATGCATAATGTACGAGTTAAAATTTTTGATGCTTGCTTTCTTGTTAGGTACTCATCATCCATATGGATAATAGATAATCTTCTTCTTAGTTTTAATATGTATCTTTTTAAGAAAGGAATTTTAAGATATATAACATATAGCTTTTGATACATTACTTCTGTTGAAAAAGATTTTTCTTTTGTACCTTCTCTTAATCTTCTAATTTGCTTTGCTTCATCTGTATCACTTTTCTTTTTCAATACTAAATAAGCAATTACAATTATAGCTAAAAGTACTCCAACTCCACCCATCAAGTATAATAGCATATCGCTTGTCATATCTTAAAATTCACCTCTTTTTTTTAAACTTGTGTAGCATTCTTTGGTTTTCTACCTCTTTTTTTAGGGCCTTCTGTTTGTAAACCTGTGCTTGTGGTTTGCGCGTCGCCATCTTCTCCATAATATATTTCTTTAGGTGCTTTAATGCCCCAGTTTCTTTCTAGGAAATCATTAAATCCATCTATATCGCTGTCATCCATATTATTTCTCATTTCTCTAATGTTCTTATCTGAAATTGGATTTGTTAATACATAATTTCCATCTTGATACTCTAATATGTTTCTGTATTTATATAACTCTCTATTTGTAGTTTTTGTGAAATATATTGTTGCATTATCAATGAATTTATCCATTTTTCCTTCCATTGTTTTTTCTTTTCTATGGTCAAATGTATATTCATTTTTTTCTTCAACTGGTATACATTCTGTTACTCTTTCTATGTATCTTCTTCCTCTAAAGTCTTTTACTAAGTGAATGTCAAAGTTAAGTACAGAAACAACCTGTTCTTCTGCTGTTCTTTCATCTTTGAATACTCCAGCTCTTAACATTGAGTTACGAAGAGCTGTTACTAAGTCAGGGAATGTTTTAGCGTGGTGAGTAAATAATGTAAATTTAGATGCAACCTGTGCTGATTGAATCATCCAAGATGCTACGGGGTCTGTTGCAACCTCACCGATGATATTAACAGAACCATCAGTTTTTTTCTGAACGTCCAAGCAGTCCTGTCCAGAAACTGTTTCTGTTTCTCTCATTGATAAGATGTTTCTTGTTGGATAAATCTTTCTTAAGTGAAGCTCGAATGCAGTTTCTGTAATACGAAGGTTCATAGTTTCGTATATATTTTCAATCATAGCCATAAGCATTGTTGTTTTTCCGGCATCCCTGTTCACCAGTTAGTGATATAATTCTTGCACCTTTTACTAAATATTTTAAAAGGTCAATTGCTTCATCTTTACCAGGAAAACGAATAATTTGTTCTAGTGTTGCACGTTTTACGTCGAACTTTCTTACGAAGAATGCCCATGTTTCTGACATACTTGGTCTTACAACAACGACACGAGAACCATCTTTCATTTCATTGATTTTGTAACCATTTGTGTCTGATAACTGTCCTGGGTTATTATATTTATAAATATTTTGACATACTCTTTTAAGTTCTGCTTCTGTTCCAAATGATAAGAATGCTAAACGAATTGATTTACCATGGAACATTATCCAAATACTATCACAAGCACGTGGTACTTTATGTTCTACAATTTGGTCTAAGTAATCACCATCTGTTTGCGCTACTTGGCTTAAGAATGATTCTGGAAGTCCTGATACACCACCAGAAATACCATCTATGTTCATATCTCTTATTTCATCTATACTGCTATATCCTTTGTAGTGTTGATAAATTCTTTGTACTACTACATTTAATTTATCTGTAAAGGTTAATACAAAATTTTCTTTTTCAAAAATATCGTTTATTTCTTCTTCTGTAATTACATAAGAAGGTTTTGCTTCTCCTGCTACATATTTAAGTTCATCTAATTTATACTTTTTAATAATTTCTGGTAAAGCTTCATATCCAAATTCGTTTTTATACATATATATAATAATGTCAAACTTATCTTGTGCAGTTAAAAGTGAAGGAATGTCAAAAGGAATTGCTTTTGATATATTTGTTTCATCTACGCCATATTCACGATATAATAAGTCATAAATTAATTCTTTTACATACTTCTTATCGTTAACATCTCCATATGTACAACCTTTTAATGCTTTTTTAAGTTCATATTTTTTACGTTTTCTTCTTTTTAATTCTTCCTCTGAAAGCCCAATATCGTAAAGGTTTATTTTTGTAATTTCGTCTAATCTTTTCTTAATAAATGCAGTCATTTTTTCTATTGTATAAGTTTTATCATCTACTTGCTCTTGATTTTCTTGTTCATCATTGCTTTGTCTTTTCTTAATAAATCTTAAGATTAGAAAAACAGCTATTAAAACTACTATTACAATTAAAAGTGTATTAAGCATTTTTCTTTTTCCTTCCTTTCAAAGTAAATTCTCATTTGCAAACTTTAAAGTTTCATTTGTATTTCTTGTAATCTTTCAACAATCTTTTCACTTGTATTTTTTACTTGTTCATAAAAATATTTATTATAATCAAATTCATCTTGTATATTTCTAATTTTTAATATATAGTCAATTATTGTTCCTTCTGAACATGATTCCAAAAATAACATGTTATAAGGTATTACAGATACTTCTTTTTTTTCTTTTAAATATCTTGTGATATTTTTTATATTATATTTTGAATTTCTTTCATACCTTCCAACAAGTAAGAATATATTCTTTCTTTTATAAAATTCATTTTGTGACTGTAATTCCATAAAGTCATTTAAGGTTTTCATTTTTTGTACTAAATTCATTACTACAATATCAGATATTCTTAATATTGCTTCAACCACATCTTTTGGTAAGCTTTTAGCTATATCAACAAAAACGAAATCATAATATCTATTTGCTAATGTAATAATATCTGAATAATATTGAGCAACTGCTTTATATTCATCATAAGTTTTTGCAGTTGGTGACATTAGAATATCTAATCTTTCTTTTAGTATTGTTTTAGCATAATTTCCTACTATCTCTGTGCTACTTTTATTACTACTCAAAATCTTAATTAAGCCTTCAATGCCAGAATCTAGTCCCATTCCAGTGCCATTAGTTACTAGTCCTGATGCTCTTATCTTGTCATATTCCCAAAAGCAATTTTCAAGAGTAAGGTCATTGAATTGAGTGGAAATAATTAGTATTCTATAATTATGTTCTATTGACATTTGAGTAGTAAGCGCTGATAATGACAAGGTTTGTCCAGTTTCTTTTTTCTGACTACTATAGAAGCTAATAACTGCCATTTACTTCAACTCCCTTTCTAACAATTTGAATGCCTTTTTCAAGTTAGCATCTTGCTTTTGATCATCTACTATTTTTTGTGAAATATATAATAAACTTTCTTTGTAAAACTTTGTTAATCTCTTAAATTTTATTTTAGAAACTCTTTGATTTTCCATGATAATTGTTTGATCACCTTGTTCAAAAGGAAAATAAACAATTTCTTCATTCCATATTACTTTATAGCCTAAAGATATGAAGTTAAAATAATCTTCTTCTTCTTTATAAGCATTTCTAGAGAAAAATACTTTTGTAAGTTGTATTGGCTCTGTAAGTCCTGCTAAAATTTCCATTCCTCTTTTTATTGAATATACATCAAAACCAGTTACAAAGAAGTTTTTATCTGCTGATTTTATATCAAATCCATCGAAATCTTCAGGAGAATCAATATCTATAAAGATGTAGTCATATTGTAATATAGCACTTTCAGGTATTCCCAAATATTCTTTAATTGAATCGTAATCATAGAATCCTACTGCAATATCTATTCCTTCATAATTTGTAACATAAGATTTTGCAGGAGATATATTTGGTACAATATATTTTGTTTTTTGCAAAGTAGAGGCATCAATTATTAATACCTTGTAACTTGCTACAGTTAGAAGCTTAGCAATATATATAATTAAATCTGTTTTATCATATGCTCCTATAAAGCCTACAGTCTTCATATTTACCTCCTAAATTTATTTTAAATGCCTAATGATTCTAAATATTTTTGTCTTTCTTCTTGAGTTTTTGTAATTTCTTCTTGTACTTTATCTATAATTTGGTCTTGTGCCTCTTCTTGGTCTAATCCATTTAATGCATTGTTAATTGGTTGTCTTTGTTGTGAAGCACTTTCTAAGAAATCTCCAGAATAACTGCCATCAGAATTTTTTGCATATAGTCTATCATATAGTGCATTTTTTGCTACCTCTACACAGTTTGGATCTCTCTCAATTAAAGCTCTAATTGTATTGCTTGGTACATAAGTTTCTTTGGCAGCCTCTTGCATTCCTGGCTCTACATATTGTGTAACATATAATTTTGAGCCTTCTATTTGATATGCTTCTACTATTGCACTATTTATTTGTAATATTTCTAATTCATTAACATTTAATATCATTGTAGATACTGCATCTACTCCTTCTATTTGAGGAATCGTTATTTTTTTATGAGTAGCTACTATGTAATCAGATCCATCTGGTAATCTTAAACGAAGATCCACATATTGTTCGTTTTCTATTTGTTGAGAAATAGTAAACATATTATATTCTATTGCTCTAACATCATCTGTAATTTTTTCACTACTTTTTACAATCAAACTATCTGTTAGTATTGTATTTGGCTTCATATCCACTTTTGCAATTATTGGTGATGTTATAAAATCTATTTTTACTCCAGTATCTTGATAGAAATACTCTTCTCCGTTTGTATTTATAACTCTAAATTTTGGCTGATTAGTTACAGCATCAATTCTTTGTTGACCTGTTTGTTCATCAATATCTGGAATTACCAATTCACCATTTTCATTTGTTGTAACTTGCAAACCATTTGCAGTTTCTAATGAATAAGTTGCAAGTGAACTAGCTGTTCCTATTGCATTAGTTGGTATTGTGGTTTTATCTACTTCTATTGTTTTTACTAAGTTATCAGTAATTACATGTCCTGATTGTACCTCATTTTTTAGTACACATATTGATACTCTATTAGCTTTAAATTCCTTTAATTGATTATTTACTTTATTTAATTGAACGAATAAAAAAGCTATAACTATTCCTGTAATTAATACAGTCAAAAGCATTCCTAAAAGGAATGAATTTTGTGCCTTTCTTTGCATTGGATTTCTTGCCATTGCTTGTTCCTCCTTATAATTTGATTAAATATCACTTTTTAGTTTATTGTACAACATTTTTTTATCAAAAACAACATATTTTTTCAGTTGTAATATAAACTTAACAGTTGTGTAATATTTCTGTAATATTTTAAGTAAAATGTTGATTTACCAGCATTTTCAAGCAATGTAAAAATATGTATTTATACTATAAGTTATATGTTTAAAAGCAACAATAAATATAATAAAATAACTCACAATAAAAAAACTACTTTAAAGTAGTTTTTTGCTTTTTGTGAAACGAAAACCCCCTGTTTTACAGGGGGTTCTAAAAGCTTCTAGCTATGAGTAGAAAAATTCCTCCTTTTTG
>CANRGT010000006.1 GCA_947630185.1 uncultured Clostridia bacterium | reverse complement strand
GAGATAGAATATGAAGTAATAGTAAAAAACACAGGAGAATTAGAAGGCAAGGCAAAAGTAGAAGAGAACATACCAGAGGGATTAAAAGTATCAAGTAAGAATCCAGAATATTGGGAAGAAGAAAATGGAAAACTAACAAAAGAAGTAGAACTAGAAGCAGGAGGAGAAGAGAAACTAAAAGTAGTACTAGAATGGAAGAATGGAAATAGTAATTTTGGAAACATGAACAACATAGTAAAAGTAGTAAGTACAGAGAACCCAGCGAACTATTTAGAGACAACAGAAGAAGATAACACATCAGAAGCAGAAGCAATAATAAGTGTAAAGACAGGAGCAAGTACAAAACTATTAGCAGTAATATTAGGAACAATAGCAAGTTGTGGAGCATTAGTACTATTATACGAATATGAAACATATCAAAGAGAAAGAGGAGTAGCAATAAGACACTTGGTATTAGATGGACAAAATGTAGTAATAGTAAAGAAGAAACAAGATAAAAAGGAATAATGAAAATAGGCAAAATAAAAACAAAGTAAACAGGCAAAAAAACGAAGTAAATACAATATAAGACTGTAATATAGGAAAGTTCTAGAATATTAAAAATTCTAGAACTTTTCTAATTAAATAAGTATTAATTTTACAAAAAAGAAATAAAATTTTTCATACCCATTGAAAAAAACATAACTAAAGATATATAATATTGACGAAGTAAATAAACAAGGAGGAAAAATATAATGAAAGCTTATGTATGTAAAGTATGTGGATATATCCACTTTGGAGAAGAGGCTCCAGAAAAATGCCCACAATGTGGTGCTCCAAAAGATAAATTTGAATTAAAAGAAGAAGCTCAAGAAAAATCTTATGCAGATGAACATGTAATAGGCGTTGCACAAGGTTTAGATGAAGAAGTAGTAAAAGGATTAAGAGAAAATTTTTCAGGAGAATGCTCAGAAGTAGGTATGTACCTAGCAATGAGCAGACAAGCAGATAGAGAAGGTTACCCAGAAATTGCAGAAGCCTTCAAAAGATATGCATTTGAAGAAGCAGAGCATGCTGCTAAATTTGCAGAATTATTAGGAGAAGTTGTATATGCAGATACAAAGAAAAATGTAACATTAAGAGCAATGGCAGAGCATGGTGCTTGCAAAGGTAAAAAAGAGCTTGCAACAAGAGCAAAAGAGCTTGGATATGATGCGATACATGATACAGTTCATGAAATGTGCAAAGACGAAGCTCGTCATGGTAGAGGATTTGACGGACTATTAAAAAGATATTTTGAATAGTATACTATTATAAATAAGGCTTAAGAGTATTTCTTAAACCTTGTTTTGGATTTTAATTATAGGAGTAACAAATGAAAAATATAAAACAGAAAATAATTTACATCATAATTTGTATAGTAGCAATGCTATTATTCTTTTTAAAATTGAGTAATAACGATGCAAAAACCTTTGATATATATATACAAGGCTTTTTATTAATAATGGTATTAATATTAGGTGGTGTGCTATATTTTAAAAGAAATCTAAATAGTAAATTTAAAATAGGGCTTTTTCTTGTGGCTTTAGCTTTATTTGTAAGCTATCCAATATATAGTGATTATTTATTACATTCGCATGATATTGAATTTAATTTAATGAGAATAAATGGAATAAAAAGTGCCTTAGAAATCTTTCAAATACCAGCAAGGATTTATCCTTTAGTGAATAATGGATATGGTTATGCAGTTCCTATGCTTTATCCGGAATTGTTCTTATATCTTCCTGCTATATTAAGATTACTAAATACTTCAATAGAATTTTGCTATAAAATATTATTAATATTTATAAATATAGCATCTGTATTTTCTATGTATTTAGCAGTTAAAAATATTTCAAAATCAAAAAGTGCAGGAATAGTAGGCTCAATTATATATGCTACAGCTACTTATCGTTTAGTAACAGTATATACTAGGGGAGCTATTGGTGAAACATTAGCACTTTCATTTTTGCCATTAGTAATATGGGGACTTTACGAATTATGTTTAGGCGATAAAAACAAATGGTATATATTCGTAATAGGAATTACATGTGTAATTCAATCGCATATATTAAGTTTAATTTCAACATTTATTATATTTGCAGTAATTTGTTTATTCTTTATAAAAAATATTATTATGCAAAAAAGATATTCAAAATTTATATTGGCATTTGTAATCATTGTATTAGTAAATTTATGGTTTATAGTTCCATTCTTAGATGCATACAGTTTAGATTTAGCCGTAAAAGCAAGACCAGAAGAAGAAGATCCAGGTTATACCTTTGGCACACATAATGTAATACCATCACAATTGTTTAACGTATTTGATGATTTAAGTAGTTATAGAGATTCAAATGATAGTTATTATGGTATAGAAAATGAAATGAATTTATCAATAGGATTATTTTGTTTGATAGGAGTGCCACTTTGCTTAATATATTGTATAAAAATAAAAGACAACAAAAGTAATAATTTGTATAAAATGATTAGAATATTAACTTTTTTAGGAATTTTATTTTTATTATTATCTACATCAATTATACCTTGGAAGGATTTAGAAGAAAGCTATAAAATAATAAATTGGTTATCCACAACAATGCAATTTTCATGGAGATTTTTAGGACCAGCTACTGTAGCAATTGTAATGACAATGAGTATTATTATAGGTGAATATGTAGATTCAAAATATCGTAAAAAAGCAAATTTTATAGAAAATTACAGAATAATATTTGAAATTGGTTTTGCATCAATAGTAATATTTTTAATAATTACTGCACCATATTCAAAACAAGATAAATATGAAATAGCTTATTTTAATCCAGTTCCATATGGTGAATACTATTTAGAAGGAACTGAAACAGAAAAGTTTATTGAAGAACAATATAATGTATCTGATGATTGGATTTTAATAGATAAATATTCAAAAAATGGAAATAAAATTGTACTAGATTATATTAACCACGTAGGGAATGGCTATATAGAAGTACCTTTATTATATTATCCAGGCTATGAAGCAAAAGACGAAAACGGGAAAAAACTAGATATATCATGTGGAAACAATAATGTAATAAGAATAGAATTAACAGAGAAAAAATCTGGAACCATAACAGTACAATATAAAGAAAAATTAATATATTGCATAGCAGACATAATTTCTTTGATTACAATATGTGTATTAATAATATATAGGATAAAAAATTCAAAAAGTTTAAACAAAAAATTTAAAAAAGTGTTGCATTAGCAACACTTTTTGTGATATAATGTTGCTCGTTAAAAAATACACACATATTGTCAGCATAAAAATAGTGCTTGTTTTTATAGTACTACTGTGCTTTATCATAAGCAAGTTTTTTTATGCGCTTGTAGCAATATGGAGGAAAAACTAAAAGGAGGAAAAAAATTATGGCAGTAGTTGCAATGAAACAATTACTAGAAGCTGGTGTTCACTTTGGACATCAAACAAGAAGATGGGAACCAAAAATGGCTGAATATATATTCCAAGCTAGAAATGGTATTCACATCATCGACCTACAAAAGACATCAAAAAAATTAGATGAAGCTTATGCTTTTCTTAAAGAACAAGCAGAGCAAGGAAAAACAGTTCTATTTGTAGGAACAAAAAAACAAGCACAAGAATGTGTTAAAGAAGCTGCAGAAAAATGCGGTATGTACTATGTTGACCAAAGATGGTTAGGTGGTACATTAACAAACTTCCAAACTATTAAAAAGGTGCTAGCTAGATTAGCAGAATTAGAAGAAATGGAAGCAAATGGTACATTTGAAGTATTACCTAAAAAAGAAGTTATTCTTTTAAAGAAAGAAAAAGAAAAACTAGAAAAAAATCTTGGTGGAATCAAAAACATGACAGAAATACCAGGTGTTATGTTTATAGTAGATCCTAAGAAAGAAAGAATTGGAATTCTAGAAGCTAGAAAATTAGGTATTCCAGTAATCGGTTTAGTTGATACAAACTGTAACCCAGAAGATGTTGACTATGTAATTCCAGGAAATGATGATGCAATTCGTGCAGTAAAATTAATAGTAGATTGCATGGCAAACGCAGTTATTGAAGGAAGACAAGGCGAATCTATGGAAACAGCAGAAGAAACTATGACAGAAGAAATGGTAGAAGAAGTAGAACCTACTGATATGGAAGAAGTAGTTGAAGAACAAGAAGAAGTTAAAGGAGTAAAAAAAGCTAAAAGAGCTCCAAAAGCTGAAAAAGTAGAAGAAGTAGTAGAAGAACCAGCTGAAGAAGCTACAGAAAAACCAAAAAGAACAAGAAAAAAAGCTGAATCAAAAGAAGAATCAGCTGAATAATTAATTGAGTAATTACAATTTAATTAATTAAAAATGACTAAAATAATATGTATTATAAATTGTATTATATATAATAAAATATTTATAATATTAATTAAAAATAAAATAATAAAAATAAAGAAGGATGTATCTTATCATACAAGTTTAAGAAAAGAATACATCCTTTTCAAAAATAAGGAGGAATAAAAAATGATTACTGCTGAACAAGTAAAAGCTTTAAGAGAAAAAACAGGTGCAGGCATGATGGACTGCAAAAAAGTATTAACAGAAACAAATGGAGACGAAGAAAAGGCAATTGAGCTATTACGTGAAAGAGGAATAGCAAAAGCAGCTAAAAAGTCAGATAGAATTGCAGCAGAAGGATTAGTAACTACTTACGTAGCAGAAAAAGGAAAAGTAGGAGTTGTTGTAGAAGTAAATGCAGAAACAGACTTCGTTGCTAAAAATGAAGAATTCAGAAGCTTTGTTGCAGATGTAGCAAAACAAGTAGCTGAAAAAAATCCAGCAACAGTAGAAGAATTATTAGCACAAAAATCTATCACTGATGAAAGCAAAACAGTACAAGAAGTATTAACAGAAAAGATAGCTACAATTGGTGAAAATATGTCAATCCGTAGATTTGAAAGATTTGAAACAAATGGATTAGTAGAAAGCTACATCCATGGTGACGGAAAAATCGGTGTATTAGTAGAAATGGAAGGCGGAAATAATAACTTAGCAAAAGATATATGTATGCAAATAGCAGCAGCAAGACCTGAATACTTAGATAGAAACGCAGTTCCACAAGATAGAGTAGACCATGAAATGGAAATACTAAAAGCACAAGCTATGAATGAAGGAAAACCAGAAGCAGTAGCTGAAAAAATAGTACAAGGAAGAATTGGAAAATTCTACGGAGAAATTTGCTTAGTAGAGCAAGAATTTGTTAAAAATCCAGATCAAAAAATAAATCAATTACTAGAAGCAAATGGAGCAAAAGTTGTTAGATTTGCAAGATTTGAAAAAGGTGAAGGATTACAAAAAAGAGAAGAAAACTTCGCAGAAGAAGTTGCAAAACAAATGAATGGATAAAATAAATGAATAAAGCAAATGAATAGATAATATTTATAAAAATGAAGGAGACTAAAATTTAAATTAGTCTCCTTTTTTAATTATTAGTTTAAATTATTAGAAGAAAGAACTAGTATTAATTCTTTCTTTTTTTACTGTAGCTTTTTCTTTTTTAAAATCCTCTTGTATAAATTCCCAAAAATAGATTATAATAGGAAAAGCAAATAGAAAAAAACGGAAAGGAAAGGTAAACAAACCATGAACTATGAAAAACAAGGAATAAAGCAAGGTATTACACTTCATCAAATACAAACAGAAAATTACAAAACAAACTTATATGCTATATTTATAGCAACACCATTAAAAAGAGAGAATGTAACATTAGATGCATTAATATCAGCGGTATTAAGAAGAGGTACAAAAAACTTGCCATCACAAGAACAAATAAGCAAAAAGCTAGAAATGATGTATGGTGCAAGTTTTAATTGTGGAATAGAAAAAACAGGAGATAACCACATTTTAAAATTTTATTTAGAAGCATTAAGTGAAGAATTCTTACCAAAACCAGAGGAACTAATAAAAGAAAGTTTAGGAATATTGCTAGACTTAAGCTTTAATCCATACACAGAAAATGGAGCATTTAAAGCAGAATATGTAGAAGGTGAAAAACAAAACTTAAAGCAAATAATAGAAGCTAAAATAGATCAAAAAGATAGATATGCATATGATAGATGCACAGAAGAAATGTTTAAAGGCAAGCCTTATGGTTTATATAAATACGGATACGTAGAAGACTTAGAAAGTATAACACCAGAAAGTTTATATAAATATTATCAAGAATTAATAGCCACAGCAAAAATAGATATATTTTGCTCAGGAAGAATAAAAGATAAAAACGTAAAAGAAATAATAGAGCAAAATGAAAATATACAAAACTTAAAAGAAAGAAAGCCAAACTATATTATTAATAATGAAACAACAGAAGCAAAAGAAAGAAATGAGCAAGATAAAACTCAAAAAAGCATAGATGCAAATGAGCAAATAGAAGGCAAAGAAAATAATGAAATCAAAGATAAAAAAGAAAATGTTGTAACTGAAAGTATGCAAATAGCACAAGGAAAATTAGTAATAGGTTTAGATGTAAATGAAACTAAAGAGAATTCAAGATTTATAGCTTCAGTATATAATGCAATTCTAGGTGGTGGAGCAAATTCAAAGCTATTTCAAAATGTACGTGAAAAAAATAGCTTAGCATACACTGCAAACTCAGGATATATAAGAGTAAAAAATGCAATATTTATTCGTTGTGGAATTGAAATAGATAATTACCAAAAAGCATTAGACACCATAAAAGAGCAATTAGAAGACATGAAAAATGGAAAATTCACAGACGAAGACATAAAAAACAGTAAAGAGCTAATTTTAGCATCAATAGAAGGAATAACAGAAGAACAAGATACTGAAATAACATATTATTATGGTCAAGAATTAGCAGATAGATTTGTAACTGTTGAAGAATACGCAGAAAAAATAAAAGATGTAACAAAAGAGCAAATAATTGATTTAGCCAAAAATGTTACAATAAACACAATTTATTTTTTAAGAGATTAAAGTAGTGTTTTAGAAAATTATTATAATAAATTTATTTAAGCAAATACAAGTAATTAAATTATAAATAAAATTATTTTGAAATTTTTATGAGAAATAAGCATATAGATAGGAGAAAATATGAAAGTTATAGAAAGTTTAAAAATTAAGGAAAAAGCCTATGTAGAAGAACTTGAAAATGGATTAAAAATAATAATTATACCAAAAAAGAATACAAAGAAAAAATATATAATATGGGGAACGCACTTTGGTTCTATTGATAATCACTTCATAATGCCAAAAACTGGTGAAGAAGTATATATTCCTGATGGTGTGGCACATTTCTTGGAGCATAAAATGTTTGAACAACCAAATGGAACAAACAGCTTAGACACCTTAATGGCACTTGGAATCGATGCAAATGCATATACTACAAATGACCATACTGCATATCTTTTTGAGTGTACAAGTCACTTTGATGAGGGATTAAAAGAGCTACTAGACTATGTTCAACATCCATATTTTACAGACGAAAATGTAGAAAAAGAAAAAGGCATAATAGGTCAAGAAATAAGAATGTATGATGATGATCCAGGTTGGCAATTATATATGAATGCATTAGACTGTATGTACAAAGAAAATCCAATAAAAATAGACATTGCAGGAACTGTAGAATCAATTAGCGAGATAAATCCTGATGTATTATATAAATGTTATAACACATTTTATCATCCATCGAATATGGTATTAGTAGCATGTGGAGACTTTGAACCACAAGAATTATTAGAGAAAATAAAAAGTCAGTTATTACCAAAAGAAAATCAAGGAGAAATTAAAAGAATATATCCACTAAAAGAAGAAAAAATAAACAAAGAATATAAAAGTGTAAAAATGGAAGTAAGTACACCAATATTTATGATGGGTTATAAAGATACGCAAACTGAAAAGGCAGAAAGAGTGAAAAAACATATAGCAGTAGAAATTATATTAAACATGATAATTGGAAAAAGTTCAAAATTATATGAAAAATGCTATAAAGAAGGCCTATTACTTGCACAACCTGACTTTGACTACGAATCAAATGAACAATATTCTCATGTTTTAATATCAGCAAACTCTAAAGACCCTAAAAAAGTAGAAGAGGGAATTTTGCAAGAAATAGAAAAAATGCAAAAAGATGGTTTAGATGCAGAAAGATTTGAACAAATAAGAAGAAAAATATATGGAGACTATGTTATAGAATACAACAGCGTTGGAGATATTGCTAGAATGTTTTTAGCAGATACAATGAAGGGTGTACAAAGCTTTGACTACATTGAACAATTTGAAACAGTAACAAAAGAATACACAGAAAATATATTAAAAGAACTTTTCAAAAAAGAAAACGAAGTAATGTCTGTTGTAGAACCAAACTAGAAATAACAAAAAGTAATAAGAAACTTAAAATGAGTAAAAATTTAAAATTGCGAAAATTTGCTAAAAATAAACTATGTTGACGAACAAAAATAAGTAAAGTCGATAAAAGTCTGAAAAAGGAAAATTAACAAGAAAAAAAGAACACGAAAAACTCCCAAAATCCCACAAATACTGAAAAAAACATTGACTATTTTGTAAAAATATGGTATTTTAAATATATACAAAAGAAAAAAATGGGAAGAGGAGAGTGATTTGGTATGTTAAATGATGAAATTTGTAAATTAAGAGAAAAATTACATGAAAGTATTCTTAAGAAAAATGATTATGAAGTTACTTACCAACTAAGCGTGGAATTGGACCAGTTAATTGCAGAATATTATAGAAAAAATGTTAATTTGAACAGCAAAAAGAAGAAAAAAAGACTAACAAATGAAAAGAAAAATAAAAGTACTGAACCAAAATTAAATAAAAATAAAGAAAAAAGTATAAGTTATTCTAAATAAAATTCATAATTATTATAGCTATAAACTTTGAATAATGCATATAATCGTTAGATTAATATCTAGGGATTATATGCATTTTTTGTTACAAAAATATTACATTTTCATTACATTTATATAAAAACATAGCAAACAAAAATAAGATATGTTAATATAATACTTGAAAAAGTGCGAAAAATGTTGTATAATAAATAATAACCATATGTAAAAGTGTGATGATATAATTTATATAACTATTATAGAGCAAAGGAGGAAAAACTATGAAAAAAAGTAAGAAGATATTAGTTTTTATTATGTTACTTATTTTATTAACAATAGTTATTACTCCTAATTTTGCCAAAGCGACACAATATGCGATATATGATTCAGTAACACTTACTGACGGCGGAGGAGGCAGCGGTAGCGGAACAATTGAAGATTCTGGTAGTGCTGATGTAACAGATCATCCAAGTAAATTTAAACCAAATCAACTTAATAGTGCAGACACAGAACCAATTGTTTCAAAAGCAAATAAAGTTATAGGAGCAATTACTACAGTTGGTGTAGTTGTATCAGTAGTCGCAACTTTAATTTTAGGTCTTAAGTTTATGATGGGAAGTGTAGCAGAGAAGGCAGAATATAAAAAGAGTATGGTTCCATATATAATAGGAATAGCATTTTTATTCACCACTTCTATTATAGTAAAATTAATAGCATCATTAGTTACAAGTACATCTCTTTCAAATACTATTTTATAATATAAATTAAAAATAAATTGCAAATAAAAAAAGTATATAGTATAATAAAAAAGGAGTGACGAATTATGGTGAAAAAAACATTTTTTATAATTTGTATAGCGTTGATATTCACTATATTTGTACATCCATTTTATTTCGTACAAGCATCGAGCAATTTTGTGTCAGGTGCTGACAACTTCTTGAACTCTGGAAAAGAAACATTTCAGGAAGCAGTTGATCAAGAAAAATTAAAGGAAGCATCAGATTTAATATATAATACTTTATTAATCGTAGGAACTTGTGCAGCAGTTATTATGGGTGGCATTTTAGGATTACAATTTATTATGGGAAGTGTAGAACAAAAAGTAAAGGTAAAAGAATCTATAATACCATTTATAATTGGATGTGTTGTTCTTTTTGGAGCCTTTGGTATTTGGAGATTAGTAATTTTACTTTTAAGATAATGAAATATAAAATTATTTAATTAGATTTTAAAATTGTTTCAAATTTATGAAACATTATAATTATAAAAATTCATAAAATGAAAGGAAGGATATTTATTATGAAAAAATCTATGAAAATCATGTCAGTAATGTTAATGGTAGTTATGGTACTTTTTACAATGACAACAATGGTTAGTGCTTATTGGGGATCTCAAGAAAATGTTGATCCAGTAGGCTTAGCAAACAGCTTACATGGTACTAATACTACTGCAAGTGGTTCAGTTGCAACTATTGGTAACCAAATTATTGGTATTATAACAACAGTTGGTGTTGTTGTAGCAGTTGTTATTCTATTAGTATTAGGTATTAAGTACATGATGGGAAGTGCTTCAGAAAAAGCAGAATACAAGAAGACAATGATTCCATACTTAGTAGGTGCAATTTTAATATTTGGTGCATCAGCTATAACAAAAGTTGTTGTAGACTTAGCATCTAACATAAAAGCATAGAATATATTACAAGACAATTACAATATTGTTACAATATTATTAAAAAGTGCATATTAATGCACTTTTTTTTCGCTTTTTATTTACAATTTTCGCTATTATTTGATATAATTATAATAAGTATAATTAGATTTATATAGAAATTAAAACAAAGGAGGAAAGCCATAATGGGTACCTATGAATTACCTAGAAATGTGAAAGGCGAAGGTAGAATTTTATTTATTTTTTCTACAAAAAGTTTTATTTATACTATTGTAGCAGCTCTCATTGGACTTCCATTTTATTTCATCTTTTCTGCATTTAATATGAAAATGGTCGGAATTATAATCGTAGCATCTATTGCAGTAATTGGTTTTGCAATTGGAACCTTTAAAATGCCAGAATTAGGAAGATTTGAATTTACTAAGAAAACAGGTGGAGAAAACATAGATGAAATTATAAAGCGTGCAATAAAATTTAAAACAAGACGGAAAGAAAATATATATTTACAAGGAGGAAAAAAACAATGATTGATACAATGACAATAGTATTAACAGTAGTCTTATGCATAATGTTATTTTTACTTGCAATTCTTTGCTTATTATATTTGAAATCTAAAAAGTTAGAAAAAGAGGCTACACAAGAAAATCCTAATAATGAAGAAGAAATAAATAAGAAAACTAAGGTCTTTTCTACAGTTCCTGTTTTTGACTTTATGGAATTTGATAAGGTTGAAGATAATATGATTTGTACTAAAAATGGATTAAAGTACATTATGGTAGTAGAATGCCAAGGTGTCAATTATGACTTGATGTCAGAAGTTGAAAAAAATGCAGTAGAAGAAGGATTTATTCAGTTCTTAAATACCTTGAGACATCCAATTCAAATATATACACAAACTAGAACAATAAATCTAGAAAGTAGTATTCAAAATTATCGTGTAAAAGTAGATGAAATACAACAAGAATTAGATAACGAAAAGAAAAAATACGATAAAATGTTGAATTCTGGAGAATATTCACAAGAAGAATTAAATGCAGCATTTTATGAATTAACAAAGTTAACAAACCTTTATGAGTATGGAAAAGATATTATATATACTACAGAAAGAATGAGCTTAAATAAAAGTGTATTAAATCAAAAATATTATGTGGTTATTCCATATTACTCAGAAGAATTAAAGGAAAATGATTTTGATAAACAAGAAATTAGAAATTTGGCTTTCTCTGAATTGTATACAAGGGCACAATCAGTTATTAGAACATTAGGTGTTTGCGGGATAAATGGTAAAGTTTTAGATTCTAATGAATTAGTAGATTTACTATATGTAGCTTACAATCGTGATGATGCAGAAATTTATGGAGTTGATAAAGCTTTAAATGCTGGATATGATGAATTATATTCAACAGCTCCTGATGTATTAGATAAAAAGATTAAAGCATTAGATGAAAAGATAGAAAGAGAAGCTTTTGAAAAGGCAAATGAAAAAATATCTGAAGCAAAATCAGAAAAAGAGAAGAAATATAACAAAAAGAAAGATGAAATGGAAGACTTAATTGATGAAATGGCAAAATTCATTATTTCACAAAACAGCAAAATTTTAGGACAAGATGTTGCTGAAAATGCAATAGAAAAAATAGATACTGATGCAGTCAAGAGACGAGGAAGACCAAAGAAAAAAGTAAATAAAGAAGGAGGTACAAAAGAAGATGAGCAAGAAAGAGAAACAGCAAAAACTACAAAATCAGCTTAATGATTATTCAAAGCCTGATGAGTATAAAATTTTAAGAAAGAAGACAATTAAAGAATTAATAGCACCATCTGGAATAGATGCAAGTAATATAGATCACTTAGAGATAATTTCAAATGTAACAAGATATGCAAGAAGCTTTTTCATATCTGCTCTACCAAGAATGTGTACTTTCCCTGAATTATTTAGAGATATGTATTTATTTGGAGATATTAATACATCAATATATATTAATCCAATGCAAGAGTCTAAGTCACAAAATGATTTAAATAGAGTTATAAATGAGCTAGAAACAGAAAGAATTGTAGCTGCAGATAGAGGAAATATTAACAGGGAGAGTATTTTAACTCAAAAAAGATTAGAAGCAGAACAACTAAGAGATGAGATAGCAGCAGGATTTAATAAATTATATGAAGCTTCAATTGTAGCTACATTATTTGCATATAGCTTAAAAGATCTTAACAAGTATACAAAGTTATTAACAACAGAAATGTCAAAATCTTTAGTAAATATAAAAAGTGCATGGGCAATGCAAGAAGAAGCATTCCAATCAAACTTACCTTTGATGGAAGATAAAATTAGAAAAACACATACTTTTGACCGTAGGTCTATGGGAACAGTATTTCCATTTACTACATCAGAAGTAGGACATCCAACAGGAATTCCACTTGGAATTAATAAACAGACTGGTGTACCAATTTTGTTTGATAACTTCCACAATTCATTAACAAATTATAACATGGTTATATTTGCTAAATCTGGTGCTGGTAAATCAGTTACTATGAAAACTTTAATTTCTCGTTCAGCAGTTTTAATGGGAATACAAAGTTTAGCACTAGATGCTGAAGGTGAGTATAGCATAGTTGCAGAGAGCTTAGGTGGAGTTAATGTAGTATTATCTCCAACATCAAAAACAGTTATAAACATCTTTGATATTGAAACAGAGGTAATTAAAGATGAAATAACAGGTAGAGATAGAGTAGTACTAAATGTAGAAAACAAAGTAGAGGACGTAACACAAGCTTTACTTACAATGGCAAGAGGTAGTACTAGAAGCCAGGAAGTAAATGAACTTACAAAACAAATTATAGCAGAATCTGTAAGTGAGGAATATGCAGCAAATGGAATTAATTCTGATCCAGATAGCTTATATGAAGCTTCTAGCAATATGAAATCTGGAAATATGTTAGGAAAAGAAAAGAAAAAAATGCCTACAATAGGTTCTTGGTATAAAAGAATACAACAAAAAGCAGCAGACAATAAAAATGCAGATTATAGCTTCCATTATAGTTATTTATTAAAAGTTATGAAACAATACATAAGGGAATATGATGGACAAATGGCATATTTTGATGGACAATCTACATTTGATTTATTAGATGGCACATTATTTATAAACCTAGATATTTCACAATTAGAGGAAAGATTCGCAAGACCACTTGCACAACAAATATTGCTTGCATGGATTTGGGAAAAATACGTTAAGAAAAACAGTGAAGATAGAACAAAGGCAGCTAAGAAGAGGGTTTTAGTAGATGAGGCATGGATGCTTTTACCATACCCAGAGGCTGTTGATTTCTTAAACACAATGGCACGTCGTGCAAGAAAAAGAAATGTATCACTTGCTATTATTTCACAAAGATTCCAAGACTTTTATGAAAAACCAGAAGCACAAGCAGTTTTAACATCATCAGATACAAAGCTATTTTTAGCACAAGATAAATCAGAAATTGGGTACTTAAAAGAAGTATTTAAATTAAGTGAAGGTGAAGCAAACTTTTTAATAACATGCTTTAAAGGTGAAGGACTTTTAAAAGTAGGAGCAGATAGTGCAATTATTCAAATACAACCTACTGCAAAAGAGTTTGAATTTGTTGAAACAAACTTAAATAAATTAGCGCAAAAGAAGAGTAGAGGTCAGAGACAGCTTTATTAGGAGGAAGGTATGAAAAAAATTACAGAGAAAGGAATGGCACAGAAGATAATTATTACAATACTTTTTGTAATATTATTTAATTTCATATTTTCTAATGTTTCCCAAGTTAAGGCTACAGATGATAAGAAAGACGGAACAGATTATGGATTTGGGATATTATTCGAGCCAATTAAAGATTTGCTCCTAGGAGTATCTGATGCAGTTATTTGGGGAATACAATACATAATATTGGGACAAGAGCAAACTTTTCTTGATTTTGCAGAGACCAAAACTCAGTATAGTGGAGGACTTGGAGCAACTGTACCAGTAGCAGTTCAATCTATAAAATTACCAAAATTTAATATTTCTCCTGAAGAAATGTTTAGTAATAGCGTACCTTTATTAGATGTGAATTTCTTTAATCCAGCAGAGCCAAAAGCTATGAATGATGAGTATGATGAACAAGAAACCTCCCCAGTAACTACTGCAATTTCAGAAGTAAAATACAAAATGAACATGAATAAAGCTATAAAACAATGGTTTAAAGACAATGGTTATGAATATAATAAAAAAAATTTAACAGGACCAAGTAAAAATGAAAAAGGAAATTATAGTGCTGAGTATTATTATAAAAATGAACAAAAATCATATAAAATGGAATTTGATATAACAGAAACAAAAGATGGAATTTTTGGACTTAAAAGAGAAACAACCATAAAAGGTTTTTTAACAATTTGTGATATTACACAAGTTCCATCAGATATAGTAGATTCATCATCAATGGAATTACAACCTATAGTTTCAAAGTGGTATTATGCATTAAGAAATTTTTCAATAGTAATGTTACTTTCTATACTAGTATATATAGCAATTAGAATAATTATAAGTAGTTCGATGGAAGACAGAGCAAAATATAAGACGCGTTTATATGATTGGCTTGTAGCTATGTGCTTAATATTTTTTATGCATTATATAATGTCGTTTGCAGTTACTTTGACAGAAGAAATTATAGACGTAGTAAATAGTGCAAACTTAAAATATGAATGTAATGTAAAATTTAACGGAGATGATGATGTTTATTATACTTTAGATGGAAAAAATGTTGATTATGACAGCATAAAATTGGAAACCAACCTAATGGGTAAAGTAAGGCTTGATATGCAAATAATGCCAGAAGAATATACTGATGCTCAAGTATTATTACATAGCTTTGGATATACAGTGATGTATATGGGGCTAATAATGTATACAGTACTATTCTTATTTAGATATTTAAAAAGGTTGTTAATATTAACATTCCTAACTATGATAGCACCATTAATGGCTATGACCTACCCATTAGATAAAATGCATGATGGTAAAGCACAAGGATTTATGACTTGGCTTAAAGAATATGTATATAATTTATTAATACAACCAGTACATTTAATACTATATACAGTTTTAATAGGAACAGCTATAGATCTATTAGATGATAATATTCTTTATGCACTAGTAGCATTTGGCTTTATATTACAAGCAGAAAAAATAATGATGAAATTCTTTGGATTTAATAAAGCATCTACAGTATCAACTACATCAGCAGCCTTAGGTGGAGCTTTAGCTGTTAAAGGAATTAGTATGCTAAGTCAAAAATTAGGAGGTAATAATAAAAAACAAAATAAAGAACCAAAGGAAAAAGATAATAAAATAAAACAAGCAAATAGAAAACCAGATAAAGATATAAATCAATTAATGGGAAGTGTATTTGGAACTACTGGAACTGGTTTAGGTGGTGGAAGTAGTCCACAAAATCCACCTACAACAAATGAAAATCAAGATACTGAAGGAGATGGTGGAAATCAACCACCAACATATAACGGACAAGGCAATGGACAGGGTAATGGACAAGATAATAGTCAAAATAATGGACAAAATGGTAATCAAACTTTTGATAGTAGTAATACACAACCAAATAATAATAATGAAAATAATAACCAATCAGAACAAGCAAACAATAACCCACAAGATAACAACAATTCACAACAAGATGATAATTCACAAGAGAAACAAGAAAGAGAAGCACTAGAAGAATTGAATAGATTAGCAAATAGAGATAATGAAAGTCAAAATACTAGACCAAGGAACAATAAAAAAACTCTTACAAAAAGTCAAAGAATTGTAAAAGGTGCTAAGTATATAGGGCCACGACTTATAAAAGCTTTAGCAAAAGGAACTTTAAAAGCAGGATTAATGGGAACTGGTGCAACTATAGGATTAACTGCTGGATTAGTATCTGACGATTTCTCAAATGTGTTTAAATATGGAGCTGTAGGAGCAGGAGCAGGTTTGATGGCAGGAGAAGGACTAGCTAAAAAAGCATTTTCTCTAAAAGATAAGGTTAGCGATGAATATAATAAGTTTTATGAGGCAACTCATTCAAAAGAAGAATTAAACTCAAAACTTGAAGAACAAGCATTAAAGAGTGCTAAAAGAATAGAAAAATATAAGGAAAAATTTAAAATAACTAAAGTAGAAGCTGAAAAGATGCTACAAGAAGAAGTAAGAAAATATAGAGAGTATGGAGTAACCGATGATGATATAATTATAAAAGCTATGAAAGCTAAAGAATTTGGAGATGCAACAACTCCAGAACAAAGAACTTCTAATGAAAGAATTATATTAGCAAAAATGGCACAACAAGTAGGGGGAAAAGAAGAAAATTATAAGCGTTTAAAAGAAGGCTTAGCAGATAGAGGACTAAGTAATGCAGATGTTAGCAAATACTTAGGAGCTATAAGAACATTTAATCATTGGGTATAGAGCAATTAGTTAGAAATATTTTTAGTACAAGAAAGGAAGCTTTTATATATTTAAAATTTAAATATATAAAGCAAGAGTAATATGAAAGTTTTTACTAAGAAAGGAATAATACAAAAAATAATTGTTTTAATTATTTTTGTAATGTTATTTAATTTCATAGTTCCCAACATTTCATTAGCAATAGGTGAAAAAAAAGATAACGCTTCTGAAATATTTGGTAGATTATTTACTCCAATTAAAGAGCTATTATTAGGAGTTACTGATGCAGTTATTTGGGGGTTGCAATATGTTATGTATGGGATGACTGAAACTTTTGTAGATGCGTATTGGCAAACGAATATTAATATTAATTTAAGTGGTAATGTAAACGATATACCACGTAATATGTCACAATCTATAGATCAAATGAAAAATTCTTCAAAAGGAATTATACCTGTAAATTTAAGATTACCTATGTTTGTAATAAGTCCAGAAGAAATTTTTAGTAACGAAATACCATTACTAGATGTAGACTTTTTTAATATAGATGGTAATGGTTCAAAACAAATTCAGTTAGAAAATGGAGAAACTGTAACTGTAGATTCTTCAGCAGCAAAATTGCAGCCAATGATTTCAAAGTGGTATTATGCATTAAGAAATTTTGCAATAGTTGCGTTACTTTCTATATTAGTATACATAGCAATTAGAATTATTATTAGCAGTACTTCAGAAAGCAAGGCTAAATATAAGAGTCGTTTGATGGATTGGCTTGTTGCAATGTGCTTGCTTTTTACAATGCATTATATTATGTCCTTTGCTGTTACACTAAATAATGAAATTGTACGTGCGGTAGGTAGTATGAGTGAACCATATAATTATTCAATAAAAGCTGAAGATGGAGATGATAGACTACCTAGTAGCTATAAAAGTAGCGATATGGAATTAGATACAAGTGGAGATGCAATTAATTGGTCTACTAACTTAATGGGAAGAGCAAGAATAGATTTGCAATTAATGTCAAAAGATTATAGTGCAACACAAAAATTATTACATAACTTTGCGTATATAGTTATATATATGGGGCTAGTAATGTATACAGTATTATTTTTATTTCGCTATTTTAAAAGGGTAATAATATTAGCATTTTTAACTATTGTAGCACCACTAGTTGCTATGACATATCCACTAGATAAAATACAAGATGGCAAAGCAGAAGGTTTTAATAGATGGATAAAGGAATATATATTTAATTTACTTATACAACCAGTACATTTAATCTTATATACAGTACTAATAGGAACTGCAATAGATTTTGCAGCAGACAATCTTCTTTATTCATTAGTTGCATTTGGCTTTATATTACAAGCAGAAAAATTAATGATGAAATTCTTTGGATTTAATAAGGCAAGTACAGTATCAAATACATCAGCAGCTTTAGGTGGGGCTTTAGCTATGAAAGGATTAAATTCATTAACAAAAAGAATAGGTAGTTCTAATAAGCAACCGAAGGGAGAAAAACAAGCAGAAAAGGAAAAAAGTACGAAAATAACACAAGCAAATAGAAAGCCAGATAGAGATATAAATGAATTAATGAATAGTGTATTTGGAGGAGCTAGACTTAGTTTAGGTGGTGGAGGTAATTGGCAGACACAACCTAATCCTACACAAAATACTAATCCAACTGGATATAATACTCCTACATCAGGTGAAAATCCAGTAGGACCAAATATGCCAACACCAAATACAAACCCAGCAGGAGCTGATATGCCAACACCAAATACAAACCCAGCAGGAACTGATATGCCAATGCCGAATATAAATCCAGAAGTACCAAATTTTCCTACACCAAATAATAATTTAGAGCAAGAAAATACTGCTCAAACAGATACAGATAGTGAAGTACAAAATCCTCCAATAGCAAATAATAATCCACGAAGAGATATGGGAGGTAGAAATAATTCAGATAATGCACCAGATTATAATCCTCAAAATTATGATTACACTTCGGAAGATTATAGCGAAAATGATACATACAATCCTCAAAATAATACTGCAAATGTTAATATAGAAGAAACTCAAAGCAATAATGAAAACAATCAGATAGATTATGAAAATAGTAGTGATAATTCAGGCAGACAAAGAAATTCTAGCAATACTAACAATGCTAATTATTCGAATAGATATCAACCTGAAATTGAAACAGCTGAAAATTCACCAAGATTATCAAATAGAGGACCAGACCTTTCTAGTTTATTTGATGATTTACCTAAAGAAGAAAAAAGAACACTTACAATGCCTCAAAGAGCTTGGAAGCGGAATAAAATATGTAGGACCAAAGGCTATAGGAGGCGTAGCAAAGGGTGTACTAAAAGTAGGATTGGCAGCAACTGGTGCAACAATAGGCTTAACTGCAGGTCTTGTGTCTGACGATTTTTCAAATGTTACAAAATATACATTGGCAGGAGCAGCTGCAACATCAATAGCAGGTAAAGGCATAGTTAACAAAGCAACCTCAATAAAAAATGGAATTAATGAAGAATATAATAGATTTTATGAAGCTACACATACAAGTGAAGAAGTGCATGCTAGAGAAGATAAAAAAGCTTTAAATAATAAAGAAAGAATAAAAAAATATCAAGAAGAATTTAATGTTAGTAAAGTTGAAGCTAGAAGAATTATAAGAGAAGAAGCACAACGATATAGAGAATATGGAATAACAGATGATGACATAATTATAAAAGCTATGCAAACAAAAGAATTTGGAGAATCTAGAACCTTAAAACAAAGAACTTCAAAAGAAAGAATTTTATTAGCTAAGATGGCATCTCAAGTGGAAGGAAAAGAAGATAGATATAAACGTTTAAAAGAAGGACTAAAAGATAGAGGAGTAAAAAATCAGGATGCTAATAAATATTTAAGAACAATAAGAATGTTTAATAATTGGATATAATATTAATTGGTTTAAAATAAGTTTTATGAAAGGAATATGATGTATTTATATATTTAAATATTATCATAAAGGAAGTAATATGAAAATTTTTACAGAGAAGAAAATAATACAAAAGATATTAATTGCAATTGTTCTTGTAACATTATTTAATTTCATAATTCCAAATATTTCACAAGCAGATGATGAAGAGTCTGGTGTGAATGGTGTATTATTTGAGCCAATTAAAGACTTTTTACTAGGCATAGGAGATGTAGCCTCATGGTTGATGAATAAAATTATATATCAAGCCGATGAAACTTTTTTAGATATATATTATGAAGATACTTTAAAAGCAGTTTTACGTGATTCGGATTCTTTTTGGGATGGTGTTGCAAAGGGATTTGATTGGATAGGAGAAAAAATAGAAAAAGCAACATGGAATTTTATAGATTGGACTAATGGTGAATATAGTTCAGCATCACATAGTTTACCTAAACATCTAAGGCTACCAATGATTATGCTTAGCCCAGAAGAAATTTTTAAAGGTGAAGTACCATTATTAGATGTTAATTTTTTTAATCCACCTGAAACTACTGTTAAATATAGTAAGTATGATACTAGTATAAAAAAGGGAAATTTTCTAGAAGAAAGAACTTATGATAATAACGGCACAGAGAATAATTTTCAAAAAATGGATGCAGTTGGAGCCTTAAAAGCTTGGTTCTCAGCAAAGGGAGAATATGGAAATATAGATTTATCATCATGGTCAATAGTTAAATCAAAAGATGATTCAGATGTTACGAATATACCAGGTGAGGGTTCAGTTTTCTTTCGCTATTATAGTGCAACTGGTTCTTGGTATGATGATAAATATTATTATGAAGCTAAATTTGAGATACAAGAGTGTTGGCTTAATGCAAAAGTTGATAATACTTCAATAGGAAAAGGAACAATAAATCTTTATGAGCGTGTAGAAATAACAACTCCTGATGAAAGTACAAAAGTAGAACAAGAATCCTCTTCAAGCCAACTTCAACCAATAATTTCAAAATGGTATTACGCATTAAGAAATTTAGCAATTGTAGCATTACTTTCTATTTTAGTATATATAGCAATTAGAATTATTATAAGTAGTTCTATGGAAGATAGAGCAAAATACAAGCAACATTTACTAGACTGGCTTATAGCTATGTGCTTATTATTCTTTATGCATTATATTATGGCATTTGCAGTTACCTTAACAGAAGAAATAACAAAGGCAGTGGAACCTATGAGCGAGCCTTATCCATATGTAATTGCAGATTCAGGTGATGGAGAAGGTAGAACATTAGATAAATATTATGTATCTGATGGAACACCAATATTAGAAGTAGATGGAGTTAAAAAAATTGGAAACGGAATTGTATGGCCAGTTAATCTAATGGGAAAAGCAAGGCTTGATTTACAAATGGAACCACCAGAGTATGATGACAACCAAATATTAATGAAAAACTTTAGCCTTACAATTATATATTTAGGGTTAGTAATGTATACAGTATTATTTTTATTTAGATATTTAAAAAGATTATTGATGTTAACATTTTTAACTATTATTGCACCATTTATGGCTATGACATATCCATTAGATAAAATACATGACAATAGTGCACAAGGTTTTAATATGTGGCTCAAAGAATACATATTTAACTTATTGATACAACCACTACATTTAATTTTATATACAGTATTAATTGGTAGTGCAATAGAATTTGCATCAGAAAACATTATTTATTCTTTAGTAGCATTTGGCTTTATGCTACAAGGTGAAAAAATAATGAGAAGATTATTTGGATTTGAAAAAGCACAAACTGCATCAGCTACATCGGCAGCATTAGGTGGAGCTTTAGCTATGCAAGGAATCGAAATGATAAGTAAGCATTTAAATGGTGGAAAAAATGCTCCAAAAGAAAAACAAGAAAAAAATAAAATAGCACAAGCTAATAGAAAACCTGATAAAGATATTAATGAACTAACTAGACAAGTATTTGGGACAAATTCAAATGGTGCTGAAAGTAATAATGGTGGAACTCCTATTAACAATGGAGGAACTCCAGGAGGTGGTGCACCAAATGGTAATCCAAATGACAATCAAAATGGTAATCAAAATGGACAAAATGCTCCACAAAACAATAATCAGCCTGATGGAACAGGAAATAATCAAGCACCAAATCAACAAGGAACTAATGGTGGTGCTCAAGGATTTGGTAATAATACACAAGGTTCAGGAAATTCTGGACAGACACAAAATCAAAATGGAAGTCAGGGAGCTGGCTCAGGAGCCAATAGAACAAAAGAATCAGTTCAGGAAAAAATTATAGAACTAGTACAAAATAAATTCAAAGAAAAATTAGAAGAGAGCAAATATAAGCGACTAGCTAATAAAGTAGGAAATTCTAAGTTTGGAAAAGGCGCTAAATATGTAGGACCAAAACTTGTAAAAACAGGTTTAAAAGCAGTATTAAAAGCAGGTTTAATGGCTACAGGTGCAACTATAGGATTAACAGCAGGTTTAGTTTCAGATGATTTCTCAAATGTGTTTAAATATGGTGCTGTTGGTGCAGGAGCTGGTTTACTAACTGGAAATGCTATACCAAATAAGCTTTCAAATTTAAAAGAAAATATTAGCAAGGAATATGATAGCTTTTATAAAGAAACTCATACAAAAGAAGAAATAAATGCAAGAATGGACAAAAAAGCATTATCTGATAAAGAGAGAATAAAGAAATATCAGGAAAAGTTTGGAGTAGATAGAGCTGGTGCACAAGTAATAATGAAAGAAGTCGCACAGCAATATAGAGATTATGGAATAACTGATGATGATATAATTATAAAAGCTATAAAAAATAAAGATTTAAATGATGAAGAAAAAATTATGCTAGCAAAAATGGCTTCACAAGTAAATGGAGACGAAGAAAAATATGATGCCTTAAAAGAAGGCTTAAATGATAGAGGAATAAGGTTAGAAGAAATTGAAAAATACTTAAATATAATAAGAGATATGAATAATTGGGTATAAAAATTATTAAACAAAGGACTTATAAATTTAATTTTAAAAAATTTTGAAATAATAAAAAATATGGATAGGAGGTATTATGAAAGTATTTACACAAAAAAGCATAACACAAAAGATAATTATTGCAATTATTTTTGTAATATTGTTTAATTTCATAATGCCAAACATTTCATTTGCAGATACAGATGGTTCAGGAGTATCAGGTAAATTATTTAAACCAGTGAAAGACTTATTACTAGGAATATCAGATGCAGCTATGTGGGGAATGAATAAGCTAATATGTGGATTAGATGAAACTTTTTTAGACTTAAAGTATAATGATCCAAACAAAATTAGTTGGACAAGCTGGCTGGAAGGAGCAGTAGGTTGGACAGCTTTGGGAGCAATTTGCGGATTTTTACTTGGCGGACCACCAGGAGCTGCATTGGCAGCAGGTGGAATGGCTGTATTTAAATCTGGGGAAGCGGGTTATTTGGTAAGTAAATCTGTGAATACACCTAATAGTATACCAGAAATAGTAAAATTACCTCTATTTGTAGTTACTCCAGAAGAAATTTTTTCGGATAATTTACCATTATTAGATGTTAATTTCTTTAATCCAACTAGTAAATATAAGCAAGAAAATATAATAGAAAAAGATGGGGAAACATATATAAAAATATATGATGCAGAAAACGGAATCTCTCAAGATATAAAAATGAAATCTTCTGCATTAGAATTACAACCAACTATTTCAAAATGGTATTATGCATTAAGAAATTTAGCAATTGTAGCATTACTTTCTATTTTAGTGTACATAGCAATTAGAATAATTATAAGTAGTTCTATGGAAGATAGAGCAAAATATAAAGCTCGTTTATTAGATTGGCTTATAGCTATGTGTTTAATATTTTTTATGCATTATATAATGTCTTTTGCAGTTACTGTAACAGAAGAAATAACAAAAGCAGTAGTTTCTGTGAATTATTCTAAAACATATGAAATACGAAATTATGACGGAGACAAAAGACTTTTAAGTGATTATTCAATAGAGGGAGTACCAGTATATGAATCTAATTTTGGAAATGAAGAAGAACAGCTTATGGTATGGCCTACCAATTTAATGGGAAAAGTAAGATTAGATTTACAATTTGAGACAGCATCAGATGATCAGAACCTTATGAAGTCATTTAGTCTTACAGTTATATACATGGGCATGGTGATGTATACAATATTATTTTTATTTAGATATATAAAAAGATTAATAATATTAGCATTTTTAACTATGATTGCACCATTAGTAGCTATGACATATCCACTAGATAAAATTCATGATAATAGTGCACAAGGATTTGATACATGGATAAAAGAATACATATTTAATTTATTGATACAACCAGTACATTTAATTTTGTATACCGTATTAATAGGAACTGCACTTGATTTTGCATCAAAAAATATTATTTATTCATTAGTAGCGTTTGGCTTTATATTACAAGCAGAAAAAATAATGAGAAAATTATTTGGATTTAATAAAGCAGAAACGGCATCAGCTACATCAGCAGCATTGGGTGGAGCTATAGTAATGAAGGGTATGAATGCATTAACTAGTCATTTTAAAGGTGGTAATAATAAAGATAAAGGTGAAGAAGAAAAAAATAAAATTGCACAAGCAAATAGAAAGCCAGATAAAGATATAAATCAATTAACACAAAGTGTGTTTGGCTCACGAGAAAATAACGGAGGACAAGGTCCTAATAATGGTAATGACCAAGAAAATGGACAAGGTGATAGTCAAAACGGACAGGGGGATAATCAAAATAGTCAAGGAGATAATCAAAATGGTCAGGAAAATGCTCAAAATTCAGGAGCAAATGACCAAAATAATGGTGGACAACCAAATTCACAAAATAGTGAAAATTCTAATGACACAGATGCTACTATAGTAATATCTAGACAAGCACAAATTATAGCAGAAGAACAAAATAGAACGAGAAAAAAATTAGAAGATAGTAAAATAAGAAATTTAGCAAATAAAGTTGGAAATTCTAAATTTAGTAAAGGTGTTAAATATGTAGGACCAAAACTTGCTAAAAAAGGCTTAAAGGGTGCATTAAAAGTAGGCTTAATGGCTACTGGCGCAACTATAGGCTTAACTGCTGGTTTAGTATCAGATGATTTCTCAAATGTAGCTAAGTATGGTCTAGCAGGAGCAGGGGCTGGATTATTAGCAGGAAAAGGAATAACAAATAAAATAGCTAATATGAAAGATGGAATTAGTAAAGAATATGAAAACTTTTATGAAGCTACTCATACAAAAGACGAAATAAATGAAAGATCAGACCAGAAAGCATTAGAAGATAAAGAAAGAATAAAGAAATATCAAGAAAAATTTGGTGTTGATAAAGCTGGTGCACAAAGAATAATGAAAGAAGTAGCTCAAGAATATAGAGCTTATGGAATAACAAATGACGATATAATTATAAAAATGATAAAAAATGAAAGTTTAAATGACAACGAAAAGCTTATGGTAGCTAAAATGGCTTCACAAGTAGATGGAGATGAAGCAAAATATGATGCATTAAAAGAAGGATTAAATGATAGAGGAATAAGCAGTCAAGAAGCAGAAAAATATTTACAAATAATAAGGGATCTTAATAATTGGGTATAAAAGGAGAATTATATGATTAATAAATGGTTTCGTAATCTTAACCAAAATTGGAGAAATATAATAACAGCTATTGCTATAATAGTATTTTCCTTCATTGTGTTTAGAACAATAGTTGCAATATATAGAATAAACAAAAATAATGAAAATGAAGCTGCTCAAAATAAAAACAGCATTAAAGAAAATACAGTAGGAAGTACAAATATACAGCAAAATAGTAAAAACAATAATATTAATTATTCTTCTAATAGTGATTTACTATCAGATGAACAAAAAGCCTTAGAAACCTTTGTAGAATATTGTAATAATAAACAAATAGATGAAGCATATCAAATGCTTTCAGATGAATGTAAGGAAGAAATATTTCCAACAGTAGAATACTTTAATACAAACTATATCCAATTAGTTTTTAATGAAAAGAGAACTGCAAAATTACAAGTAAGTATGTATGGAGACACAATTTATCAAATTTCATATTATGGAGATTTATTATCATCAGGAGGTTATAGTCAATCTGGAGTTATTGAAGATTATGTATATTTTACTAAAAAAAATAACGAAATAAAATTAAGTATAAATCAATTCTTATATTCAAATACATTAGAAAAAACAGCAGAAAATGATGATATTTTTGCAAAAGTTACTAAAAAAAATGTTTATATAGATTATGAAGTTTATGATATAGAATTTACCAATAAAACTGATGAAAAGATATTATTATCCACCAGAAAAAATACTAAAGGTGTAGTATTAGTAGATGGAAAAAATGTAGAATATACTTCTAACATTGATGAACAACCTTTAAATAGTATAGTTATAAACCCACAAGAAAAAAATGTTTTAAGCATTAAATTTACTAGAATGTATAATGAGCAAAGGGAAGAATCTAAAGCTATTAAATTTTCAGATATTGTTGTAAATTATGATGAATACATAGGAGGAGAAGAAGCACAAATTAAAACACTTGAGATAGAATTATAAAATAAATACTCACATATTTTTTAGCGGACTAAGAAAGGAATATATTTTATATGGGATTAAAAGGCAATATAGAACAAAAAGTAAAAACTTCAGTAAAAAAAGCTGCAATAAAAGCAGTTGTTGCAGCTTTATTAAAGCCGGTTCTTGTACTAGTAATTGGTTCAGGAATTGTTTTAGCTGTTACAGCACTTTGGGATTCACTATTAGACTCATTCTCTAAAGAAACAGGTGCTACAATGGAAAGTAGACCTGTAGAGTATGAAGCAAATACTAAAGATGAAACAGGTGCAAGTAAGTATGCAATAAAAATTACAGATGAGCAAATAGAAGACATGGAAAAATTATTAGAAGATATGGGAACCAGTAAGGAAAAGCTTCATTTATATAAAGAACTAGAAAAAGATATGTCGGATGAAGAAGTTGAAGAATGTAAAAAAGCATATTTAAAAAAGATATATGCAGCAGAGGTAATTTCAAAAGAAATTAATAGAAGCTTTAGAGATGAAGGTGCAGGCCCACAGCTATATCCTGAAGATCCAGAAAAATATTATGGCAGAGTATATGTACAAAGAGTAAAAGATGACAGAAATTCAACCCAAAAAGAAAATCTAGAAAGATTATGCTATATTGATTATGATTCTTTTTTTCAATTAGATGCAAATCATATTATGAGATATTTTACGATTAAGGAACCAACAGAAGATGACCCATATGATAGGTTATGCGTAGCAAGCACTACTGTTACAAGAGACGAGATAACAGGAGACATATTAGATACTCAGATAACAGTACAAGAAATAAATTACAAAAAAGATTTAATGAAATATATGACTCCTGTTGAATTTTTATTAGATTTAGCAATAATTACAGAAAATCCAGAATTTGTAGCAGCTTATTCGGACAACCCTGATTTAATGGGACTAGCAGAAAGAATATTAAAAGATACAGAGATTCAACTTACAGTTATGACTACAACTACAAAAACTACAACTACAACAGAAGTTAACTATCAAATAGAAACAGAGTCTCGTGGTAGTCATACAACTGTTGATGAAGACGGAAATGTAATTGATAGTGGATCTTTTGGTCCTACAAAAAGTGAACCTGTTGATGCAGATCCAGAAATTACTAAAATAAGTGTTACAGAAAAAATGCCTATGGTTGCAGTTACTTATGTAAATACTTGGTTTCTTGAACAAGAATATATATATAATAGAGTAAAATTAGACCCAGTAACAATAGGACCAGATACAAAATCTTTAAATCCATCTTCAACAGCATGGAGCGAATGGCAAAAAGAGCCTAGCGGACAACCTGTATATGATGAAAATGCAAAAACGACAACTACAACAGAAGTTTATTCAAGATCTCACGAAATAAATAGAACACAAACTATAACTAAGTTAATAGAGGTAGAAACATTTGTACCAGGAATTTTAAGAGATCCTAGATACAAAATAGATGAGATTTTAAAATTACTTCGTACTGAATTTATAATACCAGAAACCTTTGTAAAACAAGCACCAATAGGAAAAATTGTTAATGGTGCAGGTACTTTACTTAATATGCTTTCAGGAAGTGAAAGAACACAATCAGTTGAGCATATTATGAGGTATGTTTTATATGTATATACTGGTGAGGATTATGGGGTAACTGAATTAAATTCAAATATATTTGAATCTAATGGATACCTATTTAATTCTGCAACAGCTGCTAGTGATTTAACTACATATTTAAGGCAATTTGCCCATTCTAATGAAGCACCTCAATCTGCAAATGGACAGTATTATCAGATGTATGGAGATGGTGCTGGATGGCCTACTATAGGAAATGCAGACCTTCAATGGAAATCTCATCACGAAAAATTTAATGTACCAGGTAGAGTATATGATGGTAAACAAGAAATGCAGGTAGAAAGTGTAGAAGAATATGTTAATGGAATTTTAGGTAGAGGAGCTTCAGCAACATATTCAGATGATGAAATACGTGCTATGCAAATTTATATTGAAAAAGAATTAGTAGATTCAATAGGTAGTGAAGTAGCTAACAAATTTTATAATAAAGTCTTAAATGATACTCAAGGGCTTAATTTATCAAGACAACAATTATATGCATTAACTGCTATAGCGCATAACTTTGGACACTTACCAGAAAGAAATGGAAAAACATTTAAGCAAGTATATGAAGAAGGTGCTGCATTTGGAGTAGATTCTTGGGAACAAAATAGATATATATGGGATAATTGGTGGTGTTATTTAGGAGGAGGAATGGCAGGGCATATTCCTGCAAGAGATGCATCCTTTGAAACCTATGTAAAAGGTGTTTATGACTTTTCACAATCAGCTGCTGGAAAAGTATTTGGTAGAAACTATTATATTTATTATACACGAGAACAATTAGCTATGTATAGTTATGCACCACAAAAACAAATTACAAGAGATCCAAATAATCAAGCACATGAAATTGAAATATTTACATCAACACAGAATTCACCTAATACGAATGGTATTGTGGATATTGATAATTCAGAATATGGAACATATACAAATTCACAAGGAAGAACTTTCGTAGAATTTAAACAAGGAACAGGTCCATGGTCTTCAATGGAATATGCAGGTGGTACAATAGCACATCAAGGCTGTAGTATAACTTGCTTAGCGATAGTTGCTAGTGGATATGGTTACAATTATACCCCAGATAAATGGGCAGGACCAAATGAAGTTTCTATAGATGGTAGCCTAAAGGAATTTTTACCAGGAAGCCATAGAGTAAGAATAGGTGAAGAAAGAGAATCAAATAGTGTTACATTTGAAAGCGATAAAGCTGCAATACAAGAGCATTTGAAACATGATGCTGTAATAATTCATGTTTTAGGAGCAAAATATAATGGAAATAATCCATTTACTACTGAACAACATTGGATGGTATTATTAGACGTACGTAACAATGGAAGTGAGGTTTATGTTTCAAATCCTGGTAGTAGAACAAATGGATGGGTTAATATAGATGAAGTATTAAAATCTTTATGTTGTTATATTACAGTATCACAATAAAAGAAATTAATAAAAAAGAATGTGGAGGAGTTTTTAAAAGTGAAGGACATTAAAAAATTAATTATTATATTAACAATTTTTATTATTATAATTATAGTTGCATTAGTAATAATATTGCAAAACAAAGATGCAATAAATAATGCAATTGAAGAGAATAATTACATTCCAGATGAAACATCAGAGTCTAATGAGCTTGAAAAGGATATTGTTTTAGAAACAAATGATTCCACATTCTTTTCAGTAGAAAGTAATTTAAAAAATTACATTTTATACTTAAAAGTTAAAAATTCAAAAGCATTATATGAACTATATTCGCAAGAATACATTAACAAAAACCAAATTACACAAGAAAATATATTAAACAAGGTTGATAAAATTGAAACTGATAGCTATGAATTTAAATTAAAAAAACTATACTTGAATGAAAGTTATATGTATACAGTTTATTATGCTGAAGGAATATTATTACAAGATGGAAATGAAACCAATAAATACTTTATAGTGTATGTTGACCAAGAAACATTATCATGGGCATTAGAGCCAATTACAGAAAATGAATACAAAGCTATTGTAAATGGAACAAAGAAAGATGAACAAAACAAAATTACAAGAACACAATATAATAAATTTGTACAATCAGTAGTAAATGAAGAGGACTTGGCTAGAAAATATTTTGAAGACTATGTATATTATGCTGTACATAATATACAAAAATCATATGATATGTTAGATAAAGAATATAAAAGTAAAAAATATGAAAATATATCTAAATATCAACAATACTTAAATAATAAAAAAGAACAATTAACTTCAATGGATAGATACAGCATAAAGAAGCAAACAGATTTTGCAACTGAGGAACAATATAATGAATATCTAAATGATTTAACAGTAAAGGGATTAAAAGAATATTCAATAAAAAAAGAAGCAAACTATACACAATGTATTTGTATTGACGATTATGGAAGTTATTATATATTTCGTATAACTTCGCCAATGCAGTATACAGTTATATTAGACACTTATAGTATTGATTTGCCAGAGTTTACAGCTACTTATCAAAAATCTACAGAAACAGAAAGAGTTTTATTAAATATCCAAAAATTCTTTGATGCAATAAACAATAAAGACTATGAATATGCATACAGCAAATTAGATGAAACATATAGAAATAATAATTTTAAAACATTAGCAGATTTTGAAAAATATGCAAAGGAAAATTTCTATGAACAAAATAAACTATTAGCAAGTACTCCAGTAAAACAGGGTACAGACTATATATGGAATGTTACTATACTAGATGCAAATGACAGACTTTCAAGTAGCTCTATTACAAGAAGTTTTGTAATGAGGCTAGGTGAGGGTACAGATTTTATAATGTCATTTGGACTACAATAATTAATATAGTTATATTTTTAATAAATAGTTATATAAAATGAAGAATAATTTATTAGATATAAATTAAGTATATAGTGCTATTTAAATGGCAAAATGGAGGTTAAAATGGATAAAGAAATAAGGCAGGAAAAAGAACAAAAGATGTTAGATTTAGTAGATCTAATTAAACAAGAGGCAAAGGATGATAAAATAGAAGTAGATAAAGTTACTTACTATAAAGATTTTGAATTTAAAGGAAGCGGAGTTGGTGATTATAATGTTTATGTTGCCAGAGTTCAAAATTTAGAAGAGGGCAGTACTACCTATGGAATATATTCTGAAAGTACAAATGGCTTAATTGCAACTGTAAGTGCTGATGGAAAGCTTCACTTTATGCCAGATTATATAGAAAAACTAAAAAGTAATTATGGAGAATATTTTAAAGAACTAAATTTAGAAGATTTAGATTTTGAGTTACCAGAAGAAGTAGAAGAAAGAGATATTTCAATAGAAAAAGAGAAAATTCAAGAAAAGGAAGAAGAGAGAAGAGAGGGAACAACTCTTGAATCAATAGAAAAAAGTTTAGAAAAAGATGAAAAAGTAGAAGCTTATTCTGAAATGGATACCAACCAACAACTTACATTTGATAAAATTACAAATAAACAGGAGTTAGATCCAAATGTAAGGGTGACACAAACAGAAACTCTTGCAGATATGATTCCAGAAATAAGAGAAAAGGGAATCGAGAAAATAGGCATCATTTATTCAAATGGAAACATAAATAGTGGAGGAAGATTTAGTTTTGTAGGAATCAATAAAGATGGAAATATTGAAAAAATTCAAAGTTTAGAAAATATAGATGGCACGACAACAGGGCAAAAAGTAACTTCAATAAATAGCTATGATGGAAGTGTCGTTGAAAAAGAGCAAGTAGCAGGAATGGTAAAAATAAATGGAAGAAGTGGAATTGGTGGAGAAGAATACCTTTCTGTAGAGCAAGGGCAATATGGTATTATAAACGTGGGTTATGTAAGAAGACAATTAAGTGAGGAAAAGGGAGAAGCATATATTTCAGCACCGATTGAAACTCATAATATAAGACCTACTACAAGAGAAGTAAGAGACTTTATGGACAAGCACTATAATACAAGAGTAGATGATGAATTAGATAAAGCAAATCCTAAATTAGATGAAGAAGGAGATAAAACAAGAATAGAAAATCTTGATGATACACCTAATAATGACCAATTAGGATTTGATGAAGAGATTTTATTAGAAAATGGTGAAACGACTACTATTAGAGATGAGGCTGAAAAAGCTCATGTTTCCCCAGAAGAATTTTTAGAGAAATATGAAAATACAGATGCTGAAAATGAAGAAGAGGCTATAAAAAAAGTACATGAAGAGATAGCTGAAGAAAACCAAAAGGGACCATGGGATTTTGCTGAGGCTGGAAGAAGACCAAGATAATAGATTAATTGATTATCAATTATTGTATATGAAAAATAATAAGAATAAAAAATCACTTTTTAAAATATAATTAAAAAGGTGATTTTTTAATGGTAAAAAACAGAAAATGTTTAATAAAACATACTAAATATAAAAAAGCTTCATTTAATAGATTAAATTTACTATTGAAGAAATTTGTATCTGGCGTAACGATATTTTTACTTATTTTTGTTATAGTAAACATTAATAATATTTCATATGCAGAGCTAAAATATGCAGATTTACAATATGCAGACTTAGAGTATGCAAACTTACAATATGCAGACTTAGAAGATAATGAACAAGTAGATTTAAATGAAATCCAAACAGAACTACAAGATGAAACAAAAAATATTATACAAACTGAAGTACAAGGAAATTTGCAAAACGGAACACAAGAAAATTCACAAAATACAGCAATAGAAACTTCAAGTAATAGTATAGAGATTCCTAAGCAAAATGCACGAATAGGACTAATATTTGATAGAAATTCAAAAACCATATTATATGAGAAAAATGGACTAAAACAAGTACCTATGGCAAGTACCACTAAAATCATGACTGCAATAGTAGTATTAGAAAATGCAAATTTAAAAGATGTGGTTACAATTGAAAAAAAGGCAGCAGGTACTGGTGGTTCAAGATTAGGCTTAAAATTAAATGATAAAATTACTGTTCATGATTTATTATATGGCTTATTGCTAGAGTCTGGAAATGATGCAGCAGTAGCATTAGCTGTGCACATTGGTGGAAGTGTAGAAGGTTTTAGTGACTTAATGAATGCAAAAGCAAAAGAAATGGGGTTACTAAATAGCCACTTTACTTCGCCACATGGACTAGACCAAGAAGGACATTATACAACAGCATACGAGCTTGCGTGTATGGCAGATTATGCACTAAATATACCAAAATTTAAAGAAATTGTATCAACTAAATATTATACTGTTACTATAAATGGAAGTTCAAAGCAAATTTCTAATACAAATGAATTATTAGGAAATTTAGATGGTGTATATGGCGTAAAAACTGGTTTTACAAATGGGGCAGGCAGATGTTTAGTAACAGCATGTAAAAGAGGGAATTTAGATATTATTACAGTAGTGCTTGGCTCAGATACTAAAAAAATTAGAACATCAGATAGCATAAAATTAATTGAATATGCATATAAAAATTATGAAGTAATAAATTTAGAAGAAAAAGTAAAAGAGCAGTTTGAGAAGTGGAAACAATTAAATGAAAAACGCATATATATAAACAAAGGCAAAAGTAATTATGTAAGTATTGATATGAGTGAACTTAAATGTAAACAAATAGCCTTAAGAAAAGATGAAATAGATAATATTAGAATTGAAATAAATTCACTTTATTATTTAGAAGCACCTGTTAAAGAGGGGAAAGTAATAGGAAGTGTTAAAGTAATAAATGGTGATGAAACAATAGAAGTATTAGATATTACAGTACAAAAAGAAGTAGCAAAAAAAGAAGTAATTGACTATTTTATAGATTTTTTAAGTTTAGTACCTTGACTTTTTAAAGAAAATTTGCTATTATAAATATGCTTTTATAAAAAAAGCATATGCGGAAATAGCTCAGTTGATAGAGCGCTGCCTTGCCAAGGCAGAGGTCGCGGGTTTGAGCCCCGTTTTCCGCTCCATTTTTTGTTTAATAAGAACTTTTTTCTTGTAACAAATAATAAAATGGCGAGTTAGCCAAGCGGTAAGGCACTGGTCTGCAAAACCATGATTCATCGGTTCGATTCCGATACTCGCCTCCAAATAAAAAATCTCTGTCTTAAAATATTAAGACAGAGATTTTTGTTTTAAACAAATACTGAAATTAGAAGAAAGCTATGTTCGTCAAAGTTTCAAAAGCATCCAAGTATTTGTCAGTAGTAAAGGCTATGACCTTCTCAGGAATTTCCGGAGCAGGAGGGGTTTTATCCCAACCGCTATTCTTAAGCCAGTCTCTTAAGTACTGCTTATCATAGCTCTTTTGAGATTTCCCAACCTCATACTCATCAGCAGGCCAGAAGCGACTGCTGTCAGGAGTCAGAACTTCATCTGCAAGAACGAGAGTGCCATTTTCGTCAATGCCGAATTCGAATTTGGTATCTGCGATAATAATGCCTTTCGTTTTTGCATATTCTGCACAGGTTGAGTAAATTTCAATACTCTTGTCCCTTACTTGAGTGGCAAGGTCTTCGCCAAGCAGTCTTACAGTTTCTTCGAATGAGATGTGTTCATCATGCCCTTCCACAGCTTTCGTTGTGGGTGTGTAAATTGGGAAGGGCAGTTTTTCGGATTCTTGCAATCCATCAGGCAATTTAATGCCACAAACAGATCCTGTTTCCTTGTAACTTTCCCATCCTGATCCTGTGATGTAGCCACGAACGATGCATTCGATAGGAAGCATTTTCAGCTTCTTAACAAGCATGCAACGGTCTTCAAACTTTGCTTTTTGGAACTCTTTAGGCATATCTTCATTTTTGATAGAAATCATGTGATTGGGAATTATATCCCGAGTGAATTCAAACCAAAATGCAGATAGCCTGTTTAGGACAGCTCCTTTATAGGGAACAGTATTGGGTAAAACAACATCGAACGCAGAAACTCTGTCCGAAGTTACTAAAACCAACTTGTCACCTAAATCATAGATGTCCCGTACTTTGCCTTTGCTAATTTGCTTCATAGTGTTTCCACCTTTCATAGTATTTGCTTTACACTCATTAGCATGAGTATATAAATATACATGCAGTAAAGCATAAAGTATAATCATATTATCATAATTTACATAAAAAGTAAAGAGATATAAAAAAAGACAATGAAATTTTAAAATTTCCATTTTTTAAGACATTGCAATATTTAAGAAATAATGTTATAATATTTTATGTAAATTTAACCAACTAAAATTTAATACAAAAAAGGAGATTTTATGATAAGAAAAGAAGACCCTTTAGGCATACCTGATTATGGCGGAATAAATTATTTAAAAATGCCACCTGGAAAAAATAGTGAAGAAAACACTTTAAATGAATTTTTTGGTATACAAAATTTTATTAAACAAGTACTTGCAAGTGATGCAGTTCCAGAATTTCAATATAACCAAAGAAGAATAGAATTTATAAATTATGGAAGTACACAGCTAGTTTATGTTTTAACTATTGATGAAAGCAGACAATATACTCTTGTAGTAAATCAACCGGCAACACCATTTGGAACTGGAAAAAGAGAATTTGAAAACTTGCAAAGCTTAAGTAAAGATAATAAAAGTAATGTTATTAGCCCACTTTATTATTTTGCAGACAAAAATGGTGAAAAGAGGGAGCTATATGTTACACCATATTATTACCAAGCTAGATGTATTGGTGTAGAAGATAAAGAATGGGGAATTTGGGTACCAGAGCCAGAATACTTATTTCATGATTTCAAACCTGAAAATAGAAAAGTTATAAATTCTAGTATGGTAGCATTACTTGTAAAATTATATGATAGTAAAAGAAAAATGGGATTATCAGAGGTTAGATTAGACGGTGGTGACTTTATGCTTGAAAAAGGTTTTGAAAATTATGATATAAATTTTGAAAACATTTTAAAAAGAATAAAATTGATAGCAGCTAGAAAATTAGAAACAATGAAGTTTGACGAATATATTAGTAGAATTAGGGATGAATTATCAGGGAAAGTATCAGAAAAGCAAGAAATGAAGGTTATAGGTAAAATGTTAAGAAAACCACTAGAACTAAGTGAAATAGAAGCTGGTATTAAATTAGGGCTTATTTTAAGAGAAAGAGAAAAAGAAAAAATTTTATAGCATTAAAACTGATATTTGATTTTAGCTAAAAAATCTCCGTCTAAAAAAAGACTGAGATTTTTTATATATTGAAATCACTAAATTATGTAAAACAATCGACAAAATCCTACGGAAATAAGAAAAAGAGAAATTAAAAACACTAAAATACTTGAAAATATGACGAAAATGTAATATAATTGTAATATATGACTGATTTTTTTGAATAAATTAAATCCGTAAGCCTAAAAAAATGGATATTGAAATATAATGGAAAACCAGTAAAATACTGTTATTGACATACTAAAGAAATGAAAGTAAAATTAAATTAATACTAGTATGTGAAGAAGGTTGGTAAAATTATGAAATTAAAGAAATTGGTGCTAATCATTGCAGTTTTTTTCTTAGCTATTATGACATTTAATAGCTCATTTAATATTGTAAAAGCTGCTGATGGAGATTTGAATTTAAAAATAAAAATGCTAAGAAAATCTGGATATGGATATCAATTAGCAAACTCTAATAAAAATGTATGGAAAATATATAATACAGAAAAAGATTTGGGAGATACGATTTATTGCTTAAAGGGAGGACCAGGATTTGGCTCTGAAAACCTTTTTTTAGCTACTCCAACAGAACAACATTATACTAAATATTTTGATATGAAAAATCCTAGCACTATACCACAACAATATATAGATAAATTACCTGAAGTTAATAGTAAAGAGTACATGGCATTAATGTGGATTTTAGATAACATATATGTACCAGCCAAAACAAATTCTTCAGATGCTAGTCAATTACAAGCAACACAAAATAGACAAATGTTATTAAATTCTGCTAAAGAATATGCAAAAAAAGAAGGAGATGTTGATATATCTGGTTATGAATTTGAGTATTTAACTGATGATGATATAGATGCAGTTCAACAATTAGCAATATGGCATTATACAAACCCAAGTGGAGATGAATATCATGTAAAAGATACTTTTGAATTTTGGTTAAATGCAGTACCTAATGAAAACAGTAATTATCAATCATTAAGTAGCAGTGATAATTTTTTCAAAAATGGAAGAGACAGAGCAGAGGCATGTCAAGCATTATTTAATTACTTAGTAGAAATACCTAGTGAACCTGATTTTTCATACAATTATGCTAATAACTTAAAAGAAAGTCCAATAAGCTTAGAAAATACAACTCCTACACTTGAAGTAAAAGGAGAAAGATATATAATAGGTCCATATAAAATGAAAGAGTTAAGAAATATAGATTATACTTTAGGATTAACAGTTACAGATGGAAAAGAGGCTCTTATTTCAGATGTTAAAATTTTAAATTCAACTAAAACAGAAGTAACTGCTTTAAAGGATTTAGTAAATAAAGAATCTGATGATAAAGTATTTTATATATCTATCCCAAATACTACAGAAGACATTACAACTGTAAATGTTAAAGTTAGTGGAACATTTTTTATTACTACTGCTAATTATTGGTCAGTTGAAGAACCAAAAAATACAGACCAACCAGTTGTTATAGTAGAAAAAGAACCAGTAAACTTTGCTGTGGAAAAAGAATTTGTAAAAGAACCAGATAAAATATTTGACTTAGCTTTAAGAAAATTTATAACTGAAATTAATGATGTAGCACCAACTGTAGATAGAACACCAAAAATATCAGAAGAAGAAATAGCTAATCTAAAAACAGAAACGGCAAAATGGGATGCTGGTACAACAGCTGAAAAAGTACATACAAAAGACCTTTTAACAGTAAGAAAAGGATATAAAGTAGTTTATACAATAAGGGTATATAACGAAGGAAATGTAGCAGGTTATGCTGAACAAATAACAGACTACTTACCAGAAGGTTTAAAATTTGTACCTACATCAGAAAGTCAAATAAATACAACTTATGGATGGACAAATCCATTAAATGATGGAAAAACAATTGTAACCAACTATTTAAGTAATAAAAAATTAGATGCTTTTGATGGAAACACATTAGATTATGAAGATTTAAAAATAGAATGTGAAGTAATTGCAACTTCTAAAACACAATCACTAAAAAATGTAGCAGAAATTACAATTTACAAAGATGAATCTGGAAATACATCTATAAAAGATCGTGACTCAGAAGCAGGAAATGTAGATTGGCCATATGGAACGAAAAGTCAACAAGATGATGATGACTTTGAAGATTTAATTTTAAAAGAGGAAAACTTTGACTTAGCTTTAAGAAAATTTATAACAAGCATAAATGGAGTTGATATAAAAAATGAAGGAGAAAATGAATTTGCAAGAGAGCCAAAGATTTCACAAGAAGAAGTAGGAAAATTAGCAAGTGGAATTGCAACATGGGATGATGGCACAACTGCCGAAAAAGTACATGCAAAAGATCCTCTAAAAGTACAAACAGGTGACAAAATAGTTTATACAATTAGAGTATATAATGAAGGAAATATATCTGGTTATGCAAAACAAATAACAGATTATTTACCAAATGGTTTAGCTTTTATTGATCCAAAAGATAGTACAATAAATACAGAGTATAAGTGGTCTAATCCATCAAAAGATGGAAAAACAATTGTAAGTAACTATTTAGAAGATACATTACTAGAAGCATTTGATGGAACTGAAATCAAATACAAAGATTTAAAAATAGAATGTGAAGTTACAGCAACAGTAACAGATAAAGACCAATCTTTAAGAAATATAGCAGAAATAACTGAAACCTTAGATGAAGATAAGAAACCAGTAGTTGATCGTGATTCGATTCCAAGTAATGTAGATAGAGATAATTACTTAGATGAAAATCAACAAGATGACGATGATTTTGAAAGATTAGTAATGATAGGCAAGTATTTTGATTTATCTTTAAGAAAATTCATTACAAGTGTACAAAGTGGAGAAAAAGTTAAAGAATATGACAGAACTCCAAATGTAATAGTAACAGATTTAGCAAATGGAGTTAAAACTACAGCAATATATGAACATACAAAAGAGCCTATAGGTGTATCAAATGGAAATATTGTAACATATACAATTAGAGTATACAATGAAGGCCAAATAGATGGATATGTAACAGAAATAACAGATCATTTGCCACAAGAACTAGAATTCATAGTAAATGATGAATTAAACGTAAAAAACGGATGGATTTTATCAGATGATGGTAGAACAATAAAAACAGATATAACATCACCAAGTACAAATAAAGAAGCAACTAGAGATTCAATGTATGCAGAGAGAGTAGAAGGAGAAGATAAAGTCTTATTAAAAGCATTTGATGGAGAAAAATTAGATTATATTGATGTACAAGTAAGATGTAAAGTAAAAGAAGATATTAGTATATACACAAAGATTACAAACATTGCTGAAATTACTGGATTTGAAGATGTAGAACATAATCCTGAAACAGTAGACAGAGATTCAACCGAGGATAGTTTAACAAATAATAACTCAAAACCAGAAGACAAAGTGCAAAACGATAATTTACCAACAGACGAAGAATTACCAAATTATAAAGATACAGAAATAGAAGCAGGAAAGAAATATATTGAAGGACAACAAGATGATGATGACTTTGAAAAATTAATATTACAAAGATTTGACTTAGCGTTAAGAAAATTCATAACAAAGGTAAATGATACAGACATAATAAACAGAGTGCCAGTATTTACAAAATTAAGTGAAACAGAATTCAAATATGAACATCCAAAGGATCCTGTACAAGTAGCAAATGGTAATATAGTAACATATACATTAAGAATATTTAATGAAGGAAATATGGCAGGTTATGCAAGCAAAATAAAAGATGATTTACCAGAAGGATTAACTTTCTTACCAGACCACGAAACAAACGTAGAGTATGGATGGAAAATGTATACTGAAGAAGACATAGAAACAGATAATGTAGAAGAAGCTAAGTACATTGAAACAGATTATTTAGCAAAAGAAAATGAAAAAGAGGAAAATGCGAACTTATTAAAAGCCTTTGACCAAGAAACAATGACAATGCCAGACTACAAAGATGTAAAGATAGCTTTTAAAGTATCAGAACCAAACACATCAGACAGAATAATAATTAATATAGCAGAAATAACAGATGATAGAGACGAAAACAATGATCCAGTAGAAGATGTAGATTCTACACCAGACAATGATGAGCCAGACGAAGATGATATAGATGAAGAAAAAATAAAAGTACAATACTTTGACTTAAGCTTAAAGAAATGGGTAAGTGAATCAATAGTAACATATGGTGGAAAAACAACAGTAACAAAGACAGGACATACAGGAGATGAGAATCCAGAACCACCAGCAAAAGTAGAAATAAGAGGAAGTAGAATAGATAAAACAACAGTCAAATTCAAATTCGTAATAAAAGTAACAAACGAAGGAGAAATAGCAGGCTATGCAAAAGAATTAATAGACTACATTCCAGAAGGATTAAGATTTGATCCAAAAGATAATCCATTATGGAGAGAAGAAGACGGAAAAGTATTAACAGACCAATTAAAAGATACACTATTACAACCAGGGGAGAGTGCCCAAGTAGAAATTATACTAACATGGATAAACAATAAGAACAACTTAGGAGAGAAAGTAAACTGGGCAGAGATATACAAAGACAATAATGACCCACACTCACCAGATATAGACTCTGAGCCAGGAAATAACAAACCAGGAGAAGACGATATAGATGATGCACCAGTAATCCTAGGAGTAGTAACAGGTAGTGTTCCAACATATGTAGGTTTGATATTAGTAGTAGTTAGTATCTTAGCAGGTGGAGTAGTTTTAATTAAGAAGTTTGTAATTTAAGGTTAAGACAATGGGACGGGGTTTTTGTTTTAAGGAAAACTGGCAATTAGATACAACATTATTTTAAGTAAATAATATTTGATAATAAAAATTAAGTCACTTTAAGAAAAAATGTAGTGCTTATAAAAATTAGGTACTACATTTTTTTTGCTTCAAAAGACTTACTAAACTAAGAAAAAATTCTAGTTTGAAATAAGTTAAGAAAAAATTACTCAAAAGGTTAAGACAAAAACCCGCCTAAATGTCAAAAACCCTGCTTAAATGTCTTGAAAAATCAAAACTTTTATGATATAATTCTAGATTGATAAAATTCTGGAGGATGTATTATGTTAGAAAATCAAAAACAAATACGAGAGAAGGAAAATCATAGAGTATATAAGCAATTATTAAATACCTTTTTGCAAACAGAACAAGATGAATTAACTAAAAAAGAAGGTAAAGATTCGTGTGCCAAAAATATAAAGATTATACCTAAGGTTTATTATAACGAATTTACAAAAGCACTAAAAGTAGAATTTAAAATAGGGAATACTCAATTCTATAAAATTAAAAACTTACCAGAATTTTATGAGAGAATGTTAAAAAAAGAAGTTTATCAATATGGAAGCAAATTAAACTTAGTTCATCAAGAAGAGAGCTTTGAAGAAGAATCACTTCCAATATTAAAATTCTTATTAAAATATGCAGAAATTATGAAATATCATAATGAAGTAGCAAATGGATACAACTATTATATTAAAAATTTTATACCAGACAATATTTTAATTTCAAATACTGGTCTTGACGATTTTTTTGATGCACTTAAAAATAATACGGTGCTATTTCAAAGAGGCGAAAAAGAAAAAACAATTTATTTCTCAGCAGATGAGCCTAATATCACATTTACAGTAAAACAAATAGAAGAAAATAGATTTAAATTAACATGCAATATAGATGTTTTTAGTTATGAAATTTTACAAGGAAAAGAGAATATTTATCTTTTATTCCCAAATGAAATTTATCGTGCAACTAAAGACTTTGAAAATAATACTTTAAAAATATTAGACGTGTTGCGTAAAAACTATACCAATGAAATTATTATAGATGAAAATGAGCTTACAAGCTTTTTCTCTATGATAGCACCAAGAATGAAAAATAATATAATTACAGAAAATTTATCTCAAGCTGTTCAGGAAAAGTGCATTCCTAAAAAGTTAGGAGTTAAAATATATCTAGATTATGATGCAAATAATAACATCACAGCAGATGTTAAGTTTTGTTATGGAGAGCAAGAAATAAATCCATTCTTAGAGCAAAATGTTAATATTGCACGAAATGTAATTGGAGAAAATGAAGCATTAAATCGATTTATTGAAACAGGTTTTATGCTAGATAGAAAAAGTGCAAGGTTAGTGCTTGCAAATTCAGATAATATCTTTTCATTTTTATCAGAAGAAATTGATGAATATATGAAAAAATATGAAGTTCTAGCAACAGATAGCTTTCGTAAAAAGCAAATAAATTCATTTCAAATAAAATCAATAGGAATAAGAATAGAAAATCACTTATTAAAAATTGATTTAACACAAATAGGAATAGATTTATCTGACTTAGCACAAATGCTAGAAAAATACGAATTGAAAAAGAAGTTTCACAGGCTAAAAGATGGAAGTTATATAAAATTAGAAGAAAATGAGACAATGCAATTCCTAGAAGAACTTACAACTAATATGTATATAAATTACAATACAATAAAAGACGGTGTAATAACACTTCCAAGTTATAGAAGCCTTTATCTAGAAAAAATACTAAAAAATTTAAAAAATGTAGAAATACAAACAAACGAAACATATCAAACAATGGTGGACAGATTAAAGGAAAATCAAACTACTGTGGACCTAGAATTACCAGCAAATTTAAATGCTACTTTAAGAACATATCAAAAAATTGGTTATCAATGGCTTAGAACCTTAGATAAGTATGAATTTGGTGGAGTTCTTGCAGACGACATGGGACTTGGAAAAACCCTTCAAATGTTAGCAGTGGTTTTAGCATATGTAAATGAAAATGGTAAAAACTCAAAGCCATCCTTAGTAGTATGCCCAAGCTCAGTAACTTTAAACTGGCTTGGCGAAGCAAATAAGTTTACACCAAGTTTAAAAGTAGAAGTTATTAGTGGAAGTGCAACAGAAAGAAAAAGAAGAATAGATAAAATAGAAAAATATAATTTAGTAATTACTTCCTATGACTCATTAAAAAGAGATATTGACATATATACAGAAAAAAATTATGAATTTAAATATATGATAGCAGACGAGGCACAGTATATTAAAAATGATAATACACAAAATGCAAAAGCTATAAAGCAAATAGTAGCACAAACACGATTTGCATCAACTGGTACACCTATTGAAAATTCACTTTCTGAGCTATGGTCAATTTATGATTATATAATGCCAGGGTATTTATTTAAATATCGTAAATTTAAAGAATTATATGAAATACCAATAGTGAAAGACAATAATCAAGAAAAAATGGAGCAATTAAAGAAAATGATTGAGCCATTTATACTAAGAAGAATTAAGAAGGATGTTTTAACAGAGTTACCAGACAAAACAGTAACAGTTCTATATAATGAAATGCAAGAAGAACAACAAAAAATATATTTATCATATTTAGCTAGTGCTAAAAAAGAAGTAGCAGAAGAAATACAAGAAAATGGCTTTGCAAATAGCCAAATAAAGATATTAGCATTATTAATGAGACTAAGACAAATTTGTTGCCATCCAAGCCTATTTTTACAAAACTATGAAGGTGAAAGCAGTAAGCTTATTCAATGCATGGAGGTTGTAGAAGATGCAGTAGCAAGTGGACACAAAATGTTACTATTTTCAGGCTATACTTCTATGTTTGAAATGATAGAAAAAGAATTGAAGAAAAGAGGAATTGAATATTTAAAACTAACAGGGCAAACCAAAGTTGCAGAAAGAATAAATCTAGTAGAAAGATTTAATCAAGATGAAAATATAAAAGTATTCCTTATTTCTTTAAAAGCAGGAGGAACAGGCTTAAACTTAACTGGTGCAGACATGGTAGTACACTATGACCCATGGTGGAATTTATCAGCAGAAAACCAAGCAACTGATAGAACTTATAGAATAGGGCAAAAACACAATGTCCAAGTATATAAATTAATTACTAAAAATTCAATAGAAGAAAAAATATATGAATTACAACAAAGAAAAGCAAAGCTAGCAGATGATATGTTATCTACTCAGAATACCTTTATTAATCAACTATCAAAGGAAGATATAATGGAGCTTTTTGGGTAGTAAGAAAGGAAGAAATGAACGATTATATAGTAGTAATAGGTGGTGGACTTGCAGGTTCAGAAGCGGCCTACCAAATAGCAAAAAGAGGAATAAAAGTAAAATTATATGAGATGAAGCCACATAAGTTTTCACCAGCACATCACAATGAAAATTTAGCAGAAATTGTGTGTAGCAATTCATTTAAATCTAATTTACATACAAATGCGTGTGGTTTATTAAAAGAGGAGCTAAGGAGATTAGATTCTCTTTTAATTCGCATTGCAGACGAAACAGCAGTACCGGCAGGACAAGCTTTAGCAGTAGATAGAGAAATATTTTCAAAAAGAATAACAGAAGAGCTAGAAAAGCTTGATAATATTGAAATTATCAGGCAAGAAGTAGGCTCTATTCATGAAGAGGTGAATACTAAGTTAGCTGATAATGGTGAAAAAAATGGTAAGGGAATAAATAACGAAATAGCCCAAATGGCAAAAGATGGAATTGTAATAATCGCCACAGGTCCATTAACCTCAGAAGGCTTATCAAAAGAAATTGCAAATCTTACAGGCGAAGATAAGCTATATTTCTATGATGCAGCAGCACCAATTATAGAAAAGGATTCAATAGATGATAAAATAGCTTTTTGGGGAGATAGATACGAGCAAGAAAGAAAAAAAGAAGAAACTGTAGAAGAATGGCTTTCAAGAAGAAGCAAAGATGAAGAAAAAAACTATATAAATTTGCCAATGAACAAAGAAGAATATGAAGCTTTCTATGAAGAATTGATAAATAGCGAAGTAGTAACTTTACATGATTTTGAAAAAAGAGAATTATTTGAAGGATGTATGCCAATTGAAATAATGGCTAAAAGGGGAAAAGATACATTAAGGTATGGACCATTAAAGCCGGTTGGCTTCACAGACCCACGAACTGGCAAAAGACCTTATGCAGTTGTGCAATTAAGGCAAGACAACAGCGAGGGCAATTTATTTAATATGGTAGGCTTCCAAACAAACTTAAAATTTGGAGAGCAACAAAGAGTATTTAGTATGATACCAGGATTAAAAAATGCTAATTTCGTTAAATTTGGTGTAATGCATAGAAACACATATATCAATTCTACAAAACTATTAAATCAAACTTATCAAATGAAATTAAATCCAAACATATACTTTGCTGGTCAAATCACAGGTGTAGAAGGGTATGTTGAGTCTGTCTCATCAGGAATGGTCGCAGGATTAAATACAGTAATGCAATTTGAGGAAGCTAATAAGGAAAGTAATATGACTCAGTCAGAAAATAAGACAGTAAGCAATATAAATAATGTAGATAATATCTCTAAAGAAAAAATAATATTTCCAGATACTACTATGATAGGAGCATTATCAAAATACATTTCAACAGAAAATGCAAGATTTCAACCTATGAATGCAAATTTTGGTATTTTGCCACAAGGTGAAGAAAGAATAAGAGATAAAAAACTAAAGTACACTAAGTTAGCTGATAAAGCCTTAAAAGATTTGGAAGATATGTTGAAACAAAGAAGCTTTTAAAATAAATGAAAATAACCATATAAATATTAGATTAGTAGCAATATAAGTATTAAAATATGACAAAAATGTTAAATTTTAGTTACAAAATAATAAAATTTACATAATATAGTTGCAAATAAAGTCGATACGTGTTATAATAAAGAAGATAAGTAAATTTTAGGAGGAAAATTTATGGAAAGAATAACAAAGGAATCTTTAAATGAGGAACTAAACTTAAAATTACAAGATGCACAAAAAGGAATGCCTACAAATTTAAAAGTAGAAAAAGGAGACTTTATAGATCAAATACATGCAATAGAAAAAGAGATTGAAGATTCAGATATTATAAGAAAAAAAGATGAAGAAAAATTAAATACACAAACATCAATACGTGGATTTTATAAGGAATTAGATGCAAGTGTTTATAAAGCAATCGATGACTCAAATAGACAAATTGCAAAATCCTTAGAAAATAGAGCCAGAAGAAGAAATACTTTGGCTAAAAGAAAGGAAAAAGTAGAAAAGGCTCAACAGAACTTTATTTCAGATTTACAAAAAAGAAAAAATGAAATTGAAAAGCAAATTGAGGATATTGAAAATCAAATTGCAAAAATAGAATCTGAAAGAGAAGAACTTAAGCAATTACGTCGCAATCATATAGAAGTATATAAACTAAAAGTTGATAAAGATGTATACCAACTTATTAATAAAAAGAGTAGAGAATTCATGCAAAGTGCTAGAGAGAAGAAGGAACAAATAAAAGATTTAGAAACTCAAAGAGAAGGGTTTGAAAGTGATTTAGCAATTTTAGATGATTTTATGGTAGAAGTTCGTGATGGCAAAAAAGAAGAAAAAATTGTAGAAGAAACAACAGAAGTGCTAGAAACACCAGCACCAGAGGTAGAAAAAACAGAAAAAGCAGAGAAAACAGAAAAAACAGAACAAGTACCAGAAGCATCAACATCAGAAAAAGAAAAATCAGAAGAAGTGCCTGAAACAACAGCACCAAGAACAGAAGAAAATAAACAAGTTTCAGAACCAAAGAGTGATAACACTGTTCATACATATGGATATGGCCATCGTCAAAGAGTTAATTGGACAGTACCGAACCAAACTACGACAGTTCCTGAAGAAAGCATAGATAAAGCAGCAGAAGAACTTAATAGCAAAAAGAACGAATTTGAAGCTTATAATCAAAGTGATCCTAAAATTGTAGGTTCAAGCGAAGATAAAACTGAAAGTGAAAAACAAACTAATACAGTAGAATTAAAAGAAATTAAATTTTCTATATCTAAAGATGGAAAACCAGTTTATAGTGCAACTATAGTTAATGGTGATAAAGAGGAAATTATTACACTTGATAAGAATATACATACTAGGTTAAATAGTAATTATGCAAAAAATTTCGAAAGAATTGAAGAGTTAGACAAATACTTAGATCCTAATATAGCAGAATTATTAATGAAAGTAGAAAAAACATATAGTGAAGTAGAAGATAAAGACAAAGCTAAAGCGGAAGAAATTATTAATAAAAGCAAAATTAAAGCCTTTGATAAGTACGTTGTATTTATGAAAGGAAAAAACGAAGGAAAGAAACCAGCTGTAGATATAAGTTATGATTTTAGTGAATTATATGATATGCCAACAGATAAAGATGCTAAAAGAAGAATAAAATTTATTCAAAAAATAGCTAAAGCTAATTATAATAGAGGTCTACTAAAAGCATATGAAGGAAGACCAAGCATACTTGAAAGAATAAAACAAAAATTGTCTAATGTATTTGCTAGAAGAATAACATCAGGAACTTTAAAATCTGACAAAATAAATCCATTAACTAATGACGAAATTAAAGAATTATATGATAGAGAAAGTTCTAAAGATGATTTTAATAAAGTAGAATTTGAAAAAATGTTAGAAGAAAATCATATACCATTAGAGCAATTTAAAACTATAGTACCAGAATATGAACCAGCTAGTGAACTTAGAGAAGGTAAACCAACAGAAATGCCAATAGAATCTACAACAGAAACTCCAGTAGAAGAAAACAAGCCAAATGATTTTAAAGAAGGCTTAAAGGTTTCACAACAAAGTCTAAACAATAGCAACCCTACTGTAATATCTGGAAATAATGAAAATGAAGTAGAAGTAGAAAATGAATCAAGCAATCACGGAGAATATGGTGAATAAGAAAATATAACAAATATTGCCAAACTTAACTAATTTTTCTTGACTTTATTAAATAAAAATGATAAAATATATACCGCTAGTGTAAAATACGAAACTCGTATTTCCCTAGCGGTTTATTTTGTTTTAATCTTATAATAGAACATATAATAATATATCTTAAAATTCAAAGTGAGTTTTTACTACGGAAAATAAGGTTTATAATTAAAATTCTATTGTAAGATAAATAAAAAATATAATATGGAAAGAGGTGAAATTTAAGTGCCAACAATTAATCAATTAGTAAGAAAAGGAAGAAAAAGTTCTACTAGCAAATCAACAGCACCAGCTTTACAACATGGTTACAATTCAATGAATAAAAGAGTTACTAATAAAAGATCACCACAAAAAAGAGGTGTATGTACAGTTGTAAAAACAGTAACACCTAAGAAACCAAACTCAGCTTTAAGAAAAGTAGCCAGAGTAAGACTTTCTAATGGATATGAAGTAACTTCATACATTCCAGGTATCGGTCATAACTTACAAGAGCACAGCGTTGTTCTAATAAGAGGTGGCAGGGTAAAAGACCTTCCAGGTGTTAGATACCACATTATCAGAGGAACATTAGATACAGCAGGTGTAAAAGACAGAATGCAAGGTCGTTCTAAATACGGAGCAAAGAAACCTAAGAAATAAATCTTTAGTTAAAAGCTTCTAAAGTAAATTAGAACAAGCAAAAATAATCTTTAAATCATTAAAGATTATGCCTTAAAAAATAAGGCGAGAAATGGTGCTAATAATACATTACTAATTTAAGGTACTTAAATTTAATAATAGATTATATAGCGCTATACGGGAAAACATTAAAGTTTTCCAGAGTACCAAATCATACTTTATGGTATGAAATCATTAAAAGGAGGGAAGAATAGTGCCAAGAAAAGGATATATAGCAAAAAGAGAGGTTTTACCAGATCCAATATATAATAGCAAAGTTGTAACAAAATTAGTTAACAATGTTATGTTAGATGGTAAAAAAACAGTTGCTCAAGGAATAGTTTATGATGCATTTGACATCATAAAAGAAAAAGAGCAAAAGGATCCACTAGAAGTTTTCCAAGCAGCACTTGAAAATGTTATGCCAGTTCTTGAAGTTAAAGCAAGAAGAATTGGTGGTGCAACATACCAAGTACCAATCGAAATTAGACCAGAAAGAAGACAAACTTTAGGTTTAAGATGGTTAGTTATCTATGCTAGAAAAAGACATGAAAAAACAATGGCTGAAAAATTAGCAAATGAAATTATGGAAGCTGTAACAGGAAATGGTGGAGCATTCAAGAAGAAAGAAGATATGCATAAGATGGCTGAAGCAAACAGAGCTTTTGCACATTACAAATTCTAAGTTTAAAATCAAACACGAAAAAGAATAAATTAAAATAAAATAAGGAGGAAAAAATAGTGGCTGGAAGAGAGTTCCCTTTGGAAAAAACAAGAAATATAGGAATCGTTGCTCACATAGATGCAGGAAAAACTACAACAACAGAAAGAATACTTTTCTATACAGGTAAAACCCACAAAATAGGAGAAGTTCACGAAGGTGAAGCTACTATGGACTGGATGGTACAAGAGCAAGAAAGAGGTATTACAATTACTTCTGCAGCAACTACTTGCCAATGGCTTGGAAATCGTATAAACATTATCGATACTCCTGGTCACGTTGACTTTACCGTTGAAGTACAAAGATCTTTAAAAGTACTTGATGGTGCTGTTACAATTTTAGCAGCAAAAGGTGGAGTTCAACCACAAACAGAAACAGTTTGGAGACAAGCAGATAAATACATGGTACCAAGAATGGTATATGTTAATAAAATGGATACAACAGGTGCTGACTTTATGCTTTGCGTTGATCAATTACGCAATCGTTTAAAAGCAAATGCTATTCCAATTGAATTACCAATAGGCTCAGAGGAAAACTTTAAAGGTATTGTAGACCTAGTAAAAATGAGAGCATTTATTCATAAAGACGATTTAGGAAAAGAAATCGAAGAATGTGATATACCAGCAGAATTACAAGCTCAAGCAGAAGAATATAGAGCAAAATTAATAGAAGCTGCTGCTGAACAAGATGATGAATTAATGATGAAATATTTAGATGGTGAAGAACTATCTGAAGAAGAAATCAAAAAAGGTATTAGAATTGGAACAATAGCTAATAAAATAGTTCCAGTATGCTGTGGTTCATCATATAAGAACAAAGGTGTACAAGAATTATTAAACGCAGTTGTAGATTATATGCCTTCACCACTTGATATTCCAGATATCAAAGGTGTAGACGAAAATGGAGAAGAAGTAGAAAGAAAAACATCTGATACAGAACCATTTTCAGCATTAGCATTTAAAATTGCAACTGACCCATTTGTTGGAAAACTTTGCTTCTTCAGAGTATATTCTGGAACATTAGATGCAGGTTCAACAATATTAAATGCAAATAAAGATAAAAAAGATAGAATGGGAAGAATCCTATTAATGCACGCAAATCACAGACAAGATATTGAAAAAGTATATGCAGGTGATATTGCAGCAGCAGTTGGATTAAAAGAAGTATCTACAGGTGATACACTTTGCGACCCAGCACATCCAGTTATTCTAGAATCAATGGAATTCCCAGAGCCTGTTATTGATATCGCTATTGAGCCAAAAGATAAAGCAAATAGCGAAAAGATGGGTATAGCACTTGCAAAACTTGCAGAAGAAGACCCAACATTCAAAACATGGACAGACCAAGAATCTGGTCAAACAATTATAGCTGGTATGGGTGAATTACACTTAGACATTATAGTAGACCGTTTAAAGAGAGAATTTAAAGTAGAGTGTAATGTAGGTAAACCACAAGTTTCTTACAAAGAAACAATTAGAAATAAAGTTAAAGTACAAGGTAAATTCATTCGTCAATCTGGTGGACGTGGACAATACGGTGATGTATGGCTAGAAATGGAACCATTAGAGCCAGGTAAAGGAATTGAATTTGAAAGCAAAATCGTTGGTGGTGTTGTTCCAAAAGAATACATTAAACCAATCGAGGATGGCGTTAGAGAGGCAGCTCAAAGTGGTGTATTAGCAGGTTACCCTGTTATAGACTTTAAAGCTACATTAGTAGATGGTTCATACCATGAAGTTGACTCATCAGAAATGGCCTTCAAAATTGCTGGATCTATGGCCTTCAAAGAGGGTTGTAGACAAGGTAAATCAGTTATTCTAGAACCAATCATGAGAGTAGAAATAACAGTTCCAGAAGAATATATGGGAGATGTTATTGGAGACGTTAACTCGAGACGTGGAAAGCTAGAAGGTATGGAATCTATTCAAGGAAACCAAGTTATCAGAAGCTTTATTCCACTATCAGAAATGTTTGGTTATGCAACAGACTTACGTTCAAAAACACAAGGTAGAGGTACTTACTCAATGGAACCAAGTCATTACGAGGAAGTTCCAAAATCAGTATTTGATACAATTGTTGCATCAAGAGCTAAAAAACAAGAGTAAATATTATAATAGTTTCTAAATCAACAAAATATAGTAACTTTACGTGCAACTTGTTGTCGCAACCAATTTTTAAGTACTATAAGTTGGTTGCTCCAAGCGCACTTCGCTACTTTCGTAGCTACGTTTGAACGCTACGCGTTGCTACTTCAAGTTACTATATTTTGTAATAAAAATAAAACTTATAAAAAACACTTGCTTTTATAGTAAAAATAGTATAGAATACAAGTGTTACAAAACAAGATTTTAATATTAAAAAATATAAAAGTAGCAAGTGGAAGATAAAAAACAATTCCACTAAGCTAAAATAAGGAGGAAAATTAAATGGCTAAAGCAAAATTTGAAAGAACAAAGCCACACGTTAACATTGGTACAATCGGCCATGTTGACCACGGAAAAACAACAACAACAGCAGCTATTACAAAATACCTAGCATTACTAGGAAAAGCACAATATGAAGCATATGATCAAATCGACAGTGCTCCAGAAGAAAAAGCAAGAGGAATCACAATCAACACAGCTCACGTAGAATATGAAACAGAAAAAAGACACTATGCACACGTTGACTGCCCAGGTCACGCTGACTATGTTAAAAACATGATTACTGGTGCAGCTCAAATGGATGGTACAATATTAGTTGTATCAGCAGCTGATGGACCAATGCCTCAAACAAGAGAGCACATTCTTTTAGCAAGACAAGTAGGTGTTAAATACATCGTTGTTTACCTAAATAAATGTGATATGGTTGATGATCCAGAATTACTAGAATTAGTTGAAATGGAAGTTAGAGACTTACTTTCAAGCTATGATTTCCCAGGAGACGAAATTCCAATTATAAAAGGATCTTCATTAAAAGTATTAGAGAGCACATCTCAAGATCCTAACGATCCAGTATATGCTCCAATCAAAGAATTATTAGATGCAGTTGACAATTACATCCCAACACCAGATAGACCAACAGACCAACCATTCTTAATGCCAATCGAAGACGTTATGACAATTAGTGGTAGAGGTACAGTTGTTACTGGTAGAGTTGAGAGAGGTGTTGTTAAATTACAAGACGAAGTTGAAATCGTAGGTCTTGCAAAAGAACCTAGCAAAACAGTTGTTACAGGTGTTGAAATGTTCAGAAAAACATTAGACCAAGCTGAAGCTGGAGACAACATTGGTGTTCTATTAAGAGGAACACAAAGAAACGAAGTTGAACGTGGTCAAGTATTAGCAAAACCAGGTTCAATTCACCCACATACAAAATTCAAAGCACAAGTATACGTTCTAACAAAAGAAGAGGGTGGACGTCATACACCATTCTTTAATGGATATAGACCACAATTCTATTTCAGAACAACAGACGTTACAGGTGTTATCGAATTACAAGCTGGTACAGAAATGGTTATGCCAGGAGACAACGTAGACATGACAATCGAACTTATTACTCCAATCGCTATCGAAAACGGATTAAGATTCGCTATTCGTGAAGGTGGACGTACAGTAGGTTCTGGAGTTGTTTCAGAAATCATTGCTTAATTAAATTTAAGCTAAATATATAAATAACAAGGGTTACAAATAATGTAATACCTTGTTATTTTTTATGTAATAAAAAACTGTAAAGAAATAGAAATTAAAAGTTTCTTTAAGTATAAAAATTAATAAAATATAATGTGAAATATTTTGTAGAATAATTGACTTTTTTAGAGTTTAATTATATACTGTAAGCAACTTAAGGAAAAATAACGAATATACTAAAATATAAAGGAGAAAATCTTTAATGAATACTATGAAAAAAGTAATTCTAACAGGAGCATTGACTGTAGCAACAGTATCTATAATGGCTACATGCTCACAAGCTACTACTGTTAAAGTTACAGGAGATACCATAAACGTAAGAAAAGGTGCTTCTACAAGTTCAGAAGTAATAGCTATGTTATCTAAAGGTGTAGAGTGTGAACTTTTAGAAGAAGTAGATGGTTGGTATAAAATAAAGTATAAAAGTTATACCGGTTATATTAGCAAAGATTACTCTAAAAAAGTAGAAGATAATAGTAGTCAAAATAGTGAAAGTCCTAACTTAAGTGGTGGAAACAATAATGAAACTAGCGACAATAAAAACAATGAAACCACAAACAACAATGAAGCAAATAACCAAAGTACAAATAGTCAAACTACAGATAATCAAACTACAAATAATGAGACTACAAACAATCAAACTACAAATAGCCAAAACAATGATGAAAATGCAAATAATTCAAATAGTGAAAATGTAGACAACAATTCGGAAACAGAAAGTAATAATTCTGATGTAGAAGAGCCAAGAGAAGTAAAAGTTGTATATAAGAAATTTTTACAAAATACAGATGTAAAAATCTTACCACTAATTTATTCAAGTGAAATTGGAAATGTAAAAAAAGGTGTAGAAGTTATTGTAATTACTGAAACAACAGGAGGATGGTCATATATTCAAACTGATACATTTAATGGTTGGGTAAGAACAAGCTCTTTAGGAGAAGCAAAAACTGTAACTACGACTATAGGAGGAACTACAGCTACAGAAGATAATGATACTTCTGAAGAAAAAGTAGGATATGTTAATGAGCAAGGTGTTAATTTAAGAAAAGGTGCTGGAACTAATTATAATGTTGTTAAAGTTCTTTACTTAAACACTAAAGTTACAATTCTTAAAGAAGAAGGAACATGGTATCAAGTAAAAGCTGGAAATGATACAGGTTATATTTCTAAAGAATTTGTGTCAGATACTAAAATTACTTCTACAAGAGGAAATAGTAACCCTAGAACTTTAGATGATGAGGAAAAAGAAAAGTCTGATAATACTATAATTATAGGAGCTACTGAAACTAACAAAGATTTAGCTGAAAACGCTACAAAAACTACAACTACTAGTACAAGCAAGACAAATAGTGATAATTCATCAAGCAAAGCAACTACAAATAGCGATAATGCATCAAGTAAAACAACTACAAACGGTGCCAATGCTTCAAATAAAGAAGAAACAACTACTCAGAAAACAGAAACAAAGAGTACAGAGACTCAAAATAGTAACACTTCTAAAACAGAAGAAACTTCAAAAGATAGTAAAAATGAAAGTACAAGTTCTAAATCAATTAATGCATCAGAAGTAATAAGCTATGCAAAAAAATATTTAGGTTGTAAATATGTATATGGTGGAGATGGCTCAAACAAAACATTTGACTGCTCAGGCTTTACAATGTATGTGTTTAAAAATTTTGGAATAAGTCTTCCACATGGTGCAACTTCACAATATAATAGTGGAAAAGGAACTAAAATTACAAAACAAAGTGATTTGAAAGCAGGAGACATTGTATTTTTAACAGATTATGAAACAGGGGTAGGAATAGGACACTGCGGAATTTATATAGGTGATGGAGAGTTTATACACGCATCTACAACAACGTATACAGTAACTATTTCTAGTTTGAATACAATGTATAAAGGTAGATTTTACGCAGGTCTTAGAGTAATTTAATTATATAAAAATATTAAATATAATATTAATTATTTTATTAAACAAAAAATGCAAATAATCATAGAATTAAATAAAAAACAAATTAAAGTAATTTATTAGAATTATAAAATAAAAAGACAAAATTGGGGTAAACGAAAGGAATTTGACAATGAAGATGTGTGTTGCCTCAATAGGAACTATTTTAGGAATTATAATGGGGCTATACTTAAAAGGTATAGCCTTTTTTGTGTTTCTAATTTCTTTTATATTTCTGTTACTAATATTTACATGTAAGAAAGTGCTTATAAAGAAAAATATAGCTTTATGCTTAATATTTTTTATAAGTATATCGATTTTTTATTTATATGTAGTTTTTTTAGAAAGTAAATATAACAGAATATATCAGTATGATAATGATGAATTAAAGTTAGAAGCAATAATAGTTACTGATGCAGAAAAACAGGAATATAAAGACGTATATACAATTAAGGTATTAAGCATTGAAGCTTTATCTAACAGCCTACAAGAGAGCAACTTACAAGAAAACAGTCTACAAGAAAACAAGCTACAAGAAAAAAATGAGCGAACTGAAGAAAAAAATAAACTAACGGCAAAAGATAATAAGATATCTACAAAGTTACTATTATATATAAAGAAAAATACTAATAACATAAACCAATTAAATTATGGTGATAAAGTTGAGATTACTGGCATATATGAAGAGCCGGAAGTAGCACGAAATGAAGGCGGATTTGATTACAGCATGTATTTAAAAGAAAAAGAAATTTCAGGAATTATAACTGCTAAAAGTGTAAAAGTAATAGAAAATAATAAAATAGGTTTAATTCAAAAGTGTATCCATGATTTAAAGAAAATTTTAATAGAAAAAATAAGAAAAGTTTTACCAGAAAAAGTTTCATCACTTTGTATAGGTTTAATATTAGGAGATAAATCATATATTTCAGAAGAAGTGCAAGATAGTTTTAGACAAAGCAATTTATCACATATGCTGGCTATATCTGGGGCACATGTATCATATATACTGCTTGGAATTACTAGCCTATTTCAATTTTTAAGAGTCCATAAAAGGTGGGGCAATGTTTTAGTTATATTATTTTTAGTTTTCTTTATGATGCTTGTAGGTTTTACACCATCTGTTACAAGGGCATGCATAATGTGCATTTTAACATTAGCCTCTAATATATTTTTTACAAAGCCAAATGTTTATACTAGCTTAGCAATCAGTAGTATAATCATATTACTTATAAATCCATATTATATATTAGATATCGGTTTTCAGCTTTCGTTTGGTGGAACAATCGGAATTATTCTACTAATGAATAAAAAACTAGAAAACCAGAATATAGAAAGAATAAACAAGAAAAATATTGTTAATAAAGTAATAGAAGAAAATAAAAAATGTAAGTCAAAAATATTTTCAAGAATTTTTTCATACATAAAACCAATTACTGAAGTTTCAATATCGGCAAATTTAATAATTCTTCCAATTATGGTATATCATTTTAATACTATTTCATTAACCTTCATAATTTCAAATTTATTAGCCTCACCAATACTAGCAGTTAGCTTAATAGGAAGCATGATATTTATATTTCTTCTACTCATATTTAAACCACTAGCAGTAATTATTTCTTTTATATTAAGTCCGATTTTAGAGCTTTTAACATTTATTGCGAAAATAACAGGCAAACTTCCATTTTCACAAATTATAATTCCAACACCAAATATGTGGCAAATATTTTTATATTATTTACTTTTAATATTCTATAAATTTAAAAATCAAATAAGTCAATTAGTACAAAATTTAATTAGAACTTTAGATGAGTACAAATTGCAAAATAGAATAGTTATGCAAATATTAGTTGCACTAGGCAAATTAAAAAATAAACTCTTAAATAAGTCAAAAATTAAGCCTATAATTACATTCATAAAACTTAAAAATATAATTTTTATTTTAATAATATTCTTAATTTTAGCACCATATTTTATAAAATTTCCAATGTCAAATTTAAGCCTTAAATTTATTGATGTAGGACAGGGAGACAGCACTTTAATAGAAACACCATCAAGGAAAACAATTTTGATAGACGGTGGCGGAAGTGAAGTAGGTAGTTTTGATGTTGGAGAAAAAACACTACTGCCATTTTTGTTAGATAATAATATAATGCAAATAGATTATATGCTCTTTTCCCACCTAGATACAGACCATTGTGGGCGGGCTACTTACTTTGTTAGAAAAAATAAAAGTAAAAAATATTATAATTTCTAAACAAGGAAAAGATAGTGCAAATCTTCAAAAACTACTTACTCTAATAAAAAAATTAAAAACAAATGTAATAAAAGTAAAAGCTGGAGATAAAATTCAAATTGATAAAAATTCTTATTTCAAAATACTTTTTCCTCAAGATGATTTAATTTCACAAAACATTTTAAATAATAACTCAATCGTAGCTAAGTTTTGTTATCAAAAAAATCTAAAAACTAACCCCTTCACAATTCTTTTCACAGGCGATATTGAAGAAATTGCAGAAAATAGATTAGTAGAGCTTTATTTAGGAACGACAGAATTAAAAGCTGACATTTTAAAAGTTGCACATCATGGCTCCAAATCGTCATCAACTCAAAGTTTTATAGAAATGGTTAAGCCAAAGATTGCTTTAATAGGTGTAGGAGAAAATAATCACTTTGGACATCCAAATGATGGCGTTTTAGAAAGGCTTAAAGTAATTGGTACAAGAATTTATAGAACAGATAGAAGCGGAGAAATAATACTTAATTTGGATTATAAAGGTAGGGTTAGAATTAAAGAGTTTATAGAATGAAATGAGAAAGTGGGTCATGCTAAGAAAAGTAAAAAAATTATGTAAAGAAAAAATTAAAATGTATAAATAAAAATGCAACTAAATAATAGTTGCAAAACAAAAAGAAAAGGAGTATAATATATGAGTAAAAAAGAAAAAATATTAAATAGATTAAAATCAAATCCGAGAGATTTTTCGTATCAAGAAGCTAAAACATTATTAGGATTACTTGGATTTTACGAATTTAACAAAGGAAGGACATCTGGCTCTAGAGTTTCTTTTGTTCATAGTGACAATAAATTAGAGATTAAATTACATAAGCCACATCCTAGTAACATTTTAAAGCCATACCAGATTGAAAGCATTTTAGAAGTAATAAAGAGATTGGAGGAAATGAAATGAAAAATATGATAAAATATAAAGATTTCTTTGCAAGTATTTACTATGAAGATACAACTTCTACTTTTTGGGGAAAAGTAGAAGGAGTTGAAGATGTTATTACATTTGAGTCAAATACGATTGAAGGTTTAAAAAAGGAATTTAAAGAAGTAATAGACGAATATATTAAGGAATGTAATATGTTGAATAAAAATCCACATAAAGAATATAAGGGAAGTTTTAATATTAGAATACAGCCTGTTCTTCATGAAAAAGCGGTATTATTTTCTAAACAATTTAATATGTCTTTAAATCAATTTGTAGAAATGGCTATTCGTGAGCAAATTGAAAAATGTGAGAAATAAACTTAATATAGTATATTTAAATTATGAAATAAAAACTAAATATTATTAGAAAGAAGAAATAAATATGAAAGCTAAATATTCAAATCAAAAAGAGAAATTAAATATTAAAGAAATAGAAGAAGCAGCAGAAGAAATAAAAAAAGGAAATTTAGTATTATTTCCAACAGAAACTGTATATGGAATAGGAGCAAATGCTTTAGACGAAAAAGCTGTAAAAAGAATATTTGAGGCAAAAGGCAGGGCAGGAGATAACCCTCTAATAGTGCATGTTTCAAATATTAAAATGGTAGAAGAAATAGTAAAAGATATTTCAGATGTAGAAAGAAAGTTAATAAATAAGTTTTGGCCCGGACCTTTAACAATTATTTTTAATCGCAAATCAAAAGAAGTTATACCAAATGTAGTAACAGCTAATTTAGATACTGTTGGAGTGCGTATGCCAAATAATGAAATTGCAATTGAACTCATAGAAAAAGCAAAAGTTCCTATTGCAGCACCAAGTGCTAATATATCTGGAAAGCCAAGTGGAACTAACATTGAAGATATTATAGAAGAGTTACAAGATAAGGTAGACTATATTTTAGATGGTGGCTTTACAGATATAGGTCTAGAATCAACAGTAATTAGAGTTATAGGAGATGAAATTAATATATTAAGACCTGGAAAAATTACAAAAGAAGAATTAGAAGAAGTAGTAAATGATGTAAAAGTAGATAGTCATGTTTTAGGAAAAGTAGGAAAAGATGATGTAGTTGCGTCTCCGGGTATGAAATATCGTCATTATGCACCAACTACAAGTTGTATGATGATATATAGTAATGATGAAAACAAAATGATTTCAAGAATAAATGAAGAAATAAAAGAATTAGAACAACAAGGCAAAAAGGTATTAGTATTAGGAAAAAAAGAACATTTAGATAAATACATAGTAGATAATAAATGGAACATGGGTAGTGACTTAAATGAAATTGCAAAGAATATTTTTATGCTACTTAGAAAAGTTGACAAAGAAGATTTCGACTTTGTTATAATAGAGGGTGTTGAAAGCAAAGGCTTAGGACTTGCAATTACTAATAGATTAATTCGCGCTTGCGCTTACAACTACATTATAGTATAAGATGGTTGCGCCATACGCGCTTCGCTTGAACGCTACGCGGCACTTCACAAAAGCTATATCGTTTTTTTAATTGTTTTAAAATTCACAATTTCAAAACAAAATGAATAAATTTTACCAAAATTTCTCATACTAAATATAAATAGAAAAAAAAGGAAGGAAGTAGAAGTATGAGAAAAGAATGGATAATTGCATTAGTGTGTATTATATTATTAATATTAGGAATAATAGCTGGAATATATGTTTATCAAATAAATAATACAAAAGATAGTAATAATTTAGATGGAAGAAAACTAGCACAAAATAATAGTGAAAATAACGATTATGAAAATATTGATAAAGAACAAGTTGTACTTTCTACATCATGGAGTGAGGAAAGGCTTTCACCAAGTGCTAAGCTAGTTGAAAGAGAATATTTTAAAGGTTGTAATCATATAACTACTAATACAAGAGATTTACCAAGTACATTTGCAAATTGCAATATAGAAGAATTAACTGAAAAGTGTGAAGGTTGGCAAATAGAAGAGTTTGAAAATGATGAAGTTACACTTTATAGGGAGCAGGACGGATTTTGTGATGAACATTATCTAATAAAAGAACATAATGGTGTACTTGGCATTTATACAACTGATGAAAATGGAGAGGAAACCTTTAAAGAGGATACAGATATTCAAACAATGTACTTAACGGAAGCAGATTTAACAGAGGTTAGAAATGGGATAGAGGCAATAGGAGATGTAGAGCTTCATAGCGTGCTAGAAGATTTTGAATAACGACTTATATAAAATAAAGTAAAATAGTTTTTGTTTGCAACTTGCTGTCGCAACCTTTTATGAAAAAATTGTAGATACAATTTTTTCATATAATATGTAGGTTGCTCCAAGCGCACTTCACTTCGTTCCGCTTGAACGCTGCGCGTTGCTACACAAAAACTATTTTACTTTATTTATTTTATTTTTATTTTGAATTGCAGTTATTTTAAAATGTAATTATTTAGCATTATCATCATTTCTTATTTTTAAATTCTCTTTTTTCAAGTATCCTTGCTTGTAGAATGTAATGTAATACATAACAAGTGAGAATATTGTTGTAATTAAAGCTAAATAGTATATCCATAAATCAAATTGTGGCATAGGAGTTACAGAGTTACCAGGTGCAAAAGCAATGTTATTCCAATATTTAATAAAGAATGAGCAAGCAATAGCAAAGTAGAAAAGTACAGTAGCAAGCTTGCCAAACCATCTGCTAGAAACAACAAGCTCTTTTCCATAAAGGAAGGATGCACCAGCTATCATAGTAGCTTCTTTTATTACAACGATTATAATAATCCAAAAAGGAATAATTCCTTTAAAAGAAATTGCTAATAATACAGAAATTTGAGTAGCCTTATCTGCTAATGGATCTACTAATTTTCCAAAGTTAGTAATAAAATTGAATTTTCTTGCAATAAAACCATCTAATACATCAGTTAAGCCTGAAAGTATAAGAAATATTAAAGCAAGAATGTATTGCTCTGTTATAATAAAATAAATTATTAAAGGTATTAAGAAAAATCGTGCTATCGTTAAAATATTAGGTATGTGCTTTGCCATATAAATATCTCCTTATTTTTCTACATTAAATTCTAAACGTGTCTCATTTGCATTAATTGTATCTACTCTATTTAAATTGATTTCATGTGCATTAACGGAATTTGTTTTATTTAAATCAATTGTAACAGTATTTCCATTTTGAAGAGTACCTCTTAATATCATATCAGAAAGCTCATCTTCTAAATATCTTTGAATAGCTCTTCTTAAAGGTCTTGCACCATATTTAATATCAGTTCCTTTTTCTAGTAAAAATTTTTGAGCTTCATTTGATATATTCATAGTAATATCTTTATCAGCTAAAGCTTTTCTAGTATCATCTAGCATTAAATCTACAATTTTTAATAACTGGTCAGAATTTAATTGCTCAAATATAACAATCTCATCAACCCTATTTAAGAATTCAGGACGGAAAGTTTCTTTTAAGCTATCCATTACTTTATCTTGACTCATACGCATACCGCCAAAGCCAATCGAATTAGTATTTTGGTTAGAGCCCGCGTTAGATGTCATAATAATTATAGTATTTTCAAAACTAACAGTATTACCTTGACTATCAGTTAATCTTCCATCATCTAATACCTGTAACAAAATATTGAAAACATCTGGATGAGCTTTTTCAATTTCATCTAATAGAACTATTGAATATGGATTTCTTTTTACTTTTTCTGTTAGCTGACCTGCATCATCATAACCAACATATCCTGGAGGTGAGCCAATTAACTTAGAAGTAGAATGACTTTCCATATATTCAGACATATCTATACGAATAATAGAATTTTCATTTCCAAACATTTCATAAGCAAGAGATTTAGCAAGCTCAGTTTTACCAACACCAGTAGGACCTACAAATATAAATGAAGGTGGTCTTTTAGTGCTTTTTAAGCCCGCACGATTACGCCTAATTGCTCTTGATACAGCCTCAACAGCTGAATCTTGCCCAATAACTCTTTTATGTAAGTTGTCCTCTAAATTTAATAACTTTTGAGTTTCCGCTTCTGTAATTTTCTTAACAGGAATTTTAGTCCAGCTTTCAATTACTTCAGCTATATCTTGAACAGTTATACTTTTTAGCTTCATTTTTTCATTTAAAGCATCTATTTGCTCAATTAAGCTACACTCTTTTGCTTTTAATTCGGCAGCCTTTTTATAATCCTCAGTAGAATCAGCAAGAGCAGCTTCTTCTTTTTCTTCTTGAACTGATTTAAGCTCGTTTTTTAAAACTTCTAACTTATATAATTCTTTATTATTCAAATTTATACGAGAGCAAGCTTCATCAAGAATATCAATAGCTTTATCAGGTAAAAATCTATCATGAATATATTTTTCAGACATAATAACAGCCTGCTTTATAACATCATTAGATATTTTTACTTTGTGATAATCTTCATAATACTTTTTAATACCTTCTAGAATATCGATAGAATCTGTTATAGAAGGCTCTTCAACAATAACAGGTTGAAATCTTCTCTCTAAAGCACTATCTTTTTCAATGTACTTACGATATTCTTTTAAAGTGGTAGTTCCAATTAACTGAACCTCACCATTAGAAAGAGAAGGCTTTAAAATATTTGCAGCATTCATAGAATGTTCTGCATCGCCAGCACCTATAATATTGTGAATTTCATCAATAACTAAAATGATATTTCCTAAATTTTTGCACTCATCAATAATAGCTTTCATACGAGCTTCAAATTGACCTCTAAATTGAGTACCTGCAACAATGGCAGTCATATCTAATAAATATACTTCTTTATTTAATAATTTTGCAGGAACATTACCACTTGCAATTTTAATAGCTAAGCCTTGTGCAATAGCTGTTTTACCAACGCCAGGTTCACCAATTAAACATGGGTTATTTTTAGTACGACGATTTAAAATTTGAATCATTCTTTGAATTTCTTTATCTCTACCAATTACCATATCTAATTGATTATTTTGTGCTTTCAAAGTTAAGTTAGTACCATAAGTTTCTAATGTTTTCTTACGCTTATCTTTTCTCTTTTCTTTATCAATTTTAACCTTTTTCTTTTCACTAGAAGTTGAATTACTAGAAGCTTCGCTATTAGAAGAATCATTATTAGGTGTACCAAACATATTAGAAAAAATAGAACCTAGTGGAATAGCACTAAATTGAATTGCACCGTTTCTTTCTATATCTTCCATTTCTTCAGGATCTATATTATCCATTTGCCCAGAAATAGCATCCATATCTATATTTTCCGCCATGTTACTTACAATGTTTTCAATTTGTTTAGTCATTTCACTTAAATCTTTTTCAGATAAATTAGCTTGCTTCATCATAGATTCTATTGGATTAATTCCTAATTTTTTTGCACATTCAGTGCAATAACCTTCTACTTTTGAATTGCCGTTTTCATCTTTTTTATTTGTAAATATCACAGCAGTATTTTTATTACATATTGAACATAACATATTTTATTTTTAGCTCCATTCTTTATTTAAGTTTAAATATGTATATATAATACAACAAAATGGGTTTTAAGTCAATGGAATTTGCTGTATTTTAAAAAGCCTAAAAGTTATTGATAAAGTTAATTTAAATGCTTAATACAGCTATTTATAAGCACACAAAATTGACATAAAACCATAAAAATGGTATAATATATGTATGTAAGTATTTTATATTTGCAAATTTAGCCCCCTTATAAGGAGGAAGGGTAGAAAGGTCAAACAACAGTCAAAAACAACTATGTTTAAAACAAAGGAGATTACATTATGAAGAACGAAATCATCATTAAAGTATCCGGCAAACACACTATTCGGAAAGAAATCAGCAATGTACTAACTGAGGATGAGATGACTAGAGCAATAGCTCCTTTCTCAAAGGAGAATATATTATCTGTCAAAATCATCAGTTCGGATGAGGTGTTTATTTTAGAAACTGGAGCATTTCAAGATTGTCGGAATCTTGAAAAGATAAACCTATCAAAGGTTGAGGCATTAGAAGTTTCCGATGGAATGCTCAAGGGGTGTATGCAACTACGAAAGGTAAGTTACCCTAGAAACTGGTAAAACATTTACCTATTGCAAAAAAGTCGCGAGTTAATTCTCGCGATTTTCATTTTTTTTATGTATAATATAGAACAATAAAAAAATGTATGGTATAATAATTAAAACACGAAAGATAATTGGAGAGCACAAATGAATAAAGTAATAGAAAAAGTAGGAAATTTTATAAAAAAAGAAGCAGTGTTATCAGTAGCAATAGTGCTTACAATAATAACTTGTTTTTTTGTACCAATAGATAAAACTTATTTAGATTATTTTGATTATAATACTTTAATATGCCTATTTTGTATGTTAGCAGTAGTAGCAGGACTAAAAAGTACAAATGCATTTGAATTAATATCAAGAAAGATGATAAGTTTATTTCATACAAGAAGAACAGTTATATATTCACTAGTATTTGGAACATTTTTCTTTGACATGATAGTTGCTAATGATATGTCCTTAATTACATTCTTGCCACTTACATATATAGTTTTACATTCAACCAATAATGATAAATATTTAGCATTTACATTTATAATGCAAACTATAGCAGCTAATATGGGTGGAATGATTACACCATATGGAAATCCACAGAATTTATATCTATACTCGTACTATAATATAGAAACAACAGAATTTTTTGGAATTTTATTAATGCAATCAATAACAGTTGCAGTACTTTTATATATATGTTGTGCTTTTGTAAAAAATGAACCATTAAAATTAAAAAATAATTCTAAAATAGCTGTTAATAAAAAAGAATTATACATATATGCAGTGTTATTTATCATTGTAATACTTAGCATTTTTAGAGTAATACCATATTTAATAGCATTAGGAATTGTAGTAATAACTATATTATTTGTTAATAGAAAGATATTTAAAGATGTAGATTATGCATTGATTGCAACTTTTTGTGTATTTTTCATATTTTCTGGTAACATTGCAAGAATACCAATAATTAAAGAGTTTATATCTCAAATAGTAGTTAAAAATACATTGATAGCAGGAATAGTATCGTGTCAGTTTATTAGTAATGTTCCAACAGCAATATTTTTGTCAAAATTCACAGAAAATTATAGAGAGTTGTTAATATCAGTTAATATTGGTTCATTAGGAATATTGATTTCATCACTAGCAAGCTTAATAACTCTTAAAGAATTTTTAAAACATCAACCAAAAAAATTTGGAAAGTATGTAGTGATGTTTACTATATTTAATACAATGTTTTTAATAGCATTGCTAATAGTAACAATGCTATAAATATAATTCATGGATTTATAGGTAGTCCAACATAAAAACCTAAATATATTATAAAGGATGAAATTTAATATGCCAAAGTATAAAATTATGTATATAGTAATTGGTGTTATATGTGCTATTGCAATTATTATAGGAATTTATGTGCAATTTTTTGTACAAGACCAAGATAAGAACAATTTGATTTTACCTACATTAAATGTGTTAGGTGGAGATGAACAAACAGAAAAAACACAAGAAGAAATAAAAGCGCAATTTATGGGATTGTTTACAAATCAATTTTTATTAGAAAATAATAGTAATATAAATATAACTAAATTAGATAACACAAAGGATATTGTTTATACTGCATATGAAAGTCATGAACAAAATGAAAATTATGAAGTTGATATCTATTTACCAGTAATTAATATATCAGCAGATATACCAATAAATTTTAATAATAATACACAATCAATATTTGCAAATAAAGCTGCCGAAATTTTAAGCAATCAAAATACAGAAAAGACAATTTATAGCGTATATTACACTGCAAATATAACTGGGAATATTTTATCAGTAGCTATAGAATCAAATTTGAAAGTTGGAAATAATCCTCAAAGAGTTATAGTTCAAACATATAATTATAATTTATTAACAGGAGAAGAAGTAAAACTTGTGGATTTATTAGCAAGCAAAAATATACTTAGAAGTGATGCTCATAAGAAGATTATGGATGTAGTTCAAAAGGCAGATGATAATGCTAAAAAATTACTTGAATCAGGATATAGTGTATATAGCAGAGATTTAACTAGTAGTATATATCAAATAAATAATATAAATACATTTTTCTTAGGAAAAAGTGGAGACTTATATGTAATATTCCCATATGGAAATAACAATTATACATCAGAAATGGATGTAGTATGGTTTGAGTAATGCTTATTAATTAAAATGTGCTTGACATAAAGAAGTATTCTTATATATTAATTTTATTAAAAACTTAAATTGATTATTTTTATAAAAAGTTATATATAATTGAGCAAAAGGAAAAATAAAGATGTCTAAGAATCTACTAATTACTGAAAAGCCATCTGTAGCTATGGAATTTGCAAAAGTGCTTAATTGTGGTGGAAACAGAAAAGATGGTTATATAGAATCAGACACTTGGATTATCACATGGTGTGTTGGACATTTAGTAACAATGAGTTACCCTGAAAAATATGATGAAAACTTAAAGTTTTGGAGATTAGACACACTACCATTTATGCCAAAAGAGTATAAATATGAAGTAATACCAAATGTAGAAAAGCAATTTAATATAGTAAAAAGCCTACTAATTAGAGATGATGTAGGCTGTATTTATGTTGCAACCGACTCTGGGCGAGAAGGAGAATACATTTATCGTTTAGTAGAAAATCAAATAGGAAAAATAAATGCCACAAGAAAAAGAGTATGGATAGATTCACAAACAGAAGAAGAAATAAAAAGAGGAATTAATGAAGCAAAAGATTTATCAGAATATGATAGCTTATGTAACTCTGCCTATCTTAGAGCAAAAGAGGATTACCTTATAGGAATAAACTTTTCAAGGCTTCTTTCAATAATTTATGGAAGACGAATGGCAAAAGATATAGGTGAAGAAAAAATTTCAATTTCTGTTGGTAGGGTTATGACATGCGTATTAGGAATGGTAGTACAAAGAGAAAGAGAGATTTTAAGCTTTAAGAAGACACCATATTATAAAATAATAGGAACATTTGGAAACGAAGGAAGTTCATTTTCAGCAGAATGGAAGGTCACAGAAAAATCTTCACTTTTTGAATCTTCTAAACTATATAATGAAGCGGGCTTTAAAAGTGAAGAAGAAGCTAAAAAATTTATTATATCACTTCAAAATAAAAAGGCAGTCATAACAGAAGTTAAGAAATCAAAAACAAAAGAAAATGCGCCACTTCTTTTTAACTTAGCAGAAATTCAAAATGAAGCCACCAAGCGTTTTAAAATAAAACCAGATGAAACATTGGATATAATACAAAATTTGTATGAAAAAAAGTTAGTTACATACCCTAGAACAGATGCAAGAGTGCTATCTACTGCTGTTGCAAAAGTAATATCAAAAAATCTAAATGGGCTTGCAAAAGGATTTCATGATGAAGAAATACAAGGCTACCTTAAAAAAATGGCAGAAGAAAAATATTCAACAAATTTAGTGAAAACCAAGTATGTAAATGATAGTAAAATTACGGACCACTATGCAATAATTCCAACAGGACAAGGCTTTGAAAATTATGATAGCTTGCCAGAGCTACATAAGCAAATGTACAGAGTAATAGTAAAAAGATTTTTAAGCATCTTTTTCCCACCAGCAGAATATAGCAAAATATCAGTTACGATAGAAGTTGAAAATGACGATTTTAGGGAGCAATTTTCTGCAAGTGGTAAAGTTTGTGATAAAAAAGGATTTTTGGAGATTACCAAAGGGGAAGAAAACAAAGACAATTCAAATAAAAAGTTAAGCATAAATAATCAAGAAAAATATGCAAGTAATATTGAAATGCAAATAAATGAAAAGAGTATTGATAAAAAAAATGAAAGCCAAGTAGATGAAAAAAGTATTGATACCAATAATAAAAGTCAGGAAAATATAATAGTAAATGGAAATGAAGAAGGAGAAGAGGAAAATAACTTAGACATCTTGAAAAAATTAAAAAAAGGTGAGCAAATAGGTGTAATAAACTATGAAACCAAAACATCAGAAACATCTCCACCAACAAGATACAATTCAGGCTCAATGATACTTGCAATGGAAAATGCAGGAAAGCTAATTGAAGAAGAGGAGCTAAGAGAGCAAATAAAAGGAGCAGGAATAGGCACAAGTGCAACAAGAGCAGAAATAATAAAAAAGCTAGAAAGAATAGGCTATATTGCAATAAATACAAAAACACAAATAATTACCCCTACTGTAAAGGGAGAAAAAATTTATGATATAATTTTTCAGTCAATGCCTGACATGTTAAACCCAAAACTTACAGCAAGTTGGGAAAAGGGCTTAGACATGGTTGCAAAAAAAGAAATTGAGCCAGATGAATTTATGAAAAAATTAGAGGCATATATCCACTCTAAAATAGACAAGTTAGTAGTTAGAAGGTAAATAAAAAAATAAACAAAGGAGTAAGTAAATATAATGAAAATAGGTTTAGCACTATCAGGTGGTGGAGTAAAAGGAGCTGCCCACATAGGCGTTTTAAAAGCATTAGAAGAAAATAATATTAAAGCATCTGTAATAGCAGGTACTAGCATAGGAAGCATAGTAGCAGCTTTATATGCAATGGGCTACACATCAGATGAAATGTTAAAATTATTTCAGTATTTTTCTAAAAGCATTTTAAAAGCAGACCCAAGATATATATTTTCAAACATAAGAACAACAAAAAGTATTTTAGGAAATGGTCTTATTTCAGGTGAAGCAATAGAAGAAATTATGAATGAGTGTGCAAGACTAAAAGGCTATAAATACATTAAAGATATTCCAATGCCAATTTCAATACCAACAGTAGATATAAAAACAAGAAAAAAATATGTATTTACTAATAAAAAAATAGATAAGGACTGCTACATTTCAAACATAGAAATAGGAAAGGCAGTAAGAGCAAGTTGTAGTTACCCTGGGCTTTTTGCACCACTAGAATATGAAGGCAAAATATTTGTAGACGGTGGTGTACTTAACAATATTCCAGAAGAAGAATTATCTTTATTAGGTGCAGAAAAAATTTTAACAGTAAGATTCCCTGCAAAAGATGGCGAAGATCCTAAAAATGCAATTGACCTATTATTTAGGTGTGTAGATATTATATTTGATGATAGAGATACTTGTAAATTAAAGAGTAGTAATTATATTCTTGATATAGCGCTAAATTCATCTACTGTGTTTGATGTTAAAAAGATTGATTTTTGCTATGCTAAGGGTTACAAGATAGCAAATCAAAATATGGAAAAGATTAAAGAGAAGTTAGAAATAATGTAAAAATGTGAACAAGTTAAGGCAATTAGAAATAGAAGTAATAATTGTAAAGTATGAAAGAATTTACACAACACAAGTGTAAAAGGAGAGAACTTTGAAATTTCAGAGTCTCTTCTTTTTTTAAAAAAATATAAGAACAAAATTTCGCAAAAACTATTGAAAAGGATTTAGAAATATGATATAAATTTAAGAAATAAAAAAGAATTTGAGTTGCTTGGAATTTCCGGACAAACTAAGAAAGAGAGGTAAAAACATGGAACAAGATAATCAATTAAAAATATTTGAAGATAAAAAAATTAGAGCAAAATGGGATGAGGAACAAGAAAAATGGTATTTTTCAATAGTAGATGTTGTGGCTGTTTTAACAGAGAATGATTATCAAAAAGCAAGGACTTATTGGAAAGTGTTAAAAAGCAGACTATTAACGGAGGGAAATGAAACGGTTACAAATTGTAACCAGTTGAAAATGATGGCATATGATGGAAAATTAAGATTAACTGATGTGGCTAATATAGAGCAAATTTTAAGATTAATTCAATCAATTCCTTCTAAGAAAGCGGAGCCTTTTAAATTGTGGTTAGCACAAGTTGGAAAAGAAAGAATAGATGAAGCATATGACCCAGAAATTGCAATAAATAGAGCATTGGATATATACAGGAAAAAAGGTTGTATCAGATAAAAATGCTAAAGAGATAAGGAAACTAAAATAATTTACATAAATAGTGCTTGAAAAAATCAAGAAAAGGTGTTATATTATTAACATAATGGCAAGAGCCATATAGAAACCGATAAAAATATTAGCAGGAGGAGGTAAAAGACATGAAAAGTCGGTATAAGAAATTTGTGTATGAAGATGAAAGAGGTACATCTATTGAGGTTAATGCATCAAAAGGAAGAACTTTGGAGGTCTCAGAAGGAACAAACGGAGAGTTAATCATCAGAGAGATGAACGATGATAAAGCTAAATTTATTCCCAAAATCTATTTAAACTATGCTGATCCACCAATTTTAGATGGATACAAGCATGTTTGTGGAGAATGGAACAATGGCTTTGTAATTGAAAGAATCTCTGATGGAAGTCAGTTCGTGTGGATTCCTGTAGGAAGCCTAGATTCTGATGGAATACTTGATGGTGAGCATGTTTCGGAGAAATTCGGCAGAAGAAACTATCGAAATGATAAATTTTTGTATAGCAAATTCCATGAAGATTTAACAGACGAATTACTTGAACAAGTTACAAGTGTTAAAAAATACGGGGGATTTTATATTTCTCGTTATAACATTTCCAAAATTTCAGAAGCAAAACAGTCTGTAAAACATGTAATACCTTTGGTACTAATTGATTTTAACTATGCTAAGGAAGCTGCAGCTACTATCGAAAACAATGAAGCAGTCAAGAGTCATCTAACTTTTGGTGCAGAATATGATTCGGTATTAGCATGGTTTATCAAATCAGGGGCAAAAACATTTAAAGAGATTGCAGAGGATTCTAGCCAATGGGGTAACTATTGGAATACAGAGAATTCCCCAGGAGTAATAGCAGAAACAGGAAGTCGTGGAAAATGGAGTGCTAATAACATTTACGACTTTGCAGGCAATGTAACCGAATGGACACAAGAAAAATACGGTAGTTCACAATTTGTAATCCGCGGTGGCTATTGCAGTTGTAATGGGGACTTTAAGCCTGTTGCTTGTCGCGATTTCGGTCCTCCAAATCACTACTTTAACTACAATGGTTTTCGTGCTGTGCTTTGCATAAAGTAGTACTAACTACTGTAAACTCTTATGTTTGATTTGTAAGCTCACGAAAATAACTGCACAAATTTGTTTGTAAACACAAGTGTAAAAGGAGAGAACTTTGAAATTTCAGAGTCTCTCTTTTTTTAAAAAACATAAGAACAAAAATTCGTAAAAACTATTGAAAGGGATTTAGAAATATGATATAAATTTATTAAATAAATTAAAAACTAGAATGAAAGGAATGGTGAACATTTATGGGAAATGATTTAGTAAATAAAACAGAAAAAGATTTTGAAAGTATCAAACGCGTAGATGAAAACGGGACTGAATTTTGGTATGCTAGAGAACTAATGGTAATGCTTGAATATAGTAAATGGGGAAATTTTATTAAAGTAATTGATAAAGCAAAAGAATCCTGTAAAAACAGTAATATCAATATATTGGATCATTTTGCCGACGTCGGCAAAATGATAATAGTAGCAAAAGGGGCAGAAAGAGAAATTGAAGATTATAAATTAACTAGATATGCATGTTATCTTATAGCACAAAACGGAGATAGTAGAAAAAAAGCAATAGCTCTTGCCCAAACTTATTTTGCAGTACAAACTAGAAAACAAGAAATATCAAGACAAGAATATGAAAGTTTAAGTGAAGATGAAAAAAGATTATACACTAGAAAAAATGTAAAAGATAAAAATAAATATTTATTTGATACAGCAAAGCTAGCAGGTGTAAAAAATTATGGAAAATTTAATAATTATGGTTATAGAGGATTATATAACGGAGAAACAGCAAAAGACATTGCAAATAGAAAAGGTATATCTGAAAAAGAAGATATATTAGACTATATGAGTAGTACAGAACTTGCAGCAAATTTATTTAGAATTACGCAAACTGACGAAGTTTTAAAAAATAAAAATATTAATAATGAAGACGATGCTTGCAAAACTCATCATAATGTAGGACAAGCTGTTAGACAAACTATAAAAAGAATAGGTGGTACTATGCCAGAAGACTTACCAACTCCGAGCAAAAGTGCAAAAAAGATTGAAGAAGAAAAGCAGAAACAATTAAAATCTAATACGAAAAAAAGTCTAAAATAAATTCATTACATTCACCTTTTATGGAAAGCAAACATAATATATAGCAAAATAAAAACAGAAAGGGTGAAACAAATGGCAAGCTACATAATAGAAGGAGGAAGAAAATTAGAAGGAGAAGTAACAATATCAGGCTCTAAAAATGCCTCTTTGCCAATTATAGCAACAAGTATTTTAAATGCAGGAACCACAAAATTATATAACATTCCAAACATTCATGATACGCAAATTACCCTAGAAATTTTAAAATATTTAGGATGTAAAATAAAAAAGTCTCATGGAAAAATAGAAATAAATAGTAAAAATATAAATAAAAAAGAAATTCCAGAGCATTTAATGAATCAAATGCGTTCAACTGTTATACTTGCGGGAGCAATAATAGGAAGATTTAAAGAAGCAAAATTTTCATATCCGGGTGGATGTGACATTGGAGCAAGGCCTATAGACCTACATTTGAACGCTTTTCAAAAATTAGGAATAAATATTAGTGAAAACTCTGGATTTATTACATGCAAATGTGATAAAATAATAGGTGCAAATATTAACCTCGATTTTCCAAGTGTGGGAGCAACCGAAAATATTATTCTAGCAAGCATTTATGCAGAAGGCACAACACAGATTACAAATGCAGCAATGGAGCCAGAAATAGTGGATTTAGCGAAGTGCTTAAATAAAATGGGCGCAAAAATAGAAGGTGCTGGAACAAATGAAATAAAAATTACAGGTGTTCAAAAATTAAAGGATATAAGTTATAGTGTAATGGAGGACAGAATAGAAGCGGGTACTTTACTTTGTGCAGGTGCAATTACATGTGGAAATATAAGTTTTCCATATAGAAATCCAGAGCACTTAACACCAATTATTCACAAATTAGAAGAAACAGGATGTAATATAAAAGTAGAAAACAAAAAGATATATCTTCAAGCACCAAAAAAGCTAAAAGCAGTGGATATAAAAACACTTCCATACCCGGGTTTCCCAACAGATATGCAGTCTATATTTGCAAGTGTTTTAACAATTGCAAAAGGTACATCTGTAATAGTTGAAAACATTTTTGAAAATCGTTATCGCTATGCAGCAGAGCTTAAAAAAATGGGAGCAAAAATTACTATTGAAGGGAAGACTGCAGTTATTAAAGGAGTAAGAAAGCTATCAGGTGCAAAAGTAAAATCTACAGATTTAAGAGGTGGAGCCTGTTTAGTATTAGCAGGTTTAGCAGCCAAAGGAACAACTGTAGTAACAGATATAGAGCATATTTTAAGAGGTTACGAAGGATTAGAAAAGAAATTAAATGCATTAGGTGCAAAAATTATTAAAGAAGGAGAAAAATAGATGGTTAAAAAGCAAAAGAAGAGAAAAGAAAATACAAAAGATAATTCCTCTTTTGATTTAGATAATGAAATCATAATTGGAATTACACCATTAGAAGAAAAAAAGCCTTCAAAAAGTAAAAAAAGCACTGCTAATGCAAAAAATAGAAAAACAAAAAGCAGTTCAAAAAACCAGAAAATAAACAATAATTTAGCAGATAAAAAGGTAAACGGTAAAAAGCAAAAGGCAACAGATAAAAAACAAAATGGCGAAAAAAGAAATTTTAGAAATCAAAATTATAAAACCAGAAAAAACGAAAAAATTAAATCAAAATTAAAAAAGCATAAAGTAAATAATATAAATAGGAATAATGCAGAAAATGAAGAAAAAATAAATTTTACATTCCACATAGTAAAGTGGACAAGCCTAGTAGCAATTATAGTAGCAGGAGGCATATACTTTATGCTATCACCATTTTTTAACATTAAGGAAATAAATGTGCAAGGAATAGAAAGACTTACCAAAGAAGAAATAATTAGTTTGTCAAGAATAGAATTAAATGAAAATACTTTCAAAGTACAAACTAGTGAGACTCAAAAATTAATTAAACAAAATGCCTATGTTGATAATGTTTATGTAAAAAGAAAATTTCCAGACAAAATTGAAATACAAGTAATAGAGAGAAAACCAACATTCATGATTTTATTTGGAAACGCCTATGTATATTTAAATAATCAAGGATATTTATTAGAAGTAGCAAAAAATCCACTTGAAATTCCTGCAATAGTAGGTTTTCTAACACCAGAAAATGAAATACATGAAGGAAATAGATTATGCAGTGAAGATTTACAAAGATTGGACCAAGTTTTACAAATAATGAAATCTGCTGAAAGTAATGGAATAAAAGACCTTATTACTAAAATAAATATACATGATAAACAAGACTATATATTAGAACTAAAAAGCGAGAAAAAGACAGTTCACATTGGAAATACTACAAACTTAAGTACAAAAATGTTGTATGTAGATAGCATTTTAAATGAGAACAAAGGCATAGAGGGAGAAATTTTTGTTAATACAGATTTAAACAATAAGGGAGCAATCTTTAGAAAGAAAATTTAAACCTAACTTTAGAATAATTATTAAAATGTTAGTAGGAAGGAGAAGATTTAATGCTTAAAAAGCAAATATCAATTACATTAGGAATAATGTGCTTTGCATTAACAATGGCAATTGTAATACAGTTAAGAACTGTACATAGTAGTACTTCAACAGTTCCACAATCTTTGGTAGAAGATAGCCTAAGAGATGAAGTATTAAGATGGAAAGAAAAATATGATAATGCATATGCAGAGCTAGGAATTTCAAACAAAAGGCTAGAGGAGGTAAGAAAACTAGCTACTCAAAACGATATTACATCAATGGCTAAACAACAAGAAATAACAGAAAGTAATATGTTATTAGGTTTAACAGAAGTAATAGGTCCAGGATTTGAAATTATTTTATCAGATAATAATACAGGACTTACCTCAGAGGGAAATAAAGTATTAGATATAACTAGCCAAATTGTACATTATGACGATTTGTTGCAAGTAGTAAATGCTTTAAATAATGCAGGAGCAGAAGCAATATCTATAAATGGTAATAGAATAATACAAACTACTGCGATTACCTGTGAAGGAAATATTATAAAAATAAATGGTCAAAGAATAAGCTCACCATTTGTAATTAAAGCAATTGGTTCTCCTGCAATACTTTCAGGTTCTCTTACTATGATAGGTGGCTATCTATATCTTATGGAAGAGGATGGCGTAAATGTACAAACAAATCAATCTGATAATTTAGTTGTAGAAGCATACAATGGCATTATTAGTTATAAATACATAAAATCAAAGAAATAGGGGTGTAAGGTTTTGAAAAAAGAAAAGAAAAATGAAATTATAATGGATCTTATAATTGGCGCAGTATGTATTGTTCTTTTTGCTGTTATGTTCATGCAATTTAAAACCATTGAAGAAACCGACATCACCGCTATTGAAAACATGAGAGAAACTGAACTAAGAACAGCTATTGCAGAATGGAAGGGAAAATACGAGGAAGCAGAAGAACAGCTAGAGGAAAATAGAAAGTCAATTATAGAATATGAACAAACGATAGAAGATAATGGAGAAGCATCTGAACTTATAGACAAAGATTTAAAAGAAGCAGACATGAAACTTGGTAGAACTGATATCTATGGAGAAGGAATTGAAGTTACAATAAAAAATACTGATGATTATCAAGTTAGAGCAATTGATTTAATAGATCTAATAAATGAATTAAGATATGCAGGAGCAGAGGCAATTTCAATAAATGATGTGCGCATTTTTAGTACTAGCTATATAGTACAGCCAACAGAAGGCCTAACTCTTGTAAGTGACCAAAGAATAACATCTCCTTTTGTTATAAAGGCAATAGGAAATCAAACATATTTGTCTAGTAGCTTAAGTCTAAAAGATAGTGGTTATATAGACAGAAATAGAGCAAGAGGGATGGATATAGATTTACAGACAAAAAATAGTATTCAAATCTTAAAGAATACAAGCAATAGAGAAGTAAAATATATGAAGGAAGGGGAAAAATAATATGATTTTAATTGCAATTGTAATAGGATGCATTTTAGGAGCAGTAATTGGAATTTATGCACCAATGGTTCCATACACATACTCAGGTTATTTAGCTATTGCCATAATCGCAGCATTAGATTCTGTTTTTGGAGGAATTGCTGCAACGCTAAATAAAAATTTTGATTTAAAAATATTTGTTACAGGATTTTTTGGAAATGCTATTTTATCAATATTACTTACATATTTAGGACAAAAATTAAATGTAGATATTTACTTAGCAGCAATAGTAGTTTTTGTAGGAAGAATGTTTAATAATTTAGCAATAATTCGTCGTTATTATTTAAATAAATGGACACCAAACAAAAAAGAAGAAAGCGGAGAATCTGCTAAAGAACAAAAATAATTTATATTTAATATAAATTTATAAAATATAGGCATAATTTGATAATAATAGACATATTACAAACATATTACAAAAATATTACAAATTTATTACAAAATTCTATTGACTTTTTTCGAAAAATGTAATATTCTTTACCCAGTAATTATTTAATTATCTTACTATGGCAAAATATAACAAAATAACAAATGACAAACTATATTAAGACAATCAAAATGGAGGAATGAGTTTTGGCGGTTGGAGATATAATTGTAGGAATTGACATTGGGACTTCCAAGGTTAGCCTAGTAATTGGAGAAGTTAATAGCTTTAATCAAATTGAAGTCATTTGCACAGCCAGTCATAAATGTAATGGAATAAAAAAGGGAAAAATAGTAGATGAAAATGAAATTGCTAAATTAATTCATCGCTCAATAAAAGAAGCAGAATCTGAAGCAGGTTTAAAAATTAATTCTGCATATATCAATATTCCTGGAAAATATGTTACAATCGTGCAAAATAGTATTTCAAAAGAAGTAAAAGATAGATTTGCAGGAATTTCAGCAAAAGATGTTGCAAATGCAATAATGCAAGTGAAAGACATTGATGTTCCTGATGATAAGCAAATAATAGATGTTGTAGAAAATCAATTTATTCTAGAAAATGGTAAAATTGTAGCAGACCCAATAGGAAATTTAAATGCTAGTTTTACATTAAAAGCACAAGTTATATTAGCTGATAAAGAATATATGAGACAAATCGCGACAATATTTAGAAAAGCAAATCTAGATATAGATGGATTAGTTCCAACAACATTAGCTCAAAGAAGCATAGCCTTAGATACCAATGAATTAAATGATAATGTAATGCTATTAGATATAGGAGCAGGAAATACAGATATAGGAGTATTTGAAGGTCCAAACTTTGTATATACAAATACAATTCCATTAGGTGGAGATAACATTACAAACGATATAGCAGTTGTTTTAAATATATCAACTGAAGAAGCAGAAAAATTAAAAAGACAATACAGTTTAGCATTAAAATCATTTATAGATAATGATAACGAAATCTTGCTTACAACTTGTAAAGATGAAAATGGAAAGAAAATAATTAGAAGTTCACAACTAATTGAAATAATGGAAGCAAGAATAGAAGAAATGTTTTCAATAATAAATAAAGACATTACAGCCCAAGGAATTAAATCTAGAATAAATAATGTTGTTTTGATAGGACAAGGAATTACAACTATTAACAAAAGTGATGTAGCAGGAAAAATTATTCTAAATATTCCAGTAAAAATTGCAACAGGAAGACTAATTAGTGTAGTAAGACCAGAATACAGAGCAGCATACGCATTAGTAAGATATGTAGCATCAAGGCCATTTGCGAAAACAGTAGGAAGTAGCATAGATTCAGATACAGATGAAAGCATGTTCAAGAACTTAATAGAAAGAATTAAAGAATTCTTTTACTCGTAAAATTTAAAGCAATAAATTAACAAATTTTGACTTAAGCATCAAATGAAAAGTACATAAATTTTTATAATATTGATTTTAATTTTAAATTAAATATAAATTTTAAGGTTACAAAAACCGTAAGAAAGGAATTAGGAGGAGAAAAGCTTTATGATAATGGATAATAATATGGATGAAAACACAATGTTAGACGGAACAGCTACAATCAAAGTAATTGGTGTAGGTGGCGCAGGAAACAATGCTGTAAACAGAATGGTAGAGTCAGGAATTAAAAATGTAGAATTTATAGCAGTAAATACAGATAGACAAGCTCTACTACTTTCAAAAGCAGCAACTAAGATACAAATAGGGGAAAAAATTACAAGAGGTTTAGGAGCAGGAGCAAATCCTGACATTGGAGCACAAGCTGCTGAAGAAAGCAAAACAGAGATAGCAGAAGCACTTCGTGGAGCAGACATGGTATTTGTAACCGGAGGTATGGGCGGTGGAACAGGAACTGGTGCCGCACCAATAGTAGCAGCTGCTGCAAAAGAGATGGGAATATTAACAATAGGTGTTGTAACAAAACCATTTACATTTGAAGGAAAGAAAAGATTATCACAAGCAGATAGAGGAATTGAAAGCATGAAAGGTAAAGTTGATACATTAGTAGTAATTCCAAACGACAAACTACTACAAATTATCGACCGCAAAACTTCTATAGTAGAAGCCTTCAAAATGGCAGACGATGTATTAAGACAAGGTGTACAAGGTATATCAGACTTAATTGCAATTCCAGGATTAGTAAACCTAGACTTTGCAGATGTTAAAACAATAATGTTAAATACAGGAATGGCACATATGGGCATTGGTAGAGCATCTGGAGAAAATAGAGCAGAAGATGCTGCAAAACAAGCTATTCAAAGCCCATTACTAGAAACATCTATCGAAGGAGCAAGAGGAGTTATTATCAATATTACTGGTGGACAAAACTTAGGATTACATGAAGTTAACACAGCAGCAGAATTAGTACAAAGAAGTGTAGACCCAGAAGCAAACATCATCTTTGGTGCAGTAATAGATGATAGCTTAGATGAGGATATCGTTATCACAGTTATTGCAACAGGATTTGATAAAGAAGAAGGACCATTATCAAGCAATATCCCAGTAGGAGATATAATAGACAAAGCATGGGACAAAAAATTAAACTCAATCCCAACAACAACAGATAGCTCAAGCGCACAAGGAGATATCGAAATTCCTACTTTCTTAAGAAACAACAAAAGACTTAATAAATAGAATTTGAAGATATTGTTAAATCATATATATTTCTCCGTAGTATAAACAAAATACGAAAAATCGCCTAAATAATAGGCGATTTTTTGTATAAATAAACCAATTTTATATTGCAATATACATAAAATCGTGATATAATCATGCATATAAAATTTAACCAAATACATCGTTCTATTAGAACAAAGGAGGAGCATTATGAAATTAAAACGGTTTTTAACCTTCATTGGATTACTCATTCTTACAATGATTATGCTAACAGGGTGCATGGAAAGAGAAACAGACGCTAAGGTATTGATGAAATTTGATGACGAGAAAATAATCATAAACTCAAACAAAGACAATTATGTCTATCTCGAAATTGATGTTAAAGATGGAGATCTGGAAAACACTTTTACAAAACGCTTCCAAGTCTGGAAAGATAAAACATTAACTATAGGGGTAGAAGATATTGTAAAAGATTTCTTTAGTAGAAATGCACAAATATGTAATGTAAAAGTCGTTAAAGCTACTGAAGACATATTTCCATTAATTATAACTGTGATGATGACATTGATGATTTTGTGTCTTGTACTATACCTACTGTTTAAAAGACCATAAAAACCGAATTGAACAACACTTAAGTAAAATTACTTAGGTGTTGTTTTTTGTGTTTTTTATGCTGATTTTGTAGATAAGTTTTTAAGAGGGCACACATAAAATGACATACTTTTCAAAAACAAGAGAGTATAATAAAAGTGCAAAATAGCAAAAATATTTATTTTAAATGAAATGCAAATAATTATATAAAATACAAAAAGTTTGCAATGTATTGCAAACTTTTTAAAAATGTAGTATAATAATAATGGAGGCGAGAATATGATAGAAAGAAAAGAATATCTAAATAGATTAAAAAAATGGAAAGATAAAGACTTAATAAAGGTTGTAACAGGAATAAGAAGATGTGGAAAATCAACTTTATTTGAATTATATATTGATTATTTAAAAAGTATAGGAATAGAAGATAGCCATATTATATCTATAAATCTTGAAAATCCAGATAATGAATTTAGCAATTATAAACAATTATATAAATATGTAAAAGAAAAAATAAAAGACAAAAAGCAATATTATATATTTTTAGACGAAGTACAAAATGTAGAAGAATTCCAAAAGGCTGTTGATGGATTATATATAATAAAAAATGTAGATGTATATATAACTGGGTCTAATGCATATCTATTATCTGGAGAATTAGCAACCCTATTAACAGGTAGATATATAGAAATAAAAATGTATCCATTATCATTTAAAGAATATTTAAGTTACTATGATAGACAAGCAGACCAAAAGTTATACTTAGACTATATTAACAGAAGTTCATTTCCTTATGCGCTAAAATTAGAAGAAGAAAGTGAAATAGACGATTATTTAGATGCTTTATATAACACGATTATAGTAAAAGATGTTGCGCAAAGAAGAAAAATAGCAGATACATCAATGCTTAGAGCAGTATCTAAGTTTATGTTTGACAATATTGGAAATTGTTTATCAATAAAGAAGATAGCAGATACATTAACTTCAGATGGAAGACCTATATCTGTTCATACGGTTGAAAGTTATTTAGATGCATTAGTTGAATGCTATGTATTTAATAAAGTTCCAAGATTTGATATAAAAGGAAAGCAATATTTGCAATCTGGAGAAAAGTATTATGCAACTGATGTAACAATGAGATATTCTATATTAGGAAGAAGAAATATAGATGCTGGTCATATACTAGAAAATATAGTATATCTTGAACTTATAAGAAGAGGATATAAAGTATATACAGGAAAAACAGGAGATAGAGAGATAGACTTTGTTGCTGAAAACAAAGAAGGATTTACTTATTTCCAAGTAGCTTATACAACTAGAGAAAAATCAACTCTTGAAAGAGAGTTAGCACCATTACAAGATATAAATGACCATTATCCTAAATACATACTTACAATGGATATAGACCCAATAGCAGACTTCAATGGAATAAAAAAGATAAATGTTTTAGATTGGTTAACTCAAAAAAGTTAATAAACCAATTTTATAAGGTGGCAATTTGCAGATATTGAATATACGAATTTATTAATGTGCAAATTTGACCATATATATTGTAATATACATAAAATTGTGATATAATTATGCATATAAAATTTAACCAAATACATCGTTCTATTAGAACAAAGGAGGAGCATTATGAAATTAAAACGGTTTTTAACCTTCATTGCATTACTCATTCTTACAATGATTATGCTAACAGGGTGTATGGAAATGGAAACAGACGCTAAGGGATTGCTGAAATTTGATGACAAGAAAATAAGCATAACCCCAGACAAATACAATTATGTCTATCTTGAAATTGATGTTAAAGATGGAGATCTTGAAGATACTTTTACAAAACGCTTCGAAGTCTCTAAAAATAAAACATTAACTATAGGGCTAGAAGATATTGCAAAAGATTTCTTTAGTGAAAATGCGCAAATATGTAATGCAAAAGTTGTTAAAACTACTAAAGAAATAATAGGAACAATGATAATTGTGATTGTGCTATTTATATTTATTATAATTATGCTGATTCTTCAATTCTTCGATTCTTTTAGGCGTACTTCATACAGAGTATGTATCTATTATTAGTATAAAAACCGAAGAAACAGCACCTAAGTAAAATTACTTAGGTGTTGTTTTTTGTGATTTTAATGCTAATTTTGTAGATAAGTTTTTAAAATGGCACCCATAAAATGACATACTTTTCAAAAATAAGAGAGTATACTAAACATGCAAGATGAAAGAAGCTTAAGAATATTATGTTTTTTGCACCTTGCTGTCGCAACATAAAGTTGCTCCAAACGCGCTTCGCTTAGGACGCTTAAGCGGTGCTATAAAACATAATATTTTTAAGCTAATAAAAAAATGAGGAATAAAAATGACAATATATTTAGATGTAGTGCTATTAGAAAATATATGCATGAACTATATCATTTTATTTGCAACCGCTTACATAATGAAACTAAAAAGAAAACATATAAGAATTTTTCTATCTAGCTTGCTAGGAGCAGTATATTCAGTAGTTTATTATTTAGAAATACTGCCAATATACTCAAACTTTATTATGAAAATGCTACTCTCAGTTGGAATGGTATATATTGCATATAAGCCTGAAACTATAAAAGGTTTAGTAAAGCAGTTAATAATTTTTTATTTAACATCATTTGTATTTGGAGGGTGCGCATTTGCACTACTTTACTTTGTAAGACCGCAAGATATATTTATGAAAAATGGTGTGTATATAGGAACATATCCACTAAAAATAGCACTTCTTGGAGGAATAATAGGATTTATCATAACATACATAGCATTTCAAGTCGTAAAAACTAAACTAAGAGAAAAAGATATGATATACACCATTAAAATAAAATTAAAAGAAAAAGAAATTTCCATAAAAGCCATGCTAGATACAGGAAATCTATTAAAAGAGCCAATTACAGGAATGCCAGTAATTGTGGTAGAAAAAGAAGAACTATATAATATTTTGCCAGAAAATTTATTAAATCATATAGAAGAATGGATGGGAGGTGAAGGAGATAAAACAATAAGTGACTTAGGAGAAGAAGAATATGTTACGAAATTTAGAGTAATACCTTTTTCTTCTATAGGAAAACAACATGGGCTCATGTTAGGATTAAAAGCAGATGAGGTAACAATAAAAAAAGAAGAAGAAATAGAAAAAAGAGATGATGTAATTATAGGTATTTTTCCATATAAACTTAGTAAAAATCATGCCTATACTGCTTTAATAGGACTTGACCTGTTAGAAAGGAGAAAAACAAATGAATTTATTACAAATTTTGAAAGATAGCATTAGCACATTATATGTAAGATATATAGGTAATGATGAACTAGAAAACCTTCCTATTTATTATATTGGAGGAAGTCAAACTCTGCCACCGCCACTATCTGCAGAAGAAGAAAATGAAATACTTCAAAAACTATCAGAAGGAGATACAAGTGTTAGGCAAACTTTAGTAGAAAGAAACTTAAGGTTAGTAGTATATATTGCTAAAAAGTTTGAAAATACAGGGGTTGGAATAGAAGATTTAATCTCAATAGGAACAATAGGCTTAATGAAAGCAATAAACACATTTAACACTAACAAAAAAATAAAGTTAGCTACATATGCTTCAAGATGCATTGAAAATGAAATTTTAATGTTTTTAAGAAGAAGCAGTAGAATAAAAGGAGAAATTTCCATTGATGAACCACTTAACCAAGATGGTGACGGCAATGAGCTTTTATTATCAGATATATTAGGAACAGACCCAGACATAACTTCAAGAAGATTAGAAGACGAAGTAGACAAAACTTTACTTAGAGCATCTATTGAAAAGCTAAATAATAGAGAAAGAAACATTATGGAGCTTAGATTTGGCTTTATTAGTGGAACAGAAAAAACTCAAAAAGAAGTTGCAGATATGCTAGGAATTTCTCAAAGTTACATATCAAGGCTAGAAAAGAAAATTATAAATAAAATGAAAAAAGAAATTATGAGTAAAACGGGGTAAATTTTCAATAAATTCTTATACAAACTATAATTTAAAAAGCTAAAAATATTATGTTTTTTGCACCTTGCTGTCGCACCATAGATGGTGCTCCAAGCGCACTTCACTTCGTTTCGTTTGAACTGCTTAAGCGGTGCTTTCAAACATAATATTTTTAGCTAGCCTTTAAATAATAATCAATAGTGTCGAAATTTGAAGAACGATAATCGAATAGATAAAGCTTCTTTTGGAAATAATGAAAATAATTAAGTTATTTCTAAAAGGAGTTTTTATTATGAATAAAGTTGAAATTTCAGGTGTAAATACAGCTAAACTACCATTACTTTCTTCAGAAGAAAAAGCTGAGCTAATGAAAAAGGTAAAACAAGGAGATGAAGTAGCTAGACAAGAATTCATAAATGGAAACTTAAGATTAGTATTAAGTATAATAAAAAGATTTAATGGAAAAGGTGAAAATTTAGATGACCTATTTCAAGTAGGTTGTGTAGGTTTGATAAAAGCAATAGACAATTTTGATGTAAATCAAAATGTGCAATTTTCCACTTATGCAGTTCCAATGATAATAGGAGAAATTAGAAGGTATTTAAGAGATAACAATACAATTAGGGTAAGTAGGTCTGTGCGCGACTTAGCCTACAAAGTGCTTGCAATAAAAGAAAAAGTAAATAGAGAAGAGCAAAGAGAAGCATCAGTAGAAGAAATTGCAAAAGAATTAGGAATAGAAAAAGAAGATGTTATAATGAGCTTAGACGCTATTCAAGAGCCAATCTCACTTCAAGAGCCTGCATACAGTGAAAATACAGAAAACCTTTGTATTATGGACCAAGTAAGTGATAAAAAGAATACAGACGATTTATGGGCTCAAAATATTACAATATTAGAAGCAATGAAAAAGCTAAATGAAAAGGAAAAGATGATTATAAATAAAAGATTTTTTGAAGGAAGAACCCAAATGGAGGTTGCAGAAGAAATAGGAATTTCCCAAGCACAAGTATCTAGATTAGAAAGAACAGCAATTAGCCATATTAGGAGAATTTATAAATAGATAAAAAAAGAAACACCTAAGTAATTTTACTTAGGTGTTTTTTCGGTTTTTAACAATAATTTAAGCAAAATCATTTTGGCTTTAAGAACATAAAATCTCTTTTGATAAATAACTTCATACTCTCCATCTTGTAAAAAATATTTCTAAATAAATTGTCAAAAAAAAGTTGTTATGGTAAAATATTTTTAGAGAAATATTTTTTGAGATAAGTCTTGAAGATTAAGGAGTGAAAAAAGTATGAGCGATTTTACTTTTTTAACCGAAGAACAATGCTTTGGAGATGATGGGCTAGATATATTCAAAAAAAGAGGGTCAAAAGCAGCAATAACAGATTTTGCTATTCTTATAGGAGGATATGTCTCAAACGATCACATAAATAGCGATGATTCTTTAGAGGGGAGAACAGGTTATTATTGGACTAAATCAGATGACGAGAATAATGGAGTATGCATAGTTGATACAAGAGGTAATAAGATTAGTTACGATGTTAATAGTCGACGCGATTATGGGGCTCGCATAGCTTTACCGTTCTTGAAAGTAGGCTCAATCCCCACGAATGGAAAAAGTGGGAAAAGAGCAAGGGATGGAATTTTTGAAGTAGAATATGGATATTATCCACAAAAAGCAGTATCAAAGAATATACAAGAAAAATTAGAAATTGCCTATAAAAATGATACAATTGTAAAAACAAGCAATAGATATACAACAGACTCTATACCACCATACAATATGGATAAACTGTTTCAACCACAAACTCATCAAGAATATGAATATAAAGGAAAGAAATATGTAAGAGTCAAAGCCAATTTGGGTTACGCAACTTTTACTCTTTCAAATAAAGAGAGTTACAATGAAGGAGATATTGTATGGGTAGAAGTATCTCCAGTAAAATGGTTAGTTGATGAAAAAGCTAATATAATTACAACTGAAAAAATAGTATTTTCGGGAGTGAAATTCAATAAAGAAAAAAATTATAAAACAAGTGATTTTGATAAAACAAATATAAAAACATTTATAGATAAATATTTTTCTAAAGATTTGGAGCAGTCAATAAGTAAAGAAGGGTTAGGAAAAATATCAGAAATGGAAGAAATAACAGAAGAAGTTCCTAATCCAAGAAAGTCTAGATTGCAAAAATTAAATCCGGATAAAACAAAACCAGAAAATAGAACCAAAATGACAGATACTGAAATAATACAAAATTGGATTGAAGCAGGAGAATCAGTATTACTTAGAGGACCATCTGGAATAGGAAAAACGGAAAGAATTAAAGCGTTATATCCAGATTTAATTTATATAAAATTAACAAATAATATGTTTCCAGAAAAAGTAGTAGGGTCAGTTAACTTACAAACAGGGCAAAGCATACCACCAGACTTTGCAAAGACAGCTATTATGCAAGAAGCAACAGAAGAAGAAAGAAAACTAATAGAAGAAAATATACAAAATATATATGATATAGCAGATGAAGTTTATGAAAGGTCAAAAGATAGTAGCAAAAAAGTTGTAATAATGCTAGATGAGCTTTTAAATGTAAAGCCAGCAGTTCAAGCCCTAGTATATACTTTGGTATTAAATAGAATGGTAGAGATAGGCAAAGGACTAAAGCTACCAGAAAATGTAGTAGTAGTTGCAACAGGAAATCAAAAGAAGTATTCAGTAGTAGCAGAAGATTTAGCAGAGCCATTAGAAAAGAGATTTGATCATATACTAGATATGGAGCCAAAAGTAGGAGAGTGGATAACAGAATATGCGATACCACAAAAAATACATCCAGCAGTAATAGGGTATATACTATCAAAATACAACAGCTCTGATAAAAGTGAGGATATAGAAGACATAGGTTATTTTTATGAAGAGCCAGAAGTAGGAGAAGAGCATTTAGATGCAAATGGATGTAAAGGAAGGACAAATGATCCTCGTGGATGGACTTCAATTTCAAACACCATATACAATTTTGAAAGAAATTTAGAAGCAGGGAAATATAAAGGAAGAAATGTAGAAGATATAATAAAAAGGTCAATAGAGTCTAAACTTCGTATGGAATGGGCGAGTGAATTTTTTGATTTTTATAATCTTCCAACCCTAACACCAGAAGAAGTAGAAAAAGGAATGGGAAAAGGATATACACAAGCAGACTTGCCAAAAAATATAAGTGAAAGATTTAGCTATATGACGGCATTAATAACAGCAAATGAAGGACAAGTTGAAGCATGTAGAGAATTCATAAGAAAATATTGTGATCCGGAATACTTATCAATATACGATATATATTGGGCTGGAAATGATGAAAGAAAAATGGAAAAGATAAGTGAACTACAAGATATGTCTATATCATTACATACAAGTCAAGAAGCAGAAAAATATGCTGAAGATGGAGCAAAAGTATATGCAGATATAGGAAAAATGTATAGTGAACACTTAACAAGGAATTCAAAAGAAATAAATTCAAAAAAAATAAGAGGTAAAGAAAATGAGAGAAATTGAATATAGTGAAGCAGCAGTAGAAGTATTAGATATATTAAATTATACAGACAAAGAAGATGTAGCAAAAATACCACAAAGTTTTATAAAATTTTTAATTGATATTTCAAGCAAGGACTATAGGGTGAAATTTAATCATGAACAGCCAATTAATGGATTAAATTTGAAAAAACAAACTAAAGAACTTTTAGGATTTATATATATTACTTGGTGGGCTAATAGCGAAGAGCGTGAAAAGTATAAAAAACTAATACATAATGAAGATTCTAACAAAGAGGAAATAAAAGAAAGCTATAATATAAATGATATCAAAGAAAAAGTAAGAGAAAACTATAATGTAAATGCTATCCAAAAAGAAATTGATGTAAATGATATTTTTAAAAACAAAAAAGAAAACAAAGTAATTCAAAATGAAAGTACAATGGAGACAAGCGTTGCAGAATACAGAGAAGAAAGTTTATTAAAAAAGTTAATTAATAAAATGTTGAGTTTTTTTGGAGTAAAAAAGAAAGGAGATAAAATTTAAGATGATTGATAAAGAATTGATAGAGTTACAAAAAGGATGCCCTGCTACTTGTGTTGTAATTCCAAACGAAGATTGTAAAGAACTAGATTCGAAAATTATTATAGATAGTAATTCTAATGATAATGAATTACTTACAACTTTTAAAGAGAATATCTCTAATAAAGAAGAATTGAATTATTTTATCATATCTGAAATAGATAAATTAGATGAGAGCTTGCAAAATAAATATTATCAAATTGTTAAAGATAGAGAATTCTGTGGATATAAATTACCAAAAGATATGATTATAGTTTTAACTGTTAAAGATAGAGAAGGACTAAAAAACATATCACAAGAACTTTACAATTTATGTGTTGTTGCATTTTAAATTATAGCCATTTCTTAAGTAATATAAGGAGTAGTATATGAGTAATTTTACTTTTTTAACCAAAGAACAATGCAGTGGAGTTAATGCATTAGATATATTCAAAAAAAGAGGAACAGAGGCAGCAATAACAGATTTTTCTGTTCTTTTAGGAGGAGATGGCATAAATATTAATAATCCTTTAGAGGACAGAAAAGGTTGTTATTGGACTAAATCAGATGACGAGGATGGTAACGTACTACTAGTTGACAGGTCTGGTTATATAGATTGGGACTTAGTTGCAGAACATTCAAAGGGGGCTCGCCTAGCTTTACCGTTCTCGAAGGAAGGCTTAATCCCTACTAATGGAGAGAGAGGGAGAAGAAAAGGGGATGGAATCCTTGAAGTAGAATATGGATATTATCCACAAAAAGCAGTATCAAAAGACATGCAAGAGAGATTGGAAAGATTAAATAGAAGAGGTAGCATTTTAAAAACAAAAAATAGCTATACAATAGATTTTGCTATACCATCTGAACTAAAGACATATCAAGAATACGAGTTTAATGGAAAAAGATATGTAAGAGTCGAAGCAAAATTTTCTTATAATGACGTTGAAAATACTCTTTCAAATGGAGAAAAATACAAAGATGGCGATATTGTATGGGTTGAGGTACAACCAGTTAAATGGTTAGTAGATGAAAAAGCTCATATAATGATAACTGAAAAGATAATATTTGCAGGAGTGCGATTCCATGCACAAAGCTATTATAATGCAAGTGATTTTGATAAAACAGATATAAAAACTTTTATAGATAAATATTTTTCTAAAGATTTGGAGCAGTTAATAAGTAAAGAAGAGTTAGGAAAAATATCAGAAGAAGCTCCTAATCCAAGAAAGTCTAGATTGCAAAAATTAAATCCGGATAAAACAAAACCAGAAAATAGAGCCAAAATGACAGATACAGAAATAATACAAAATTGGATTGAAGCCGGAGAATCAGTACTACTTAGGGGACCATCTGGAATAGGAAAAACAGAGAGAATAAAAACGCTGTATCCAGATTTAATTTATCTAAAGCTAACAAATAATATGTTTCCTGAAAAAATAGTAGGGTCAGTTAACTTACAAACAGGGCAAAGCATACCACCAGATTTTGCAAAAACAGCTATTATGGAAGGAGCAACAGAAGAAGAAAAGAAATTAATAGAAGAAAATATACAAAATATATATGATATAGCAGATGAAGTTTATGAAAGGTCAAAAGACAGTAGTAAAAAAGTTGTAATTATGCTAGATGAGCTTTTAAATGTAAAGCCAGCAGTACAAGGATTAGTATATACGTTAGTATTAAATAGAATAGTAGAAATAGGCAAAGGGCTAAAGCTACCAGAAAATGTAGTAGTAGTTGCAACAGGAAACCAAAAGAAATATTCAAGTATAGCTGAAGATTTAGTAGCACCATTAGAGAAGAGATTTGACCATATATTAGATATGGAGCCAAAAGTAGGAGAGTGGATAACAGAATATGCTATACCACAAAAAATACATCCAGCAGTAATAGGGTATATATTATCAAAATACAATAACTCTGGTAAAAGTGAGGATATAGAAGACATAGGTTATTTTTATGAAGAGCCAGAAGTAGGAGAAGAGCATTTAGATGTAAATGGATGTAATGGAAGAACAAACGACCCTCGTTCATGGACATCAGTATCAAATACATTATATAATTTTGAAAGAAATTTAGAGGCAGGGAAATATGTAGGAAAAGATGTAGAAGATATAATAAAAAGGTCAATAGAGTCAAAACTTCGTATGGAATGGGCGAGTGAATTTTTTGATTTTTATAATCTTCCAACCCTAACACCAGAAGAAGTAGTAAAAGGAATGGGAGAAGGATATACACAAGCAGATTTGCCAAAAAATATAAGTGAAAGATTTAGTTATATGACAGCATTAATAACAGCGAATGAAGGACAAGTAGAAGCATGTAGAGAATTCATAAGAAAATATTGTGATCCAGAATACTTATCAATATACGATATATATTGGGCTGGAAATGATGAAAGAAAAATGGAAAAGATAAGTGAACTACAAGATATGTCTATATCATTACATACAAGTGAAGAAGCAGAAAGATATGCTGAAGATGGAGCAAAAGTATATACAGATATAGGAAAAATGTATAGTGAACACTTAAAAGATTCTAAAGAAAATAAACAAGAAGAAAATGAAAGAAGTTAAATAAAATTGTAATAATTAATTTTTTAAGAAGGGAGAAACATATAATGGGTGCTAATACAGATTTGATTTATGATATAAAAAGAAAAATGTTAGCAAAATATCCTAGGTTTGGTAGTGAAGTAGCGGTTGCCAATATTGAATTCAGAGATGATTTGCCTTTTTCTACTGCAGCAACTGATGGAAAAAATATATATGTTGATCCAAAATATTTTGAAAGTTTAAGCGAAAATGATAGATTATTTACAATAGCACATGAAATAATGCATATTAAGTTTATGCATATGTTTAGATTAATGGATAAAGATGGTAAAAGGAGAAATCCAGAACTTTGGAATATAGCAACAGATGCTATTATAAATGCAAATTTGGGAAGAGACGGATTTACAATTAAAGAGGGATATGTAAATATGCCAGAAGCATTAAATTATTCGGCAGAAGAATTTTATCAAAAGCTATTGAAAGAACAAGAAAAGCAACAGAATGAACAGCAGAATAAACAACGAAGTGAACAACAAAGTGAACAACAAAATGAACAACAAAGTGAACAACGAAATGAACAACGAAGTGAACAACAAAGTGAACAACGAAATAAACAAAATCAATCAAAAGAAAATGAGAACAACCAAGAACAAGGGGATGAAGATAACCAAGAGCCCAATAATAGACAAAGCAAACAGCAAGATAATAATCATGGTGATGACCATAGCTTATGGGAAGAAGCTTTTAAACAACAGCAACAACAAAATTCTAGTGAAAAAGAAAAAAAAGACAAAAACAAAAAAAGTGAGGAAAAAGATCTAGAAGAAGAACAAGAACAAAAGCAAGAGCAAGGGCAAGAGGAACAAGGACAAGAGCCAGAACAAGAGCAAAAACAAGGGCAAGAGCAAACTGGAGAAGAACAAACAGATATGGATTTTGATGAAAGAGGAGAATTTGAAAATAATAGAAAAGAGAAAATAGAAAAGTTCAAAGATAGAAGTGAAAAGACTAAAAAAGATATAAGAAGTACTCAAGATGAAACAATTAAATTAGGAAATATAGGGGAAAGCAAAGAAGAAATTGATTGGAAAGTTTTAATTAGAAGGGAAATAGAAAAAACAGAAACAATTTGGAGTCAAAGACGTTCAATCGCAGAAAATAATTATGCTTATAGATTGGAAGAGAATGATATTGAAGATGAAGCCGAAACAGAAATTATGATTGATGTTTCTGGATCAGTTAATTTAGAATTAGTAAAAGCCTTTTTAAGACAGATAAAACCATTATTGAAACAATCAAAATTAAGAGTTGGATGCTTTAATGAGAAGTTTTGGGGACTTGTAGATATTAAAAGTGTAAGTGATATTGATAATTTTACTATACCACAGGGAGCAAGAGGATATTCTGCTTGGACAGAGGATTGGGATTTAGCAGTTAGGTCATTTACTAAAAAAAGAGAAATAAATAAAATAGTATTTACTGATGGATATCCATGTCCTGGAACGATGCCAAAAGAGGATTTAAAAAGAGAAAATATTATTTGGCTAGTTTATGGAAATAAAGATTTTGCACCTTGTTGTGGTAAAGTTATAGAAATCACTAAAAAACAACTAGAACGACTACAGCTAATTGATAAACAGGGGGTTATGGCTGATATAAGTAGATAAAGTACCAAAAAGGTGCTTCTAAAATAAAGCTTTTTTACAAATAATAAAAAGAAATATGGGACAGAGAGGAATGGATTTTAAACACAAAGAAGTTATATTGCAAAAATCATTGACTTTTTCTATATATTCCTGTATAATAAATATATAAGATGAGCGACCACAGAAATGTGGCGTGTCACTAGATAGTTTTTAAAAAATTAAATACATCTCTATTGACCAGACAGAGATGTGTTTTTTTTGTTGTCTAATTTTCTTATTGTATAGGCTAAAGCTACAAATAAGATGGCAGCGACAACAGTTACCATTACAAGTTCTATAAATAATATGTAGATTATAATTAAGAAGACTTGATCCAATAACATATGCATCGCCCTCCTTTCGTATGAAGGCGACACGCCACACTCTGTTTTGCTCATCGTGGAGTATTATATAATATTTATGTAAGAATGTCAACCAGATGTTCGCGAAAGATTAATATTTTTATATTTCCAAATTACAAGACTTAAATGATGAAGAATATAAAAAAATTCCTCCTAAAGTTATTGATGCAATAAGACTAAATAGAAATGAAGAATATTTTTATGAACTAAATGAAGATTTAGAATTAAAAGAGCAACTAATGCTTCCAGAAACAAAGGCAATATTATTTAATTTATTTAGGAATTATCCATCAACTCAAGAGCAAAAGGCAAAAATCATAAGAATGCAAAATGAGGAAAGACAGAAAAATGAACTAAAGAAACAGGAACAATATAATGTAGACATATTTGCAAATAAACGAAAAGAAAATATAGAGCAATTAGAAGACAATAAAGAAAAATCAACAGAAATAAATCTTGTTATATATAAAGAAAATATATTTAAAAGAATTCTAAATAAAATAAAAAGATTTTTTGCAAGAAAGTAAATTTCCCTTAAATATTTAAGGATAAAGTAAAACTAAAATTTACTAAAAAAAGCAACTTTTTTAAATCTTCTTCATATAATAAAAAGAAAACAATTGAAAAACAAAATTACAAATACAGTTTAAAATTATAAATTCAATTGAATAAAATTTATAAAGGGAGAAGATTATTTTAAATAAGATAATAATAAAACTTATACTTTAAAAGTAGAGTATAAAAATATGTAGCTGAAATTTAAAATAATCAAAAAAGAAAATATGGGACAGAGAGGAATGGATTTTAAACACAAAGAAGTCATAAACATTAAAGACGGAAGAAGGCTTCGGATTTGTGCAAGATGTATGTGCAGACTTAGAAAGTGGAACAATCACATCAATCATTGTTCCGGGGAGTAACAAAATACTTAGTATGTTTTCAGCAAGTAATGATATTGTGATACAATGGCAGAATATCAAATGCATAGGAGATGATGTAATACTAGTGGAAATATAAGTGTAATTTAGCTAAATATAAATGGAGATAAATCAATAGATATAAACAATTATAATATTTTTTACAAAGCATAATTTCCATAAATTACCACTTAAAAACTATTGATTTACATAATAAAATATGATATTATAAATACAGAGCCAAAAAAATAGCAAATATCAAAAAGTTTTTATAAAAAATATTCAAAAATCGACAAAAAATGTATTGACTTTATGAAAACAATATGGTATTATAATTAAAGTACAATTTACTAAGCAAGCACACAATATGTGAAAGATAAATTAGTAAAGGAAATTACTTATAAAAATAGCAGCTATACTAATTTATTATTTTGCGCTTTAAGAGGTTATTTTAAAATTTTCATCAAGTGAAAAGTTAAATGCAATTCTGTAAAAGCAAGTGCAATTTATACAAATTATAAAAGCTTGAATAAAATTTTTGAAAAATTTCAAAAAAGGTGTTGACATTTTGCGAGGTAAGTAGTAAAATAACATTCGTTCACTTTGAACAAGCGAACGAAAAGCACATTGAAAAGTAAACAATAAACCTTTGAGAAACCAATAAGAAAAGATAGAAAGAAACTATCTATAAAAAA